>NZ_CP034142.1:3900000-4200000 GCF_003994855.1 Marinobacter sp. NP-4(2019)
ACAACCGTTATCGGTAATCTCCACCGTCAGGCGGTTACCGCTGCGGTAAGCTCGGAGGTGCACCATCCCTCCAGGTTTGCAGGCCTGAACCGCATTGGCCACAAGATTGACGAGACATTGAATGATCTGGTCCGGACTAGCATAGATCGTCAAACTGGAATCACCGGTGGCACTGACCGTTACCTGACGACTGTCCGCCAGCCCGGAGGTCAGCACCGAGGCATGACGGAAAATTCTGCGGATGTCCACCTGCTGGGGCTCGCCCGGTACCGGACGGCCATAATCCAGCAGATCCCCGACCACACGGTTAAGGCGATCAATTTCATCCTCGACTGAAACCAGCAGTTCCCTGCGCTGTTTGTCTGGCTCACGCTTCTCCAATGCCTGGACCGTCAATTTGATCGTGGCCAACGGGTTACGTACCTCATGGGCCACGCCAGTCGCAAACTCCCCGAGCACGGCCATTTTCTCTGCCTGGACGGTACGCGCGATCATTTCCTGCAGACGGTCTGCCATCGCGTTGAAAGCGTGCGCCAAAACGTCAATCTCGTCCTTGTCGTTTCTGGGAGCCTGCAGGCGAAAATGCAGATCACCACAGGCAAAGGCTTCCGCTCCCTCTGTCAACCGGGCCACACGCCGGCGCAGACTTCGGGCAAGCGCCCAGAACAGAATGACCGTGCCCAGGACCAACACGCCGGCCAGGGCGTAAAGTCCCAACTGGGCGTTACGCAACGGACTCAGGATCTCACCTGCAGAAACCACATAATCAATACGCCACCCGGGCAACACTTCCGGGCCGGCACGAAGGTCTTTGGGCATCGTTGTCCGAAGATTACCTGTGGCATCCAGGAGTTCTCCAGTAGGCGTGCGCAAGAACGGCCGCAACACGCCGGCGAGGTTTTCTGTTCGCATCAGTTCAGTCAACGAAGCCAGCCGCACATGCAAGGCAATTGCTCCCTGTACAGCCTGTTCTGATCCGGCCCGCAGCGGCTGGCGTATAAGCAGCCAGGCGGGGCCACCCCTATCCGGCAGCCACGGGCCAATGATTTCACTGATACCAAAATCAATAACCGGCAGTCCGACCAGGGACCAGCCTTCACGATTCCAGTACGGACGTCCGGAAGCAGCCTGGCCTGGCACCACTTCCGTCAAGTTATTTCTGCTGTCGAAAAACAGAATGCCATAGAGATCCGGTGAGTCGGCCTCCACCCGCACCAGTTCTCTGACACCTTCGGGGACTGCATCGCTGTATGCCAGATACAACGGCATGGACGGGTGGGTAGACAGGGTCTCCAGTTGATAGATCCGGTTCTCGATGAAATTGGTTAACCGGTTGGCGTTACCGGCCACCTGGGCCTCAAGGCGCTCTCCGGCAAGTCGTTCGTTGACTGAATCCGATACCGCAGTATAGAGCGCACTGAGCACCGCGACAGAACCAACCATCAGTGTCAGGGAGATAAATGAATAACGGCCAACCAGACTGAATCTGGGCTTCATGACAACCTCATGGTTCCTGTTATCGGCAAACGATGAACAGAGTAAGTGTTTTGAGAGATTTCACCAAAACTCACACCAGCATCCTGTTCACTCCCGAACTCAAATCTGAGTCCGACCCTTGACCGAGACGGTTTTTAAGTTACTGTAACCATTGCCCTCGATGGACTGCCCCACCGGAACCGGAGCCTGATTTCCAATGCCCCCTGAAGCCCGCCTGCCTGCCCTGCTCCTGTTAATATTGACCACGCTGCTGTTGTGGGGATGTTCCCGCCAGGACATCTACGACACCGCCATCGCCTGGGAACGTTCATCCGCAGGGCTGGAGTCAGACAGAGTGGTCGTCGGTGAACTGGACATTGCGTACCTTCGCAACAAGGACGCCACAAATGGCGACACCGTTGTCCTGATCCACGGCTTCGGCGCCAACAAGGACAACTGGACCCGCTTCGCCGGGGAGCTGACTGACGAATTCAACGTCTATGCCATCGACCTTCCCGGTCACGGTGACAGCAGCAAGGAACTGGATCTCGGCTACCGTTTCGAGGATCAGGTGCAACACGTGTCCCGTATTCTCTCAGCACTGGGAATTAACCGGACCCATATGATGGGGAACTCCATGGGGGGCGCCATCACTGCCCTTTATGCCGCGACTTTTCCCGACCAGATCCATTCCGCCGTACTATTCGACCCTGCCGGTATTTTTGAGTACGACAGTGAACTGGTGGAACTGGTGACGGAAGGGGATAACCCGCTGATTCCCAAAAAACCGGGGGATTTCGAGCGGCTTATGGACTTTGCCCTGGAGAAGAGGCCATTTGCGCCCTGGCCGATTCTGGATGTGATGGAAGAGAAAGCCATCGCCAACCGTGAAGTCAACGAAGTGATCTTCGCCGCCATTCGGGACACCGGCTACGAACCTCACTTTCGCAATGCCATCGAACGGATCGAGGCACCGGTATTGGTGGTATGGGGTAAGGAAGATCGCGTGATCAACTATCGCAATGCCGATATTTTTGTCGAGCGCATTACCAATGCCCGAAAGGTCCTATTGGATGGCGTCGGCCACGCACCCATGATAGAAGTGCCAGAAGAGTCCGCTAAACTGTTCCGACAGTTTCTTCAATCCAGCAACTGATCCAACAGACGACCACCATGCCCGAAGCTATCTGGATTATATTCGCCTTTGGCCTGGGGCTATTGGTGAAAACCGTTGGCTTGCCACCCCTGGTCGGATACCTGGCGGCCGGGTTCTTGCTGAGTAGTCTGGCAGACACCATCAACATTACTGTCGAGGCGACCAACTCACTTCAGCACATCGCTCACCTCGGTGTCCTGCTGTTGCTGTTCACCGTCGGCCTTAAGCTCAAGCTGCGCTCCATCATCAGCCCCGAGGTCATAGGTGGCAGCCTGTTCCATTTTGCCATCACCTGCGCAGTGTTCACGCCCGGTCTGTACTGGCTGATGGACCTGACGTGGAAAACCGCCTTATTACTGGCCATTGCCCTGTCTTTTTCCAGCACCGTACTGGCCGCCAAGATCCTGGAAAGCAAGCGGGAATTACGAGCCTTTCACGGCCGCGTCGCCATTGGCATCCTGATCATGCAGGACCTGATCGCCCTGGTCGTCATGAGTCTGGCTGCCGGACAGACCCCGTCCCAATGGGTATTCATCGTCTTTGGTCTGCCCCTGCTCCGCCCTCTCCTCTTCCGACTCCTGGATGCCAGTGGTCATGACGAGCTGCTGGTGCTGCTCGGACTATTACTGGCCCTGGCGCTCGGTGGTCTTGGCTTTGAGGCTGTCGGACTGAGCCCGGAACTGGGTGCCCTGGTGTTTGGCGCCATGCTGGCCAACCACCCAAGATCTCAGGAGCTGGCCAAATCACTCTGGAGTGTCAAGGAAGTCTTCCTGGTTGGTTTTTTCCTGCAGATCGGTATCGGGGGACTGCCCGATGGCAACGCGCTGATATTCGCGCTGATCGCCTCGCTGATATTACCCCTGAAAGGCGTGTTGTTTTTCTTTTTACTGCTGGCCTTCCGGCTCCGGGCCCGCAGCAGTTTCCTGAGTGCGCTGTCACTCACCAACTACAGCGAGTTTGGCCTGATTGTCGCCAGTGTCGCTCTGCCGGAATGGCTGGTACCACTTGCTCTCACAGTCGCGCTCTCCTTCCTTATATCGGCGCCAATCAATCGCTTCGCCCACACGCTCTATGAACGTTTCAATACCCGCCTTACACCGTATGAAAGCAAACGCCATCACCCGGATGAGCAGCCAATTTCCCTCGCAAACACCAAAGTACTGATCATGGGGATGGGACGAACCGGAACGGCGGCTTATGACCACCTATCGGACACAGAACCCCATGTTATGGGACTGGATTCTGACCCGGCAAAAGTGTCCAAGCACCAGAAAGCAGGTCGCAACGTGGTGTTCGCGGATGCAGAGGACACCTCTTTCTGGCAGGGCCTCCATATGCCGGCCGTTGAGGCCGTCATTCTTGCCATGGGTGACATAGAGGGCAAGCTCATTGCCACCAGAAATCTTCGGAAAAAAGGCTTTTCGGGGTACATCGTGGCCCACACCCTGTACGAGGACGAAGCACAGCAGATCCGCGCAGCAGGCGCCGATCAGGCCTACCTGACCATGAGTGAAACCGGTGTGGCGCTGGCCAGTCAATTGAAGAACCGACAGGGTATTCCTGCAAAACACCGGATCTGAATCCAACGAATACCCTGTTTAGGGGATTTTACCTCGCCCTGCTTTTGCAATAGTCACCCGGCAAACACCAATAAATCTAAAAGGGTGATCGAAATGTATTCATTCAAACGGTTAGCATTGTTGTCGGCGGTTACGGCCAGCCTGGCGGTTACCGGCTGCAGTAATTCGTCCAGCAGCAACGATGATACGGCGGACACACAAGGCACAGAGGTAGGTGGCAAAGTAACGGCCCCGGGCGGCATGGTGGCCCAACTGGAGCCCAGATCCCCACTCGAGGTCGCTGTTGCCTTTTTTGTTCCGGGCGCCGCGGCGGCCATCACCGGGCTGGAGCCGGTGGAGGGAGCGGATGTCGAACTCATCCGTGTTGATAACGATGGTAACCAGATCGGCGAAGTGCTGGCCCGGACAACCACATCCATCACCGGCGACTACACCCTGACAGTGCCCGATGGTACCAGCCTTGCCGGCAATCTCATCGTACGTATATCTGGCAGCAACAACCAACAGTTACGCTCCCAGGTGGTAGAACAGGAAGTGGATATTGACCCGATATCGGAATTTGTTCTGCAGAAGTTTATCGAGCGGGGAGCCGATCTGGACAGCCTGGAAACCGATAAAATCGTCAAGTTGCGCGGCCAGGCCGATGAATTCGATCTGACCGCAGAGGCCGATCTTTCGTCCATGTTCGCCAAACTGGATGAGGAAATCGGCGACTTCGTGGAAGGCCAGGTGGACTCCATTTCCACACCCGAAGGCGATGTCACCGAGATCGCCGGTGATTTTCGCAGTTCAGCCCTGAACCTGGAGTTGCACGATTCCGATGGTCAGGGCTTTGGTACCTTCGCCACCGATACCTACAGTGACGACTTCACCTTTACTGACAAGGGTGATGGCGAGGTGGGCGTGACCCTGAGCGCCAATGCTTCGGCCTACGCCTACCTGGGCGGCGCCGACGATGGCAGCGCCATGGTGGAGTACTACCCGGAGCTGGCGGATAACGAGACTGAGTCTTTCACCGGCACCTACAGCAGCAATGGTGTGCTGACGCTGGAAGGCGAGTTCGAAGAGGACATCGACGGCGACTTCGGGTTCCGCCACCCGCCGGTGACCTATCGCCTGCAGAAAACCACAGCGAACAACCTGTTCTTCCTACTCGCGCAGGAAGCCGCAGTCCGCTACCGCACTATCGACACCGATGAAGACGGCGAGAAAGATGCCATCGATCCGGAGCAGAAGGACGGTGACGAAGTCATGCGCTCCCTGGAATACTTTGCCCGCTTGCCAGAAAACGCCACGAACAGCGACCTGAGCGGTGATTTTGGTCTGGTCAGCCTGTTCACCTACCTGGGAGAGGGTGCCGGCATTCGTGTCGAGAGCGAACAAAGCACGGTATCTTTTGACGGCGCCGGTAACTTTGTCCTGACTGGCGGCAGTCTGCTTGAAATCGCCCGTGACGCCACCGGTGGCACGACAACACTGTCCGGTACCCCTGATGACGGGTCTGGATCTCTCACCCTTGAGTCAAATGGCACCATCAGTGATATCGGGGGGCCCGCCAACGGCTTCGTCAACGATACCTTCGACTTCCTGGCAGTACCGGATTTTGACGGGGCCAACCCCAACGACGGCAATGATTTCGCCGAGATCCACCACTCCCTGATGATCAAACTGCCGGACGGCTCGGCGCCGACCCTTGCCGACCGCACCTATCGGGTATTTTTACTGTCGGCGACCTTCCGAGACAATGGCAGCATCTTCCTCAACAACACCGGTTTTGACTCCACCGTAACCTTCACCAGCGAAACGGCGGCAGAGATTACGGCCGATTATGTCTCCATCGTGAAAAGTGGAGGTCTGGCCGCGGAAGTGGGCAAAGAAACCTTTGCGCTGAAAAATACGCTGGATGTCAGCTTTGACAGTAGCGGTGCACTGAGCATGACAGCATCCCAGGCCGGCGGCGGCGATGGCGTAACCACCATGGACGGCTTTATCAGCCACGATGGCTCCCTGGGACTGCTACGTACGGCTTTCGACCCGGACGGTACAGGTCCTGCTTCAATTGAAGAACTCGGGCTGGTGGTTCTGGTAGAGCTGCCCTGACGTGCTCATGGCAATCGGGGGCGCTATCCGCGCCCCCCTACACCCGGGCTAACCGCTTTCCTGCCTCCCGATCATCTCCTGACTCAGCGAACTCTCCGCCAGCCTGTGAGTTCGGCAATGGTGTGCTGGAATTTACGACGGGTCTCGCGGATCACGAACGTGACATCCATGGGCGGCTGAATCAGCTCGAAATGACTGGACAGTATATCCCGCATACCATCCAGCACGCTCCTGGGTTGCCCATTCAGTTCAAAACCACCGATCCAGTTGTTACGAGGCGTGAATTCCTCCATCAGAGTATAGGGCGAGCTGATAACCAGCGTGCCCCCCACTGCCAGACGCTCATGAATGCCAGCAAGGAAGGACCCGGGAGCCTGAAGTCTGTCGATCAGGTTTCCAGCAAAAATCAGGTCATAATCCTGATGCTCCGCCGACAACTGACAGGCATCACCTGTGGTGAACGACACCCGTTCGGCAGCCCTGGCCAGGCCCAGTTCTTCCAGGCGTATGGTGACCCGTTCACCCAGTTCACCTTCATCCCGGCGGAAGTAATCGATTTCGCCGTGCTGCCGGAGATGTTGAGCCGCATCCACAAACCGCTTTGACAGATCGATACCCACCACCTCATCAAACACCCGAGCCAGCTCGAAGGCCGTGCGGCCAACGGCACAGCCCAGATCCAAAGCCCTGCGTCTGTCCCGCCCGGCCATCATCTCCTGGCAAATACCGGCGCACCGTGCGGGGTAGTTACTCACCCCGAAATAGTGATCGCCGTAATGAAATCCCAAATACTGGCTGAGCAGTTCGTCGGTTTCGTACACGTTCATGGCTGTTCCTCAGCAGTTCTGGTCACGCACAACTGCGGAACCCGGTATATACATCGCTTCTCATGGGCAGGTATGCCTGTCGATAGGTGCCCCGAATCAGCGAGGCCGACGTGGCGCAGCTACCGCCACGCGTCACCTTATGATCACCGAACTGCAATGTCGACATGAACGGGTACATATCGATCCGGAAGCCATCGTAGGGAAAAAACTGGCTACTGGTCCATTCCCAGACGATACCGATCATCTGGCGGCAACCAAACGGGCTCTCACCTTCAGGGTAATCCCAGACCGGGTTTTGTGCCATGGTACGGCCACTCATATCGGCCCGCTCCGGGCTCACCGGGTCATTACCCCAGGGGAATCGACGAAATGGCTGACCCGGCCGGTTACCCAGCGCCGCCACTTCCCACTCATATTCGCTGGGCAGCCTCCGACCAGCCCAACGGCACCAGGCTTCCGCTTCCCAATAAGTCACATGGGTCACCGGAGCATCCAGGTTCAGCGGTTGCCAGTCATCAAAAAGGCGCTCCTGCCATTGGTTGTCGTGCCAGCGCCAATAGAGTGGTTGCCTGGGCACACGCATCAGTGGCCCGGCACAGTGATGAACCAGAGAAACATCGGTTTCCGTCTGCAGCCACTTGCGTCCCCCGAAGGACCAAAGCTCGGGGCGTCGGTATCCGCCATCTTCAACAAACGCAAGAAATTCCCGGTTAGACACTGGAGTTCGGGAAATCGTGAACGATTCCAGCTCAACCTCAAACCGTGGCTTCTCATTATCAAACGCGAAGTCATCGGAGGCGTAGTCAGTGGAATCACCGGGCATCCCGATCAACCATCGCCCGGCGGGTATGGTGACATCGCCGTCTATCCGTTCACTGGCCCCGGCACGCTCGGGATGATAGTCAGGGGGCGCTGGATAGCCGACGGTCTGCCGACACCAGATCAATGACTCAATATGCATGTTCTGGTGGAAAATAGCGTAACGGTATAGATACAACTCGTCGTCTGTTAGCGGCTTACGCTGGATCCGCTCCGCAACCCGATCGTAGATGGTATCGAAATAGGCCAGGGTGTCTTTACGACCAGGGAACAACTCCCGACACCAGCGATCCCGGTGGTCAACATGGAAAGAATCCCACAGGTCATCCATCGCGGGATTATAGCTCGGGGTGCCATCCAGCAGATTGAACACAAACACTTCGTAGAAGAAAGCGGCATGCCCCATTTCCCACAATGGGGGATTAACCCCGGGGTGGTAAGGCACATCGAGCCTGTCTTCCGGCAAAGAGGTAATCAGCGCCCGGGTGCGCTGTCGGGCGTGCTCCAGTTCTGCCAACAGATTTGCCTTGTCCACGGTCTCATTCTCCAAACACTTGGATCTGACAGGTACGATAACAAACTGCCTGCCGGATGAATGCCCGAGCCGTAAATTTTTGCCGTTTTTCTTGCCTGCCCGAGACTACCTATCCCCAGACCAACATGATCATCGGCACGGCCACCGCCGTCACCAGAATTGACATGGGCAGCCCCAGACGCCAGTAGTCCCCAAACCGGTAGCCACCCGGCTCCATCACCAAAGCGTTGGACTGATGCCCGATCGGGGTCAGGAAAGCACAGGATGCTCCCACTGCGACGGCCATCAGCATCGCGTCGGAGGCCATGCCCAGTTCCGCCGACAGGCTGAGGGCAATCGGGGCCACCAGTATCGCAGCGGCGGCGTTATTGACCACGTTGGACAACAGCATGGTGCCCACCAGCACCACCGCAAGCACAATGGCCGGTGACAGTCCTTCGCTCAGCGTCAGCATCTGCGCCGCAATCAGTTCGGCACCGCCGGTGGTCTCCAGTGCCTGGCCGACCGGAATCATCGCCGCAAGCAACACAATGACGGACCAGTCGATGGCCTTGTAGGCGTCCGGGGCATTGAGCAGCCCTGTCAACACCATCGACAAGGCACAACCCACCAGCGCCACCGGCGGTGACAGCCAGCCGGCAACGATAATAACAATGGCGGCAATGAACAGGCCGCCAGCCAACAGTGCATTGCGATCCCGCCCCAACCTTAGACCACGCTCGGCCAGCGGCAGGCACCCCAGCTGCCGCAGTGTTCCGGTCAGGGAGTCCTCGTGGCCCTGTACCAACAGGATATCCCCTGCCTGAATACGCACATCCCCGAGCCGCCGTTTCAACCGGTGCCCCTGACGCGCAAGCGCAACGATGTTCAGACCGTGATATTCCCTCAGCTTCAGGCGGTTGGCGGTCTGCCCCACCAGATTGGATTCGGTGGTGACCACAACTTCCATAAGCCGGACTTCACCCGCAGCCAGCTCTTTTCGGGATCGAGCCGTGGCATCTTGCCTCCGGGATTCATCACCCTCTTCTTCACTGGTACTGGCAAGTGCGAGGCCGGTGTGATCCAGAAACGTCTGGAGACTTTCCGTATCGGCCTCCACCAACAGGACATCCCCTTCTTTGAGCACCTTGTAGGTGGATGGCGCCAGCGACCGGCTATCGTCCCGGATCAGGGCCAGCACAACCACATCCTCCTGACTGTCAGCATCGGTTAACAGGTTGTGGAGTGTGGCCCCAGCATAGGACGATGCCTCGGGCACCCGCAATTCAGTAACGTAGTCACCGACACTGAACAGCTTGCCGCCATCATCGCTGTCTTGCCGTTGAGGCGTCAGGCGCCAGCCAGCCAGGGAAATGAACGCAATACCAGCAAGCGTTATTGCGCCACCGACGGGGGCGAAATCAAACAACCCGAAACTGCCGGCCTCGCGGTAACTGGCAATAATGATATTGGGCGGCGTCCCGATCAGCGTCATGGTCCCCCCAAGCAGAGAACCAAACGCCAGGGGCATCAACAGCAGGGAGGGTGACCGGCTCGCTTCCCGCGACATCCATACCGCTACCGGCATCAGCAGGGCAAGGGCACCGACGTTATTGATAAAACCGGAGCAGAGTGCGACCACCCCGGTCAGCATCAGCACCTGCAGGGTTGGACGATGCCCCACCCGCCCCAGCAAGCGGGCAATGCTATCAACCACACCGCCATTCACCAGGCCCTGACTGATCACCAGGACTGCGGCAACCGTCACCACAGCGGGATGTCCAAAACCGGAAAAGAGTTCGCCGGAAGGCACCAGGCCTGTTAACGCAATCGCTAACAGCACCAGCATCGAGACGACGTCAAAGCGAAGCCTGTTCCAGATGAACAACCCCAGAGTGGCTATCAGGATGCCAAAAACCATGCCCTGTTCGGTACTCACCCAATCCCCCTGTCGGCAAAATTTACAGATTTCTGCGCTTCCAACAATTGCCCCATTTCAACTCACTGAAAACACGCGGGCTCTATCATCTGGCACATTACATGAATGACATCACAACCAGGCCCCTTTTACGCGTTCCTCCAGCAGTAACCGGTCACAGGGCAGTGGTTGGGTTTTGAAGTCCCGGCAGTTAAATCGTTATTGAAAGTCATGGAGTCCGTTTTCCACACCGCCATCTCCAGGAGATTCGCCATGCAGGAAAAACGACCGCTCGTTTGGCTGTCGGCGGCTAGCATCGACAAAGAACCCTATTCGGCACTTTTACCACAATGGAGCATACACCGTTTTGACCTGACTGAACCGCCTCCCTTCGGCCTGACAGGTGCCGGCAAAGCCAGGGTTGGCGTGCTTGATCTGAGCATATACCCGGAACAGGGCACCCCCTATCTGGATCAGTGGATTGAAGCCTTCCAGCTTCCCTACTGGGTTGGCATATTGCCATCCGCCCCCCGTCAGAATACGCCACCCGGAACACTCATCTCCCGTCACTGCACGGATTATCACACGCTCCCGCTGGACCCGGATCGTCTGAACACTGTACTCGGTCACTTGTGGGGCATGGCCCAGCTACAACATCAAGCCGACGCCGAACCCCACGACAGTTACCAGGAGGTTGCGCTGGAAGGTGCCTCCCAGGCCATTCGCCAGGCTCGGGCCATGTTGCGACGGTTCGCCAAGACTGATGAACCGGTGCTGATTGTCGGGGAAAACGGAACCGGCAAGGATGCGGCCGCACGTTTCATCCATGCCCACTCGTCCCGCAGTACGCAACCATTGGTCACTGTCAATTGCGCAGCGTTACCGGTGTCACTGACCCAAAGCGAGCTGTTCGGTTACGAGAAAGGGGCCTTCACCCATGCACTTAACAGCCGTCGTGGGCGTTTGGAATCAGCAGACGGGGGCACCTTGCTACTGTCGGGTATAGATGAGCTTGTGCCCGAGCAGCAATCCGCCATCCTACGTTTCCTGCAGGAAGGACAGATAGAGAGAATTGGAGCGAGCCAGCCCAAAAAGGTGGACGTAAGAGTCATCGCCACCAGCGCCCGCCCTCTGAAGAAGCTGGTGGAGGCGGAGGAGTTCCGGGGCGACGTCTACTATCGGCTAGGCAGCCTCGAGGTGCAGCTACCGGCCTTGCGTGACAGACCCGAGGACATTCCCCTCGTTGCCAACAAAATCCTGGCCAATACCCATTCACCCTTCGGAATCCGCAAGCTCAGCAACAAAGCCATGCAGAGCCTCGCACTGCACGACTGGCCCGGCAATCTTCAGGAACTGCAAAATCGCCTGAGGCAGGCTATGCTTCTGAGTGAATCCGCCATGATCGAGCCAACGGACCTTGGTCTGGCAGAACTTGCCCTGTCGATCCCGGGCCAATCCGGACTCAGCCTGGAGGCATTCCGTGCCAGAGCTGATCGACAGGCGCTGAGCTGCAGTCTGGCGTTATCCCACCAGAACGTATCTGCGGCCGCACGAATTCTCAATATCTCAAGGGTATCCTTTTACCGATTAATGGATAAATATGGCCCACACAGTCACCCGAGCCACAGTAAGCCTCTAAGGAACCATCATTAAAAAGGAGCAGTAAAAATGGGCTACAGGCATATAAACTCTCTGGTACTGACCACATTACTTCTCCCGCTCAGCGCTACCGCTGAGCAGGAGTACAACGACTACGGCCAGTCCCAGGAGGCGGAAACTCCGGGTAACGTGGCAACAGACATAGCCTCCATCACGTCGGACCGGGGAATCGTTACCCGGCCCGGCCGCCTGACCTTTGAGCCCTCGTTCTCCCACGCTCACAGCAACTCAACGGTTGTTGCTATCGAGGGGTTCACCGTTATACCCGCCCTGCTGGTCGGACTGATTAATATTTCCGAGATCCAGCGGGACATTTTCGTCACCGCACTGTCGCTCAAATATGGCTTCACCAGCAGATTCGAAGCTGCGTTGCGCGTCCCTCACCTGAGCATTAATGAAGACCTTAGGGAACGGCAGGCGTTCCAGGGTACGCCCGTGGATACCGTAAGAGAGTCCACAGGGCGGGGCCTGGGGGACCTGGAGCTCTCACTCCGTTACCAACTGAACGATGGGCTGGATGGCATGCCCTATATAATTAGCGTACTACGGGTGAAACCGCCAACGGGGGAAGGGCCTTACGACGTGGAGCAGCGGGTGATTGAGGACAATGACGGAAACCCGATCGGCGTGGAACTCAGGGAACGACCCACAGGATCCGGTTTCTGGTCCGTTGAGCCCGGCTTCTCCTTTATTTATCCCAGTGATCCTGCGGTGCTGTTTGGCAACCTCAGCTACGTCTGGACAGTCGAGGAAGATCAGGGCGTTGAGAACGGAGGCAAGGTGGATCCCGGCGATGTCGTACGTTTCGGTTTCGGTATGGGATTCGCCTTCAACGAGAAAACGTCGTTCAGTCTCGGTTATGATCACTCGGTCATCCGCGAGACGAGCATTGAGAACGACGAGAACAACCTGCTGGACGCGAGCTTCAACCGTATTCAGGTCGGCTCCCTGTCATTCGGGTTATCTCAGCGCCTGAGTAAAAGCACCAGCCTGAGCCTCACGGTCAGCGTCGGGGTGACCGACAACGCGCCCAATAGCGAGATCACCCTGAAACTGCCCATCAGTCTCTGACAGACTCAGCGCCCAAGGAACTGCATCAGATGGTCATTCAGACTATTCGGTAGCCGGACACCGTTACCGACATTGTTCAATTCGATATTGAGTTGCTGAACATTCTGGATCACGGTCTGGTCCAGATTATTCTGAATCAGGGTCATCCAGCCGGAAGAATCGCCCAGGTTGCTTGATACCCGCGAGCCGACTTTCTGATCAGGGCCCGCCACCTGCAACACCGTCTCCATATGGTGTTCCACGGTACCATTACGGACGACCTGATTGAGATTGGGAATGGTCAATCGGTTCACCACCAAGGTATCGCCATTCACCGACACAATCTGCTCAAGACCAATAGCGATTTCCAGATTGCCCATTTCAAACCCTCCCCTCAACTCAGCCAATTCCGAATCAGCCAAAGGGACGACCGGTAACACAAGTTGGGCCCGGAGCGGCTGACTCCAGAGCAATCCTGCCAGTGCAGCCACAACCAATAACCTTCCCGATTTCATGATGTCACCACTCCCTAGATGAAGGCCAATAAGGCAATGTATGCCCCAACGACGGCCCCCCCTGCCCCTTTTGCAGGGGGGCACGGGCGACCTGAGGCCAATTGCCATCCCCCAGGAACGACTCCCTACCCTGTTGGAGATGGCTCCGGATGACAAAAGCCGTTCCGTCCCAGTATTCCTCAAACTGCCGATACGAGTAGACTTTCAGTCCACGGGCCGGGTCACCCACCAGCACCTCGGTATCACTGATTCCCTTGATCACGACAAAGTGTCTGAAACCGTCCAGATTCAACAGAACAATGGTGGGTAAACGCACTTTTTCCCTGAGTCCCGACAACGGCATACGAAAGCCATCGGCCCGATAGCCTTCAGATTCCAGAAACCGTTTCATGTCCAGCATCGAGAACCCTTCCTGGCGGACCTTTTCTTCGTCTGCCAGGCCCAGCATGGAAAAGAAAACATCCTGTTCCGACACCTTGTGGCCATAGTGATAGGACAATAAGGAGGCAAGAGCGGCGGATCCACAGCTGAAGTCATACTGTTGTCGCATGACGCTGGAAAACCGCCGCTCCTGAAAATTCGTGACACTGACTCTTACGTCACCGCCAATGCCCGGCACCATCACGGAACCGGCAAATGCGGTGGACCATAGCAGCCCGGCACCCACACACAGTATTGCAAGAGCGCGTACAGCCATGATCCACCTCCCTCTATGCTAATGGTTGATCATTACGTTGATCTGGGTGCTGTCCTGAATGACCACCTGGTTGCCGGTATTCTGGATCACCGTGGCAACGCCATTCATGTTGTCAAATGCATGGTCCGAGATAATGTTGTCTCCCGTAACCACCTGACCTGACAGCAGGTTGTCGGAAACCGCGGCATTCTGCTCGGTGTCGTTGATCTGCCACTGCAGCGGAACACCCTGGCGCCCGCTGGCATCCGACAACTGATCAGCGGAGAGAGGTTCGGCCGTCAACCACTCCTCAGCCTGGGCCTGCACTCCCCATCCCAAAGCCAGCATCAGCAGGGCAGCGCCCAGTTTGCATCTGATGACATTACCCATGTCCGTTCTCCCGGGTAACGGGGCCGCACCCGGGATGGGTGCGGCCAGTTACCATCAGTTGCCACTGGTGCTCAGGTTGGACATCACGCTGACGTTGGCCTGTGTCACATTGCCTGTGCCAGCGCTCTGGGCAAATGCCCCGATACCGGTGTAGTTGGCAGAACCACCGGAGATCTCGTTGTGGTTGGTCACTGCGGCCATACCCCCCTTATCACCATCAAGGGCGTTGACAGTGGCAACACCTGAAACCGTACCGTCCAGGTCAGATTCGTTCAGGAACACATGCAGGTCCAGGTCGGTAGTGCTGTTATCGGAATTGTCCGAATTGTCATTACCGCTGTCCGCAATCTTGAACGAATCGTTGATGCTGTTATCGGAATTGTCGTTGCCACTATCAGCGACATCTACATTGGTGCTGTTATCCGACTCGTCGTTGCCGCTGTCCTTGATCTTGAACGAGTCGGTCACGTTGGTGCTGTTATCGGAGTTGTCGTTGCCGCTGTCAGCGACATCAACATCGGTGCTGTTGTCTGAATTGTCGTTGGCGCTATCAGACACATTGGTGCTGTTGTCTGAGTTATCCGTGGAGTTGTCATTGCCGCTGTCCGCAATATCCACATTGGTGGAGTTGTCCGAATTGTCGTTAGCACTATCGGCGACGTTGGCGGCAAAGCTTCCATCATCAGCGTTGGTGTTCGGACTGCCATCGCCGCCCTGATCGGCCACGGCGGTTCCATATAGCCCGAGTCCCATAGCAACAGCAATCGCTAGCAAGCTTTTTCTGGTTTTCATGACATTCCTTCCTTATCCATGGTTTCAGCTTCGAAAGGATCCGCTCCACCTGAACTGACTACCGTCAACACATGGTTCAGACCCGCCTACATACCTGAGCGATTACCGTGCCAGCTTTCCTGAACAAAAATTAACATACTGTTATCAAAGGGCTTTTACTGCATTAAGGTAGGAATTATTTGTATGACCGGTTATTAAAACTGTTCCGACACTGAAACAGGTACTGAGGGGGAAGGACTCAATAAAGATGGTTTTTATTGATAATTCAACTGTATAGCAATATCTGCCAGTGTTAAAAAAACAAAACCCCGCATCAGGGCGGGGTTTTGGGATTCAGCCAGGGGCTTTCGCCCCCGGCCGACAGACAACCTGACCGTTCGATTAACCGAACTGGTTCATGGTGTTGTCTTTACCACCGGCTTTCAGAGCCGCATCACCTGCGAAGAACTCTTTGTGGTCGTCACCGATGTTGGAACCAGCCATGTCCTGGTGCTTGACGGTGGCGATACCCTGACGGATTTCCTTACGCTGAACACCTGCAACGTAGGCCAGCATGCCTTCGTCGCCGAAGTAACCCTTGGCCAGGTTGTCGGTAGACAGGGCCGCGGTGTGGTATGTCGGCAGGGTGATCAGGTGGTGGAAGATACCTGCTTCGCGTGAACCGTCACGCTGGAAGTTACGGCACCACTCGTCTGCCAGCTGAGCCAGCTCGGTGTTGTCGTACTCTTCGCTCATCAGCTTGGCACGGTCGTAAGCAGACACGTCCTTGCCTTCTTCCTGCCATGCGTCGAATACCTGCTGACGGAAGTTCAGGGTCCAGTTGAAGGACGGGCTGTTGTTGTAAACCAGCTTGGCGTCGGGCACCACTTCCTTGATGCGGTTAACCATGGAAGCAATCTGGCCAACGTGCGGCTTCTCGGTCTCGATCCACAGCAGGTCGGCGCCGTTCTGCAGGCTGGTGATGCAGTCCAGCACAACGCGGTCTTCGCCGGTACCCGGACGGAACTGGAACAGTCCGGAAGCCAGACGCTTGGGCTTCATCAGCTTGCCGTTGGACTTGATCACAACGTCGCCGTTGTTAATCTCGGAAGCGTCTTCGATGTAGTCACCATCGAGGAAGCTGTTGTACTGGTCGCCCAGGTCACCCGGCTCTTCGGTAACAGCCAGCTTCTGGGTCAGGCCTGCGCCCAGGGAGTCGGTACGGGCAACGATAACACCGTCGTCCACGCCCAGTTCCAGGAACGCCAGACGTACGGCGTTGATCTTGGACAGGAAGTCGGCGTGAGGAACGGTTACTTTACCGTCCTGGTGACCACACTGCTTCTCGTCGGAAACCTGGTTCTCGATCTGGATGCAGCAAGCACCGGCTTCGATCATCTTCTTGGCCAGCAGGTAGGTCGCTTCAGCGTTACCGAAACCTGCGTCGATGTCGGCAATAATCGGCACAACATGAGTTTCGTGGTTGTCGATCTGCTTGATCAGCTCTTCAGCCTTGGCAGTGTCGCCAGCGTTCTCGGCTTCTTCCAGGGCACGGAACAGGTGGTTCAGTTCCCAGGCATCCGCCTGACGCAGGAAGGTGTACAGCTCTTCGATGAGACTGGAAACAGCCGTCTTCTCGTGCATGGACTGGTCAGGCAGCGGACCGAACTCGGAGCGCAGGGCGGCAACCATCCAGCCAGACAGGTACAGGTAACGACGCTTGGTGCTACCGAAGTGCTTCTTGATGGACAGCATCTTCTGCTGGCCAATGAAGCCGTGCCAGCAGCCCAGGGACTGGGTGTACTGGGAAGTGTCCTTGTCGTAGTTCGCCATGTCTTCGCGCATGATCTTGGCGGTGTACTTGGCGATGTCCAGACCAGTCTTGAACTTGTTCTGGGCGCGCATGCGGGCTGCGTGCTTGGGGTTAATGGCGTTCCAGGTCGGGTTTTGCTTCAGGATAGAAGCAATGGCGTCAACGTCTTTTGCGTATGGCATGATCTCAGTCCTGTCGTTTAAGGTTTGAGGTGCTCTTCATCAGAAGCAGAAAACTACTCCGGCGAGCCAGCGACCCGATCAAAATCGTTCAGGTTGCTGACAATGGAAGCTACTTTAGTATCTTTAATTTTATAATTGAAATTTATATTATCTATTTTCGGCATTTTTATGGTGAATGGCCAAATAACCGGATTGACTTACCGCCAACACCCGGCCTGGAGCACAGCGCACTCAACCATTCAACATCAGGTATTCGCCAACACAACCAACTGGTCATCGGGCTGAAGGTCCAGAAAACACTTGCGCGGCGGGTTTAATTCCAGGCGCCTGCCGTCCACATCCGCGCCGTGTCGGAACACCCCTAATGCCAACTCGCCCCGCTCTGACAGGATTCTCTCCAGCAGGTGGAAATCGACACTTGCGGGTAACGGGTAATCCCGGGGATCACGAAACTGGATTTCCGCGCCTCCCGCAGTAAACAGTTCATCCAGTACCACCCGTAATTCCCGTCGCAGGGCCACTTGCGCCAGGACATGACTGAGGATCATCGGGCTGATCATCATTTCGCTCTGGTGACCACTTAACAGATGGCGATTGTCAGGGTCACTCAGTTCCATAATCAACTGGGGCCTGTGGGGGCTTTCGGCGAGGAGATCCTCCAGCTGCAAGTAGCCCACCATGGCACGGGCATCAGCCTCCTCGCCAGAGGCCAACCGGTCACTGCTCAACAGGATAACCGCATCATAATCCGCAGGGTTCACCTTGCGCAGTTCATCCTCGACCATGTAATCCGCCTCAATATGGCGGCAGGTCACTTCCTGACGATCCTGCAGGTACCTGGTTATATCCCGCTCCCTTTCCGCAGCCGGCACCACGGATACAATGTCGACATTGAACATCTGCCCCGCATAACTGCCAAACTCCGCAATCAGACTGGGCACACGGCGATTCCAGCCCAGCACCAGGATCGTTCGCGGACGATCCGCAGTCTTGCGAAGATAGCGACCGGCCCCGCCATGGGTGATGGTCGGTAAGGACGGAAGCTTGAGGTTGGCCTCGGTTTCCGAGTAATCACGAGCCAGCATGATGACCCGATCCGCCATTTCAATCGGGGTATCCGACGGTGCCATCAGGCGCACATCCCAACTGTTTCCTTTTGGCTTCAGAATCCCCAGTACGATGGCCAGCGGACGTTGGGCCGCGAGTTCTCCCAGGGTCATACCAGCAATGGATTCACCGCCACGCACGTAGATCTCATTCCCTTCACCAGCGGTCAGGAGTTCGTTATAGATCTCGGATAACCCCGGGTGCAGAATATTCTGAACCATCAACCGACTGATGGTGGCATCCCCGCCCACCACTTCGACTGCCCCCGGGTAGGCGCGTTCGATGACCGGATGCTTGCGAATATCCTGAATTTCCGCCACCACAAATGGCAGAGGCGCACCAAAGTGCCGCGCCTGGGCTGCAATTGACAGCAGTGCCTTGACTGTTTCCACATCGGAGGTCACCAGTGTGCCCGCCTCATGGGCCGCACTGGGAACAATCACCGCCGCAGCGTCCAGGCAGGCGACCCGATTCAATGCGTCTGGCTGGATAGCCAGACCGGAACGCAAAATAACCTGACGAGCCTTGCCCCTGATGCCTGGCTCGTTCCGCAGTTCATGGACCTGTCCGGCCGAGGCATGTTCCGAGAGCACAACCAGATTAAGGGTCTGGGCATCGTGCTTTTCCAGAAACCGGCGCACACGCCCCGATGAGCTCAACAACTCGGAAAGCAGAGGCAGGGTCTGGCTGGTCCAGCCCAGTACCACTATGTGGTTCTTCAGGGTAACCGGTGTCAACCCACGTTCCAGATCAGCCATTTTGGCAATTAACCAGCGGGTGAGGATCGCCACCAGCGTACCCATGAAGACCACGTAGCCACTGATGGTCAGCAGTGTCGAAACAAACCGCTGCCAGGTGCCAACATCGTCACCCAGATACCCCGGGTCGGTCAGGCGCAGAAACGCCCACCAGATAGCCGAACCGATATCGTCGAAGGCACCACCCTGGGGCACCACCAGCAATCCACCGATCAGTGAAATCAGGCCGATAAACACACCGACCACCAGCAACTGGAAACCGGCACCTTTTACCAGTTGACGTTCTACAATGAATTTAATCCGATCGATAATGCGAAATGGGAGCATGCGGCTTCCTTTTGGCCCTGGATGCAAAATACCCGTAGCATAGCGTAATAACGCTGATAAAGGCCCTGACGATCATGACCCGGAACTCCATCGGCACCGGCATCGCTCTTGGCATCATCCTGACACTCCCGGTTATCCCGGCCCACGCCAGCAACAACCACATTCCCCAGCCCTGGCGCCAGGATGCGGTCGTTCAGGGACGCAACGAACCCCCAAACACCGAACGCTTTCTTCACGAGCTCACTTTCCACCACCTCCACACTGTGCCCGGTCCCTCCGACAACGGCATCCGGGGAACGGGGGGCAGTGTCAGCAGCCGACAGCTGTACCTGGATTTTCGTTTCCGCAACGACTTTGGTTTCAACGACAACCGCCAGGGATTCCTGCTCGATGTCCAGCGCAGCGAAGACCTTGATGGGGCCTATCAACGCCAACTGGTAGGTTTCCGCCACAACCTGACCGACCGTACCGAGCTTTGGTTGCAGGGCGACGTCTTCTCCGACAAGTCCGAATCCGATGTCTACTTCAGCGTCCGACACCACCTGGACGGGAAAAGCTGGATTCATGGCAGTTGGATCCTGCCCGACGCCTATTTCAATGATAAAACCAGAACCCAGGACGAGTTCCGAGGCAAGCCCCAGAGCTTTTTCCTGCAATGGCGTCAGGCAAGCGATCCGGCAACCCCGGCCCTCGGCACCACGGCCTCCGCGACGGTATCACCGGAATCCCGCTTGCTGAGTCGCAGCGAGAACCTGCTGGTGGAGAATGAGTCCATCAAGGCCGCCCTGACCCACCGCTTCCGGCAGGGTAACTGGCGCTGGCATGCAGAACTCAGTGGAGAACGAACCCGCAGGGACTACCGGTTGTTCGGGGGCGATACAACCACATCCCCAACCTTCTCTCGCGATCACATCAAACTCGATACCAGCGTCACCGACACCGGGCTTCGTTACCGGCCCCGTCTCGGGCTGTCCTACCTGGCCCTGGATGAGGAGGGTTTCTTTGGTCGGGAATTGAATGATATCGGAACCATCCGGCGCCGGGAGCCCACGTTATATGGCGACCTGTCGTTGCCCCTGTCGCCCCGAACAAGCCTCTCTCCGGGACTGTACCTGAGCATTCCTGACATTCGCCAGACCTTTTCCGAACACCGGAGCCGACGCCATCACAGCTTTACCGGCAAGCTGACATTGCCGTTTGAAATGGTGATCTCCGAACAGGATCACGCCATGCTGACCCTGAGCCCGACGTTCTATCTGCACAAATTCGGGTTCGGTGGCGGTAACCTGCAACTACACTGGCCGATGTAAGACGCACTAGCCGATGGCGCGAGTCGTGACCGCCGTCAGGGCGGCATCCAGAGAGGGATAGAAACTGCTGACCCCCTCAACAGGCCCCACACCTGCCCGCGCCAGGGTTTTCAGCGGCTGGAACTGAAGGTCGGCAACAATAATACGGGTGCCCTCGGCCTGACAGACATCAACCAGCTTATTTAACGCCGACAACCCACCAGCGTCCAGGACCGTTACACCATCCATATAGAGAATAAGGCCCCGGGCGTTGTGGGACAGACCGGCCAGTTCGCCGAAGATTCGATCAGCTGCGGCGAAAAACAACGGCCCGTTGATCTTGAACACCTGCCATCCATCGGGAAGTCCGGCGCTCACGACACGCTTGTTTCCGGTGATGTCCGTGACCCTGGTCATCTGAGCCATTTCCCGCATGAACAGGACCGCCGCCAGCAGGATACCGGTGGTAATCGCGATCACCATATCCAGCGCAACGGTCAGGAAAAAACAGGTGAGGAATACCAGTACGTCGCTTTTCGGAGCGGTTTTCAGCAGGTGAACTGCTTTCGGTGCTTCGCTCATGTTCCAGGCCACCATGATCAGCAACGCGGCCATCGCTGCCATGGGCAGATATGCCAAGAACGGAGCAAGATAGACTAGCGCCAGCAACACCACAACGGCGTGTATCATCGCCGCCACCGGAGACTCGGCGCCGGCCTTGTAGTTGGCGGCGGAACGGGCAATGGCCGCCGTTGCCGTAATTCCCCCAAAGAATGGGGTGACGATATTGCCGATGCCCTGGCCGAGCAACTCGCTGTTGGCACTGTGGCGTTTTCCGGTCATGCCATCGAGTACCACCGCACACAACAGGGATTCGATGGCGCCGAGCATGGCAATAGCAAACGCTGCTGGCAGCAGCTCCTGCACCATGGACCAGCTGATTCCCAGCGGCTTGCCATCGACATCCGGACGCTGCCAGGGCCAGGCAAACTCGGGCAGGAAGGGAGGAATGCCTGTCCCGGCCGAACCGTCGGGCATCAGATAACTGAAACGGGAGCCGATGGTTGCGATATCGGCACCGCTGGTATTCAGAAAGAGCGCCAGCAAACTGCCGATCAGAACAGCAGGAAGATGTGGCGGAATGGGCGTTTTCAAACGGGGCCACAGCAGCATGGTGGTCAGTGTTGTGCCGGCCACCAATGTACTCATCGCATCGATGCCTGGCAGCCCCTGGGCCAACGCAGCGATTTTGTCCCAGTAATGCTCGGGCATGGCGCCAATGTTCAGCCCAAAAAAATCCTTTACCTGCAAGGTTGCGATGACCACGGCGATACCGCCAGTAAACCCCAACGTGACAGATTCCGGAATATACTCGATAAAACGCCCCAAACGCATCAACGCCATGATCACCAGCAGAATACCGGACATCAGCGTCGCCAACAGCAGGCCACCCAGGCCGTGGGATTGCGCAATGGGATAAAGGATGACAACAAATGCGGCGGTCGGCCCGGATATGCTGAACCGGCTGCCACCAAGCAGGGCAATCAGGAAGCCGGCGATGAATGCGGTATAGAGCCCATACTGGGGCGGCACACCGCTGGCAATGGCCAGCGCCATGGCCAGCGGGATCGCAATAATTCCCACCGTCAGACCGGCCATCACGTCCCGCGACAAACGCCGGCCAGTGTATGGCTCATCGAGACAGGCTTCCCGAAACCCGTGGGCCAGTCGCAGGGAAAACAGGTAGGCGCGGTGCGGCATGAACGTTCTCGGCCATTGAAATAGACTGGCTCTGATTATATTCTCATTAAAACATCATTCAATGTTAATCTGATTAACATGTAGTGCGAATATGAACCCAATCAATCGTTTCAAGAGATAGGACAAACAAATATGGAAAACCGCACGGCACGCCTGACCCTCCTGATAGATCCACAAAAGAAAGCCGCCTTTGAAGCCCTGTGCAAAGAAGAAGACGTTACACCCTCACAAAAAGTCCGGCAGTTCATCCGTGAATACGTAGAAGCAAGGCTTGGTGAAAACTGGCGGGAAAACCCACCAAAAAGCTGACAACCGCAGGCGTTTCGTGATCGTATAGTGAATCATGAAGACATTATCCTTCGCCCAGATATTGCTTACCTGCCTGTTCCTTACGGGCTGCGCTTCTCTGCCTGACAGTCAGGCACCTGTGCTACCGCCGCAATCCCAATACGATGCCATCATCACCGATGACCAGGGGAACGTGCTCTCCATAAACCAACTGGCCAGCCGGCTGCACTCCTTCGATGTGGTTGTCATCGGCGAATACCATAGCCACCACGGCGCCCACCTGCTGCAATCACTATTGCAGTCAGCGTTGTACCAACAACGTCCGCAACAGGTGCTGACCATGGAGCAGTTCACCCTGGATGACCAGAACGAACTGGATCTCTATCTGGCAGGCAAGTCCGGCGAGTCCGAATTGATTGCCGATGCCGGCGCCTGGCCCAACTACAAGGCGTCCTATCGTCCCCTGGTGGAGTTCTCCAAGGCCCGGAATATTCCGGTGATCGCCGCCAACGCGCCGGCGGATACCGTTCGTTGTGTCGGACGCAAGGGTGAAAAATACCTGAACACTCTGGCGATAGCCGAACGCAACCGGTTGCCGGAGCCACCCTTCACAGATACCCCGGCTTACCGGGAGAAGTTCTTCGACATGCTGGGCACAAACCACCATGGCTCCGGCCCCAGTGCCCGCCTGGAAAACAGCTACAAGGCCCAACTCCTGCGGGATAACACCATGGCGGACCAGGTTATCAAGGCACTACGCGACTACCCCCAGCACCAGGTGATTCACCTGACGGGCACGTTCCACGCGGAAAATCGCCTGGGCATGGTAGCCGTGCTGGAGAAGAAACGTCCCAATGTATCAGTGGCCGTCATCAGCCCGGCGTTCTGGCACTCCGGAGATAACCTCCAAAGCCTTGTCGAAGCCCATCAGCACAAAGGGAATTTTCTGTATTTCCTGCAGCCTCTGCCGCAGGAATACACCGACGCCGAACGTCACCGCAATGCCATCAGGGAGCAGTTCCGCCAGGCCGCCGACATAACCTGTGAGTGAAAGGCTGAACACCGCAACTCCGAGCGACGCTCCCTTCGCCGGAACCGGACCTCACATACGATCCAGCACGGCCTGACACACCCGCCGGTCCCCCTCACTGAACAGGACAAATCGTACCTTGTTGACGCGGGGGTATTTCGGCGCGGCCTCACGGAGGGTGCGAACGGCCACCGCCAGTGCATCCTCCAGCGGGTAACCGAAAGCCCCCGCGGAGATCGCAGGGAACGCCACCGACGTAAGGCCTGCCTGGTCAGCAAGCCTCAGAGCGTTACGGTAACAGTCTGCCAGCAACCGGTCCGATGGCTCGTCTACCCCATAAACCGGCCCAAGACAGTGAATAATATGGGCATTCGGCATGTCATGTGCGCCAGTAATCACCGCTTCACCAGGCTTGACGGGTGCCTTGGCACGGCACTCTTCCGCCAGCCCCGGTCCGGCCGCGGCGTGAATGGCACCGGCAACACCACCACCGGGCATAAGCCGGGCATTGGCGGCGTTGACCACTGCGTCCATGTCAGGCTGATGGGCAATGTCGCCCTGAATACATTCAATGGTGAAATCCGTCATCGCTGTCCTCCATTTCTGCCATGTGGGCATCCCCGGGGGTTACTGGGTCTCCACCATTTCGTCCGTGACCTGATAAACACCCGATAACCAACGGACGATTTCCTCGGCACCCGCGTGGGAATACCCCCGGTATTTGTCGAGCAATGCCTGTTTTTTGTCAGCACTGATTCGATGAAGACCGGCATCCTGCAGAACCAGCAAGTCCGCCATGACCTCATCAGCGAGGTCGATGCCCAGGACTTCCCGCGCGGCATGACGGAAAGCCTGTCCGTACTGATAATCGGGCCCCAGTCGGTAGCTTTCCGCCAGGGTAATGGCGGGTATACAGGTCAGTGTCGGCTGCAGCGCCGGATTGATGGCGTGCCCGGCCAGATACGCGGCATTGGCCGCCGGTCGCCCGGTGAAGCCCCGGAGGTGCAGGTGCCGCGACATGCGGTCACCGTCATTGACCGGGTAGTTGTCCCACAACAGGGGCTTACGACCGAGGACCTTGCTGACCCGCTTGAGGTGCCCCGGGGACACTTCCCGCGAACACACCTCCTCACCGGTCCAGAACACGCGGATGGTCGGATCCAGCCGTTCGCCCAGCGTCCTCAGATAATCTCCGGGACGCTCCCCGAACACTCGGTCCAGCACCGGATCATCGGAATAATAGCTAGGGCAGATCGTCAGCTGTTCCGCACGGGTCCGGTCGCGGATCCAGTGCATAATGTCCACCTGCCGGACAGCCAGGTCCGGGGTGTCGCTGCGCATGTCATCAAACAGGATCGCCAGTTCCTGGACACCGATTTCATCCAGAAACGCCAGTTTCGTTGTCAGTGCCTGCCGCGCTGCATCATTGAAGTCGTTAAACACTTCATAAGGGCTCAGGCCGACCCCGAAGCGTACTCCATGCCGGCGACAGAAATGGGCAAAATCCGCCAGCCCGACCGCCGCATCCTGTGGATGAGGCTCATCCCATCGCCGGCGCAGGAAGGCATCGGCCTTGGGAGCATAGAGATAAAACCGGTAACCGTGAGGTTCCAGCGCCATCACCAGTTCTTTCCGTTCCTCCCAGCTCCACAGGGGACCGTAAAAACCTTCGATGATTCCAAGTTCAGTGCTCATGGCTCCCTCCCGATACAAGCAGGTTAATACATCTTAAGCCGGCGGCAAGGCATCGGTATATCTGGCCAGTACTGCGATGCCTCAAAGCAGGCTACTATAGCCTGAACCTCTACGGAATCGTGACTATGGCGGAATCCTCACAGCGGCTGGCTGCTCTTGATGCACTCCGGGGTATTGCTGCCCTCGGCGTGGTGCTGTTTCATTATCTGCCTTATTACGATCAATTGTACGGCCATACGTTCACACCCCCGGCGATACTGGATTTTGGTCGCTATGGCGTGCACCTGTTTTTTATTCTGAGTGGCTTCGTGATCCTCATGACCCTGGAACGGACCCGGACGCCTGGCTGGTTCGGGCTGGCCCGGGCTTTTCGTCTGATGCCTGCGCTGTGGGCCGGTGTCGCGATAACCTTCCTGATGGTCCATGCGCTGGGGCCGGAAGATCGTGCCGTCAGCTTCGGCAGCGCCTTGCTGAACGTCACCTTGCTGCATGAATATCTGGAATTCCCTCATGTTGATGGCGCTTACTGGAGCCTGGTGATTGAGGCCACGTTCTATTGCTGGATCGCGCTGTTATTCTATGGCCTTCGGGAATGGGGCCGTATTCGCGCCGCCCTGTGGCTCTGGGTGGCGATCAGCTACGCCGGTGTCATCTGGTGGAAAGCTATTCCCGATACCCTGGATTTCCTGATCAAGGACCTGTTGTTCGTGAAGTATGCACCACTGTTCGTCAGTGGCATGCTGATCTACCGTTGGTATCAGCACGGTCGGCCGATGGCTATCGACGGGCTGCTGCTCGCCGTTGCAATCGGCCACGCACTGATTGCGTATAAATCACCGTTCAATGTCTTCGTGCTTGGTTGTTACGGAGTATTCGTGCTTGCGGTAGCGGGTTATCTCAACGTCCTGACCAACCGCGCGATGCTCTGGCTCGGCAGCCTGTCCTATGCCCTTTATCTGGTTCATCAGAACATTGGTTACGGCGTGATCACCTGGACCTACGAAGCCGGCCTGCCCGGCTGGGCGGGTGTCTGCCTGGCGCTGTTGCTGGCACTCGTGATCGCCTCGGCTATTCACTACAGCATCGAGAAGCCTGCGCTGAGGTGGTTCCGGAAAATCCGGAACAAACCCGCGGAACACCTCGAAATCCCCCTACGACCTACGTCTTAGGGGAACGGTATTTTCATTCCGTTCCCCTACAATTACTGCTACTTTGGACTAGGATAAAGGGTTGTTAATCCCAAACGGATAACGCTCCCGACCACCCACAAAGACAATAATCACATCAGAGGATAGAAGAGCAATGAAGATCCGTTCTGTTCTTTCCGCAACTGTGCTGGCAGTCGCAACTACCCTTGCCTCCGCACAGGCGCTTGCCCAAGATACCTTTACACTCCGTCTCGCCGAAACCTGGGGACCGAACTTCCCGATCTTCGGTGACACCACCAAACGCTTCGCCGAAACCGTTGAAAAAATGTCCGACGGACGGCTGAAGGTCCGCATTGATTCCGCCAATAAGCACAAGGCCCCTTTCGGCGTCTTTGACATGGTCAAGGCCGGCCAGTACGACATGGGCCACTCCGCGTCTTACTACTGGAAGGGTAAGGTGCCAGAGACCCTGTTTTTCACCAGTATGCCCTTCGGCATGAATGCCATGGAGCAGTATGCCTGGTTCTACCATGGCGGCGGCATGGAGCTGATGCAGGAAGTCTATGAGCCCCACAACATGCTGTCGTTCCCCGGCGGTAACACCGGCGTACAGATGGGCGGCTGGTTCCGCAAGGAAATCAAATCCCTGGACGATCTTCAGGGCCTGAAAATGCGCATCCCCGGCTTCGCAGGCGAAGTGTTTGCAGAAGTGGGCGTTAACCCGACCAACATCGCGCCGGGTGAACTCTATACCGCGCTTGAACGCAACACCATTGATGCGGTTGAGTGGGTCGGTCCGGCCCTGGATCTGCGTCTGGGCTTCCAGCAGATTGCTGACTATTACTACACCGGCTGGCACGAGCCTGCTACCGAGCTCCAGTTCCTGGTGAACAAGCGCGTCTGGGACAAGCTGCCGGCGGACCTGCAGGAAATCATGCGTGTGGCCATGCGCACCGCATCCTACGACATGCTGGTGCACTCCCAGCATGAAAACGCCAAAGCCTGGGCCAACATCAAGGAAGAATATCCGAACGTGCAGATCAAGCAGTTCCCGAATGACATCTTCCAGGCGATGTACGATGCCAACAAGAAACTGCTGAAGGAATCCGCTGAAGGCAGCGAGATGGCGGCCAAAATCATTGAGTCCCAGCAGAACTACCTGGAGCAGAGCCGTGCCTATACGGACATTTCCGAGCGGGCGTACCTCAACACCATGACCGAAGTCGAGTAAGATACGGGCAGTAACAGGGCCGGGATCGCTCTAGAAGTGATCCCGGCTTTGTCGTTTCTAGTAACGAAAAATCGCCAGACCACCTGGCGGAGGATCATCAATGCGGTGGATTATCAAACTGGACGAGGGCCTGGCCCGACTGTCCATTCTCTGTGGCTGGATTGCCTGTGTCGCAATGATACTGATGGCAGCCAACGTCTTTTACGATGTTGTCGCCCGCTACGCCTTTAACGATGTTTCAATCGGCATGCAGGAAATGGAATGGCATCTTTACTCGGTGGTGTTCCTGTTCGGGATTCCCTACGCGTTGCGCACGGACGGCCATGTTCGGGTCGATGTCTTCTATACCCGCTGGAGCAACAAAGCCAAGGCCTGGGTCAATCTGGTGGGCGCGTTCATTTTTGTCATTCCGTTTGCCTACCTGATCGGCACCTATGGCTACGACTTCGCCGTGGATTCCTACAACATGGGTGAAGGCAGCGGCGATCCCGGCGGTCTCCCCCATCGCTGGATCATCAAGTCAGTGATCCCGCTGACAGCCATCTTCACCGCCATCGCCGGTCTCAACATGGCGACGTTCGCATTGCGTGTCATGTCCGGTGAAAAAGAATACGAAGGCGAGCACAGCGGAGGGGGACTGGCATGATCGGCATGATAATGTTTGGTGCGGCCCTCATCATGCTGATGCTGGGCTTCCCGGTGGCGTTCACTTTTGGTGGCGTAGCGCTCTTCTTCGGTGTGTTTGCCGAGGGCATGGATCTGTTTGCCTTCATGCCCTACCGCATCATGAGCGTGATGCAGAATACCGTCCTGATGGCCGTCCCCCTGTTTATTTTCATGGGCGTTGTACTACAGCGCACCAGGTTGGCGGAACAGTTGCTCACCTCCATGGGACGCCTGTTTGGCGGCCTGCCCGGCGGCCTGGCCATCTCAACGATCCTGGTGGGCGCACTCCTCGCGGCATCAACCGGCGTGGTGGGTGCCAGCGTTGTGGCCATGGGCCTGATTTCATTGCCGGTGATGCTGGCTCACAAGTACGACAAGCGCCTTGCGACCGGGACCATTTGTGCCTCCGGTACCCTGGGACAGATCGTGCCGCCTTCGATCATACTGATCATTCTGGGTGATGTGCTCGGCCTGCCGGTGGGTGACCTGTTCAAGGCCGCCGTATGGCCCGGCGTCGTGCTGATCGGCTTGTACATTGCCTATATCCTGATCATGACCCGCTTCAAACCGGAAACGGCACCGGCCATGCCGGATGAAAGCGGCGTATCCCGTAAACGGGAGATTTTCGATGCGCTTCTGGCCATCATTCCGCCGCTGGCACTGATCGTCGTGGTACTGGGTTCAATTTTCACCGGCATTGCCACACCCACGGAATCCTCGGCGCTGGGCGGCGTGGGAGCAGTGGTTCTGGCTATCATTTATCGCCAGTTCTCCTTCAAAATGGTGTGGGATGCCTCCAAGGATACCGTCAAGGTCACCGCCATGGTGTTCGCCATCCTGATCGGTGCCACCGCGTTCTCCATGGTGTTCAGCTACACCGGTGGCGACTATCTGCTGGAAGAATGGTTGCTGCAGCTGCCGGGCGAGAAATGGGGCTTCATCATCCTGGCCATGCTGGTCATTCTGGTGCTGGGCTTCTTCATCGATTTCGTGGAAATTTCGTTCATCATCGTGCCGATCCTGGCACCGGTGGCCGAAGCCCTGGGCATCAACATGCTGTGGTTTGCCATTCTGATTGCAATGAACCTGCAGACCAGTTTCCTGACGCCCCCATTCGGATTCTCACTGTTCTACCTCAAAGGGGTCGCCCCACCCAATGTTCGGACAACAGATATCTACAAAGGGGTCCTCCCCTTTATTCTGCTCCAGATGCTGGTGCTGGCGCTCATTGTGATTTTCCCGGAATGGTTCGGGATGAGTTCTTCCTACTAGCCCCCCAACCAAGGCCGGAGCCCCCCTCCGGCCTTTTTCGTTACCACCTGCCCGCCTCCGAATGACCAGTTCCTATTCATTCGATAAAGATCTTTAATATCGCCTCCACATGACAAAGCCTGATCATTTTCTATACTGAGTTAGACGGTAGCCCAAGGGAGACGAGAATTCATGAACCAGAGCACTGCCCGGAAAACGGACGATTCCAGACACCAGAACGACCAGAAAGCACACGTTCTGAAGCTCCCCCTGGAAGACCTTCAGGTTGATCGTGAACCTCATTCCTACGAAATATGGCTGGTCGCCAAGCTGATGCGCATGGCCGGCTCGCCTCCGGTCCGGTTCAGGTTGTGGAATGACGAGGTCATTGAGCCTGACAGCGGCGAGGCCCGCTTTACGATTCACCTGACCGATCCCAAGGCCCTGGTTTCCCTGGTGACCAACCCCAACCTGGCGTTCGGAGACCTGTACAGCGCCGGTCGCCTCGAGGTCGATGGCGACCTGCCTGAGCTGATGGAAACACTCTATCGCTCGGTTCACCAGGCCCGTCAGCGTTGGCCCAAATGGCTGGATGCCTTGTGGCGCAACCATAATCCCCGTCCAACCGGCATTTCCGAGGCCAAAGAAAACATCCATCACCATTATGACCTCGGCAATGAGTTCTATCGGTTGTGGCTGGACGAGGCCGAAATGCAGTACACCTGTGCCTATTACGAGCGCGCGGACCTCACCCTGGAGCAGGCGCAGCTCGCCAAACTGGAACATGTCTGTCGCAAGCTCCGCCTCAAGCCCGGAATGACGGTGGTGGAAGCAGGTTGCGGCTGGGGCGGTCTCGCCCGCTATATGGCCAGAAACTATGGCGTCAGGGTACACGCCTACAACATCTCGAAGGAACAACTGGCCTACGCACGCGCCGAGGCGGAGCGGCAGCAACTGGACCACCTGATCGACTATGTGGAAGACGACTACCGCAACATCCAGGGGCAATACGACGCCTTTGTGTCCGTGGGCATGCTGGAACACGTCGGCAAGGACAATTACCCGGCACTGTCGGAACTGATCAAGCGCTCACTGAAACCGGACGGCATTGCCCTACTCCACAGCATTGGCCGAAACCGCCCAATGCTGATGAATGCCTGGATCGAAAAACGGATCTTCCCTGGCGCCTACCCACCCAGCATCGGCGAATTCATGACCCTCTGTGAACACGGGGATTTTTCCGTGCTGGATGTGGAGAACTTGCGCCTGCACTACGCCCAGACACTGACCCACTGGATGGAGCGCTTCACCGCCAACGAAGACCGGGTGTCCGAAATGTACGACGAGCACTTCACCCGCGCCTGGCGTATGTACCTGGCTGGCTCCATCGCCGCCTTCCGTGCCGGATCGCTGCAACTCTTTCAGGTCGTCTTCACCCACGGCGACAATAACCGGTTGCCACAAAGCCGCCAGGATCTTTATACATCGCCCGCAGCACCGGAGGCCCATTAATGGATTATTACGACCTGATCATCGTTGGCGCCGGCCCGGCTGGCGCCACCCTCGCTCACTCACTTCGTGACAGCGGCAAGCGCATTCTTGTGATCGACAAAAAAACCTTCCCACGGGACAAGACTTGCGCCGGTTGGGTCACCCCGGCGGTAATGGCGAGCCTTGACATTGATCTATCGGACTATGCCAGGGAGCGTACCCTGCAGCCCATCCGTCGCTTTCGCATCGGCATGATGGGACAGCCCGCGGTCGAGAACAATCACGACGAGGTGGTCAGCTACGGCATTCGTCGCTGCGAGTTCGACCACTATCTGCTCAGCCGGGTGACCGCTCCGCAGGAGCTGGGTACTCCGGTCAAATCCATTACCCGAAAGAACGGCAACTGGGTAGTCAATGACACCTGGGAGGCACCGCTCATTGTTGGTGCCGGTGGCCACTTCTGCCCGGTGGCCAAACTCCTGGGCGATGGCCCGGGCAGCCATGAAACCGTGGTTGCCGCCAAGGAAGTCGAGTTTGAAATGACACCGGAACAATCCGAGGTCTGCGAAGCCCGGGGAGACACACCGGAACTCTGGTTCTGCAAGGACCTGAAAGGCTATGCCTGGGTGTTCCGCAAGGGTAATTTTCTGAATATCGGCCTGGGCCGGGAAGACAACCACAAGCTCACCGAACACCTCGAACGGTTTGTCGAGGAGATGAAAGCCAGCGGACGTATCCCGGCGGATCTGCCCGGACGCTTCAAGGGCCACGCCTATCTGCTGTATGACCACGCGGAGCGCCCACTGGTGGACGATGGCGTGATGCTGATCGGGGATTCCGCCGGTCTGGCTTACACCCAGAGCGGGGAAGGCATTCGCCCGGCCATCGAATCCGCACTGATCGCCGCCCAGGTGATCCGGGAGGCGGATGATTATTCAGCCCAGACACTGCAAGCCTACGGTGAAACCATCGCCCAGCGGTTTGGCAACCGTGCGGCAGAGGCCGAACAAAGCTGGCAAATACCGGAATGGGTCAAGGCACCACTGGCCAGCACGCTGATGCGCTCACACTGGTTTACCCGCAAGGTGGTGACCGAGAAGTGGTTCCTGCACCAGGAGGTGCCGCCGCTGGATGTCGCGGTCTAGAGAGGGCTTGTACAAACTGCAAACACATTCAGTGCTTTCAATCTAAGCCAGCCAAGGACATCAACTGCCAGCCTCTGTTCACTTTTGAAGCAGGCAACGTACTGTTTTGCAACAAAAATGCTCACATCATTCTGACCTATCCGGATCAACCCTTAATAAATATTGTTTCCGAACAATTAGTTATCACAATAATTGAGATCTGGCACGTTACGTGCCTTGGTCATCACGCCAGTCGGACACCCTTCACTGCATAGCCCCCACTGGCACGACGTTCTAAAAGAGCAAAGACGCTTATCAGACCGGACATCCCTCCGGCGCGATAGGCGTTTTTTTTGCCCGTAATAACAACAACAGCCGGCGAGAAAATCGCTTCACTCGGCTCTTGGACCGCGTCAACGATGTGCGATGACAATCCCATAAAGACTCAGGAGCAACACGAAATGACACGTAACACAGTACGACAGACCGGTTTGTTATTGGGTACCGCCCTGGTGTGCGGCAGTGCTCTGGCAGAAAATATCAGTCTCACCAGCGCCCTGAACGATGGAACCGTCTACGGTGATTTCCGCTTGCGGTACGAAAACGTAGATCAGGACAACGCCCTGAAGGATGCGAACGCCCTCACCCTACGTTCACGCCTCGGCTATAAAACCGGCCATTACTATGGGCTGTCCGGCGTCCTGGAATTTGAAGATTCACGCGCGATCGCCGGAGTCGACGATTACAACGACACCCAGGGTCAGACACCTGACCATTCCGTGGTCGCCGACCCGGAAACCACCGAAGTCGACCAGGCCTTCGTGAAGTACACCAACGCCGGGTTCAATGGCAAGATCGGTCGCCAGGTCATTACCCTGGATAACCAGCGTTTCGTTGGTGCGGTGGGTTGGCGCCAGGATCGACAGACCTTTGATGCCACCCGCCTCAGCTATGCACTCTCCGACCTGACCCTGGACTACGCCTATATCACCAAGCATAACCGGATATTTGCACAAGGCGGCGACCAGGACGCCAAGGACCACCTGGTAAACGCCAGCTATCAGTCGTCCTTTGGCGTTCTGACGGGTTACGCCTACCTGCTGGAACTGGACAACGTTCCCGACAACAGTCTCGACACCTACGGGCTGCGCTACACCGGCAGGACCGACCTTGACGGGATCGGCGTATTGTACGAACTGGAGTATGCGACCCAGGAAGCGGACAGTGCCGGCGCCGAAGCGGACGCTGACTACTATAAGGCGCTCGCCGGAGTACAGGCTGCAGGTGTAACCGTGTCACTGGGCTATGAAGTACTGGGCTCTGACAACGGCAACTACGGTTTCTCCACCCCGCTGGCAACACTCCACGCCTTTAACGGCTGGGCCGATCAGTTTCTGGCCACGCCCAACAGCGGCCTGGAGGACCTGATGCTGACCGTCACAGGTTCCCTGTCAGGCGGTAAGTGGGTACTTGCCTACCATGACTTCAGCGCCGATGAGGATGCCGCCGGAACCGATGATTTCGGCAGTGAAATCGACGTGGCCTACAATCGCGGTTTTGGCCAGCACTACAGTGCCGGCATCAAGTACGCCGCTTACATGGCAGGCGATGATGCGGCCGGCAAGGTTGACACCAACAAGCTCTGGTTGACCCTGGGCGCCAAGCTCTAAACCCTCCGCAATGGGTTTGCGAGGTGGGGTTGCGTCTCCCACCTCGCTTTTTTAATAGTGCCAGAATATAGGCCTATACCGAATGCAAAAAACCGGGGCAACTGCCCCGGCAAACAATGACGCCAACACGATACAGCGTTTCTTTACTTCGGCACTTCGGTCTTACATAGAGAACTTGTGTTCAAAGCCCACACCGAAGGTGGTGTCTTCCTGATCACCAATGTCCTGTTCAACCTGGGCGAAATAAGCATAGACCTTGCTCTTCTTGGCCAGCTTGTAGTCAGCACCAACGCCAATGAGGGTCAGCTCTTCGTCTGAAAGGTCCCCTTCCGTCAGACCATACTGGGCTTTCAGTTTCAGCCGGTCGAGTTTCACGGCACCGCTGAGCAGATAGCTGTCTTCCTCACCTTCACCGTCTTCCTCTTCAGCCAACTGGTACAATGCACCAAACTCAAACATATCGAGCCGAACCAGGCCAGTCGCGCGAAGAATGTTCAGCCTGCCCTCCATCGTTGAATCAGCAACCAGCTCATCTTCAATCTCCGAATCATAAGCCAGGGCACCGTAGAACATGCCTTTGTCGAATACGATGGAACTGGAGACCGCGTCGGCAACACCGTTTTCATCTGTACCTTCTTCCTGATCTTCGCCCGGAATCAGGGCCACGTTCACGGACAACGCATCTGCAAAGCTGGGAGTGCTGTACTGCACCATGTTGCTGGTGCGGTTTTCACCCGCCATGATGTTCTTGATATCACCCTGCAGGTCATTGAACTGGTCAATCTTGCCCTGGGATACTTTCAGCGGTGTATCGAACTTACCCGCAATCAGAGTACCCATCGAGTCATGGGCAAAGCCGCCATAGATGTTGCGCTGACTGAAGGTTTCACCGCCCTTGTCGCCATCGTCAACCGAGATTTCGAATTCTGCCTTGTAAACCGCCTTGATCTGCTCGAAATCAAGATCCAGATCACCTTTGACACCCAGGCGCGAGGCATTGCTCTGGAGCTTCCAGGCATCTTCTACATCGTTATCCTGATTTTCATAGGACACATTGGCCTTGCCGTAAACGACAGGGCCCTTGTCAGCCATCGCAACGGAGGGCGCAACAACCATGGAACCGATAGCCAGAGCCAGCAGCTGCTTTTTCATTCGTTTGTTCTCCATCAGTGATCACGTTTGATCGGTGTTGAATTTCGTGATCACACTATGGAGAGGGTTTATTAACAATTTGTTAATAAACCATGGCAGTTTGGTGACTGTTGCGGTGAACGAGGGTGACCGGACCGGCAAAAAAATGGCGACCCAGGGGCCGCCACCATTTCAATGTACCGAACGCTGATTACTGACCGAGATAGCTACGGTACATCCAGACCGTCTTTTCCTGCTGCGAAATGTAATCACTCATCAGCGCAACAGTACCCTCGTCATCCGCATCGCCGGCCAGACTTAGCAGTTCACGCTGCTTACCGATCAGTTTGGCGAAGCTTTCCACAATGTTCTCCATGGCAACCTTGCCATCGGAAACATCCTTGCGCTCGGGCACTTCAGATTTCTCGATGTAGGTGCTGTAGGCGTGTGCCGGACGATGCCCGAGGGTCAGCACGCGCTCGGCGATTTCGTCGATCTTCAACAGCAGATCGTTGTAGAGCTCCTCAAACTTCACGTGAAGCTCGAAAAAATTGTCGCCCTTGATGTTCCAGTGGTAACCACGGACGTTCATGTAAAAGATCTGATAATTCGACAACAGATCATTCAGGGAACTCGCCAGTTGCTCAGCCTTCGCAGCGTCCAGACCAATGAAGTTCTTTCCCATAACGTGCCTCCTTGACAGTTAGTGAAGTAAATTTGGTAACCAATATAAGCCAGGGAACTGAAATTAGTGAAGTTTAGTGTCCCAATCCATTGAATAGCCAAATCCTATGGCTGGATAACTTACAAGAAATAATGGCTATTCATAGACAAGAACTATCAGGATCTCACAAACAATTTATTTAACAATGATTATCACCTCCGTTTAAATGAAGCATAAACAGCACCTACGCGGAGTTGATCATGAGTACGCTTAAACTGTTTGTCCACGACCACGGAGCCAATGGCGACAACTCGCTGATGAAGACGATCACGTTTGCCATCACCCATTTCACCGTGGCGTTCAGTGTTGCCTTCTTGCTGACTGGTGACATCCTCATTGGCAGCCTGATTGCCATGGTGGAGCCAGCGATCAACACCGTTGCCTACTTTTTCCACGAAAAGATCTGGGCACGCCGCACTCAGCCTGCACAACAAGTGGCTATCCCCCGGGACCACAATCCATGCAGCGCGTAATGACCTCCGGGCCAATATTGAGGTTGCGGTTGAGAGCCCTTAGCGCGGTTCTCACCCCCTCCTCAATGACCGGATGATAAAATGGCATGTCCAGCATCTCACTGACGGTCATCCGACGCTGGGCTGACCATGCCAGCAGGTGGCTGATGTGCTCCGCCGCCGGGCCAAACATTTCCGCGCCCAGGAACTGGCCACTGCCCTGCTCACCATAGACCCGTAACAACCCCTTATTTCGGGCAATCACCCGGCTGCGCCCCTGATCCTCAAAGGAAACCTCGCCAACGGAAAAACAGCCCCTGCAACGTTCATCCACCTGATCAATGGTCAGCCCCACCGTTGCAATCTGCGGGTCAGTAAAGACCACAGCCAGTGGTGTGCGACGCAAGCCCGCGCGGACATCCGGGTATCGCCCGGCATTGTCACCGGCAATCCGTCCCTCATCTGCGGCTTCGTGAAGTAGCGGGGTATCGTTATTGGCATCGCCGGCAATGAAAATATGACTGTCCCCACACTGCAGGGTGTAACGGTTAAACAGTGGCGAGCCGCGTTCATCCAGTTCCAGCTCGGTATTCTGGATATCCAGATGATCCACATTTGCTTTTCGCCCGGTCGCAGCCAGCACATAGTCAAAGGTTTCAGTCACATTGCCTTTTGTTTTCTCCACAAAAGTGATCGCAACGCCTTCGTCTGTGCGTTTCACGGCTTTCACATTGGCATCCGGGTCCAGCGGGAATTCACGGCTGAATGTTTCCAGGGCGTATTCCCGGATTCGTTCATCACGAATAGGCCCTAAGCTGCCGCCAACACCGAACAGTCGCACCCGAACGCCCAGCCGGCTTAACGCCTGTCCCAGTTCCAGACCGATAACACCAGGGCCAAACACAGCAACCGAGGCCGGCAACTCATTCCATTCGAATAAATCGTCATTAACCACCAGCCGGTCTTTGGCCTCTTTGAGTAACCCCGGGATGTTGGGCCGCGCCCCCGTTGCCACCACGATGCGATCGGCTATCACCTCTGCCTGTTCTTCGACAACCAGGCGATGGTCGTCGATGAACCGTGCATGCCCTCCAAGACGGTGACTCTCCGGCATCTCGGAGATGGTTTCCAGAACGAATCCGACAAAACGGTCGCGTTCACTGCGGACACGATCCATCACCGCCTTGCCATCAATCCGCACCCCTCCGGGATGAACACCAAAGACCGAGCCCTGCTCCATACAGTGGGCGCTGTCTGCCGCAGCTATCAGAAGCTTGCTGGGCATGCAGCCGACACGGGCGCAGGTGGTGCCATAGTGACCGCCCTCAATCAGCACCAGGTTATCGGTGTGTTTGCGCGCCGCGCGATAGGCGCCCATGCCGGCAGTGCCGGCCCCGATAATTGCAACGTCTACCCTGCGTTTCTGCATGGAGGCCTCTCCCGCTGATTGTCTGTTCACTGTGGTCTACGTGAGTATAGCCGGCAGAATTAGTTGCGTTTGGCACGGGATATTTTCCCTAATCGCTTATATCCTTGCGTCACCCCGTGCACTTTTTCGATTACGTCCTGCGTTGGTAAGGAGAACAAAAATGCAGACATACTGGGCCGAATTCCTGACCGTTGCCGTGGTTCACCTGCTGGCTGTGGCCAGCCCCGGGCCCGACTTCGCGGTCATGCTCCGCCAGGCTTTGTTTCAGAGCCGGCGAAATGCCCTGCTCAGTGCTTCCGGCATAGGGCTTGGCATCCTTGTGCATGTGACCTATTCGCTGTTGGGGATTGGCATTCTGATTCAACAGTCGTTGCTGTTGTTTACGATTCTCAAGGTTATTGGCGCGCTGTATCTGACGTGGATAGCAGTGCAGTGCCTGAAATCCCGGGCAGGCGGCATTCACGTTGAAGCAGGCAATGCGACACCACAGGGCGGATTTTACGCGTTCAGACTGGGTTTCCTGACCAATGTATTGAACCCCAAGGCCACCCTGTTCTTCGTCTCGCTGTTTTCCGTGGTAATCAGTCCCGACACCCCCATCGCGCTGCAAACCACCTATGGCCTTTATATGGCCATAGCCACAGGCCTGTGGTTCGCACTGGTCGCCAGTTTTTTCACCCTGCCCAGGGTGCGACGTGGTTTTAACCGGTTCGGCCACTGGCTCGACCGGATGATGGGCGGTGTGCTGTTGCTGCTGGCCGGGCAGCTGTTGTTTTCTACAGTGAGCGGATCAGAGCCTCCGTCTGGTCCCAGCCAATACACGGGTCCGTAATAGAGCGGCCGTATTTCAGGTCGGCCCCGTCGTCCTGGCGGCCCGGTTCCAGGAAGCTTTCCAGCATCAGTCCCCGAATGCAGACGTTGCCGGCAGCTCGCTGGGCCATGACCTCCCGGGCAATATCCAACTGACGCTCAGCCTGCTTGCGGGCATTATCGTGGCTGCAGTCCACCATGACGGCGGTGGATACACCGGCGCCAGACAGTGATTCAATCGCCTGACCAATGCTGTCGGCGTCGTAGTTGGTGATGCCCCGACCACCCCTGAGGACCAGGTGGGTATCCGGGTTCCCCTCAGTGGTGATCATGGCCGGGGCGCCCGTGCTGGCAATCCCCATATGGTGGTGTGGATGGGCAGCGGATTTCATTGCATTGATCGCCACCGTCACGCCCCCGTCCGTGCCGTTCTTGAAGCCCACCGGCATCGGCAGCCCGCTGACCAGCTCCCGGTGCACCTGGGATTCCGTGGTACGCGCGCCAATAGCGCTCCAGCTGATCAGGTCACCGAGGTAGTCCATCGCGAATGGACTGAGGGCTTCGGTCGCCAGCGGCAGACCGGATTCCGCCAGATTCAACAGCAGCCGGCGTGATCGCACCAGCCCCTCGTTGAGGTTACCGGCTCCGGAACGATCCGGGTCGTACAATAGCCCTTTCCAGCCCACGGTGGTTCTGGGTTTTTCCAGGTAGGCACGCATCACGATCAGGAAGCGGTCGCTGACAGCCGCTGCCAGCTCACTGAGTTTTTCCGCATACTCCAGCGCGGCCACCTCATCGTGAATTGAGCACGGCCCGATCACAATCAGCGTGCGCGGGTCGTCACCATTAAGCACCCGGCGGATATCGTCGCGATGGCGAAGTATCTGCTGTTCGATGTCTGGCGCCAGTGGCAGACGGGTCCTCAGCTCTGACGCTGTCGGAAGAATCTCTTCCCTGCGTTTGGGGGCAGTGGCACTCTCGGCGCTGGCCCGGTCACTCAGGGCGTCGATATTCAGAGGCATGTTCATGTCAGTTTTCCGTTTCCCTGTGTCAGAATCAAAAAAGCCCCGGCTGGGCTACCAGTCGGGGCTTTTTCGAGTCCGGTGGCAGCCTGGGTTTTGCCGGGCTGCCTTCCTCGTAATTCAGTCGATGAAGATCTTATAGGCGGCCCTGGCTCTGGCTAAAATAAAAGCCATAACCAAACCACCAGAAAAACACAGCAGCGACCGAAGCCATCGGTTTCGCACCGAAAGCTTTCAGAACATTCAATTGACAGATCGCGTGTGTAGTCTTCATGCTTTTCAATATATACCTCTGGTTTTCGGCTTTGCAACCCGCAAAGCCGATTTTTATGGAATCTTTTTGCCGTGACTGCAATAAAAGCCAACCAGATTATCCACCGGAGCGGACCGGCAATCATGGCCCTGTGGGTATTACTGTTCATCGTTCCCCAATCCGCACTGGCGGCACCGGAAGCCCGGACCTACCAGCTCAGCAACCGCTCTTCGGAACAGGTTGCCGTGCAGGTGAGGGAATTGTATCCCGAGGGCCAGATTACCATTACCGCCAGGGGGCAGCAGATGATCGTGCGAGGAGAGCCCGAGGCGCTGGACGAAATCGGACGCCTGGTGCAAACCATGGACGTTGCCCCGGTACAGATGCGGATCACCGTGCGAACCCGCAGTAACCTGGACGCCAAAAGCGGCGGTGGCGACATTGCCATCAGCAACGGCCAGAGCAGTGCCAACATTGAGCGCAGGGTCACGACGACGCGCCGCAACCAGGAACGCACCCTGGTGGTTCAGGAAGGGCAGTCAGCCCACATCCATTCCGGCCAGGTACGATCCGTTCCCATCGCCATCCGGGGCGGACGCAACCCCGCTGCCATCCTGGGGCAGGTAGAGACACGCAGTGGCTTCCTGGTTAGCCCACAGGTGATTTCCGATAGAACCGTTGAGCTCAACATCGTCTCATTCGAGGAAGACCCGGCGGATGGTATCCCCGGCTATGAAACCGAAGCGCTGATGACCATCCGCCGGGTGGACCCCGGGCAATGGGTCGAGCTTGGCAGCACCCGACGCAGTCAGTCCGACGATCACTCCGGCATCATCTATCAGGTTGGCGGCGACCAGAGGGAAAATCAGACCGTTGAGATTCGGGTAGAGATACTCTGACCCCTCAGGCAGCCCCTTTGCGTGACGCAAGCAGGACAGCTTTTGCCTCATTCACCTTGGCTGCCAGGTAATCATTACCCCCACGGTCGGGGTGAATTTTCTGCATCAATCGCCGATGCGCCATGACCACCTCGTCCTCGGAACAGCCCAAAGCCACCCCGAGGATATCGCATGCTTCACGCACGGACATCGGCCCGGATCCGGTTCGCTGGCCCGCACCACCCGAACGCGCGCCACCGGCGCCTGCCTCGTCATTGCCAGACTGGCGCTGCTGGCGATACACCCGGCTCACCATGGGCGCGAACTTCAACAACGATGGCAATTTTCGCAACAGGGGGACCAGCGCCGCTATCGTTGCCGTCAGTACATGGATGCGACCGGTCAGCACCATAAAGAGAAGCACAGCCCCGCCGACCACCAGCAAAATCTTCCAGGCGGCGGCCTTTTTTCTCTCCGCAGACAACGCTCCCCACTGCTTCAGTATGACAAATACCGCAGCCGTCAGGGCGATACCCAATATCCAATGCATAGTGTAATCCCTTACGGTCTACCACCGTAAATCTGGCACTCTACCGATGACAAAACACCCGACTTTTGTATAGGATGCTACGTTATTCATTGCGATTAAGAGTCAATTACAAACTCTCCACTAAAGATAAACAGGGACAATCGCCAACAGGCTTGGCTGGCCGCATCTGGCGATTTCCAAATGGACACTGATACCCAGGACCTGAATTATGCGTACGGCTTCCCGTTTCCTGATCGTCATTATCTTCCTTGGCGTAGTACTTGGCGGCATTTTTGGCTACAAATTTTACCAGTTTGGTCAGCTTAAAGAGCAATTGTCACAGCCACAACCACCTGCCCAAATCTCAACCACCAAGGCAAAGAGTGCCCGATGGACCCCCGCTGTCAAGGCAGTGGGAAGCGTTGAAGCGATCAATGGCATTGAAGTGGCCAACGAAGTTCCGGGCGTGATTGAACAGATTGGCTTCGAATCCGGCGACACTGTCAGCAAAGGCGATGTGTTGGTTCGCCTGGATGCCGCCATAGACGAAGCTGCACTGCGGACCCGCCGGGCCGAAGCCCAGTTGGCGGAACAGGAGTTCAAACGCGTTTCCGACCTGCTTCCGAAACGCGCGGTGTCACAATCCCAGTTCGACGAAGCCAAAGCAAATGTCGATGCAGCCCGCGCCCGGGTCAACGAAGCGGAAGCCCAGCTGAACAAGAAAGTGATTCGCGCCCCCTTCGATGGCACCGTTGGCCTGCGCATGGTGGACCAGGGTGAGTACATTCCCACCGGTACGCCGATTGTCGAAATCAACATGCTGGATCCGATCTATGTGGATTACACACTGTCGGAGAAAGACCTTCCGAGAGTCGCAACCGGCTATGACGTCACTGCTACGGTGGCCGCGATTCCCGGCCAAACTTTCGACGGACAGGTGAGCGCCATCAACACCTCTGTCAACCCCGAAACCCGGACCGTACGAATTCGTGCCACACTGACGAATCCTGAACATGCCCTGCGCCCCGGCATGTTCACCACGATCCTGACCAAACAGCCAGAAGACCGCAACGTCGTCACCGTGCCCCGCACTGCGATTTCCTACAACACCTACGGCGACTTTGTGTTCGTGGTGGAAGAGAACGACGAGGGTGAGCTGATCGTCAATCGCCGGACGGTTCAGACCGGCGAAGTCCGCGATGGCCGAGTTGCCGTGGAAGGCGGCCTGAAAGAGGGCGAGGAAGTGGTCGCCAAGGGCCTTCTGAGACTCCGCGCCGGGCAACGGGTGGAAGTGCAGGAAAGCGATAATGAGCCGGCGGAGGCGTCCGACTGATGCGTTTTACCGATATATTCATCCAGCGCCCCGTCCTCGCGACGGTGGTCAGCCTGCTGATCCTGCTGCTCGGCGCCCGTGCGGCCATGGAAATGGAAATCCGCCAGTATCCCGAACTGGAAAGCACAACGGTGACCGTGACCACGACCTACCCGGGCGCCAGCTCGGACCTGGTCAAGGGCTTTATCACCACCCCACTGCAACAGGCCATAGCCGAAGCCAGCGGCATTGACTACCTGACCTCCACCAGCTCCCAGGGCCGCTCCACCATCGAAGCCAAGATGGTGCTGAATTACGATGCCAACGCGGCCCTGGCGGAAATCCAGGCCAAGGTGGCCAGCCAGCGGAACGTTTTGCCGGCAGACGCCCAGGATCCGGTGATCTCCTCCACCACCGGCGATTCGACGGCCCTGATGTACATTGCGTTCTACGGCGATGAACTGAAAGTGCCACAGATTACGGATTACCTGACACGGGTTGTCCAGCCCAAACTCCAGGCATTATCCGGTGTTGGCAAGGCGGAGTTACTGGGACGCAAATTTGCGCTGCGGGCCTGGCTTGATCCGGAGCGACTGTCCGCGGTCGACATGACACCGCAGGAAGTGGTTCAGGTTCTGCTGCAGAATAACTACCAGGCCGCCGTGGGCAATACCGAGGGTAAATACACCAAGATCAGCATGACCAGTGACACCGATGTGGGAGACCCGGACCAGTTCCGGGAACTGGTGGTCAAGGAGTCCGACGGCTCGCTGATCCGGCTGAAGGACATTGCCAGGGTCGAACTGGGATCGGAGACCTACGACCAGTTGGCACTCTACAAGGGCCAGCCCGCGACCTATGTCGCCATTGAACTGTCTCCTGGCGCCAACCCATTGACGGTTGCCGATCTGGTCAAAAACGAGTTGCCGGATATCGAAAGCCAGTTGCCCTCGGGTCTCAATGTCCGACTGGCCTATGATGCATCTGACTTTATCGACAGCTCCATCAATGAGGTCATCCAGACCCTGCTGGAAGCCATACTCATCGTACTGGTTGTCGTGTTCCTGTGCCTGGGCTCGATTCGGGCCGCCGTGGTACCGTCCGTTGCCGTGCCGCTGTCACTGATCGGCGGCGCCTTCGTCATGCTGATGATGGGGTTCTCGCTGAACCTGCTGACGCTGTTGTCGATGGTGCTTGCCATTGGTCTGGTGGTGGACGACGCCATCATCATGGTGGAGAACGTTCATCGCCACATCGAGCAGGGGGAATCCCGGTTTGATGCCGCCATCAACGGCGCCCGCGAAATGGCCGTGCCCATCATCGCCATGACCACCACCCTGGTGGCTGTCTATGCGCCCATTGGCTTTATGGGAGGGCTGGTCGGCTCGCTGTTTACCGAATTCGCCTTCACTCTGGCAGGCACCGTGGTGATTTCCGGCATCGTCGCGCTGACGCTGTCGCCGATGTTGTCCGGAAAGATTCTCAAGCCCCATGGCAATCCGGGGCGCTTCGAAAAGCTGGTGGAACATTCATTCAACGGGCTCGCCAACGGCTATAAAGCAGCCCTGAGCTCCCTGATGACCACTAAATCCGTGGTGATCTTCTTCGCCCTTGTGGTGCTGGCGTCCATTTACTTTATGGTGATGATGAGCCAGAGTGAACTCGCCCCCACCGAGGACCAGGGCATCCTGTTCTACCAGGGGCTGGCGCCTCAGACCGCAACCCTCGACTACCTTGAGGAACACGGGGATGAGGTACTGGAACACATGGAGAAAGTGCCCGGTTACAACGAGGACTTCATGATCCTGGGGATTACCGCACCCAACGCTGTCTTCGGCGGTTTCAAGATGGCGCCCTGGGAAGATCGTGAGATCAGCCAGTTCGACGTCCAACCCCAACTGGATAGCGCGCTCAAGCAGGTCACCGGCTTACAGACAGCCGTCTTTCCGCGCCCCTCCCTGCCAGGTTCCGGTGGTGGCCTGCCGTTCCAGTTCGTGATCACGACCGGCGAGGATTATGACCGCCTTAATGACGTTGCCAACGACCTGCTCGGCAAGGCCATGGCCAGTGGTAACTTCATGTTCCTGCAGAAATCCATCGACTTTGATCGGCCAGTCACGCGCATCAAAGTCGATCGTGACCGGGTCGCGGATCTGGGACTGTCCATGCAGGATATAGGGCAGGCCATGTCCAGCATGCTTGGTGGTGGCTACATCAACCGATTCAATATGGAGGGCCGCTCCTATCAGGTGATTCCCCAGGTCGAGAGGGATTTCCGTATGGACTCGGACGCACTCAACGACTATTACATCCGTGCCGATAACGGCCAGTTGGTCCCACTCGGCAGTGTGATCAGCTTTGAGCACGAAGTGGAACCTTCCCAACGCACCCAGTTCAACCAGCTGAATTCGCTGACTCTGCAGGGCGTTGTGATGCCCGGGGTGACCATGGGAGATGCCATGGCGTTCATGGAATCCGCCGCCGACGAGGGTTTCCCCCAGGGCTTCACCTCCGACTACACCGGCGAATCCCGACAATTCGCCAATCAGGGCAGCGCGTTGGTGGTCACCTTCTTCCTGTCACTTCTGGTCATATACCTGGTACTCGCGGCCCAGTTTGAAAGCTGGCGTGATCCGCTGATCATTCTGGTCTCGGTTCCCATGTCCGTGGCCGGTGCAATGGCGTTCATCGTGCTTGGGTTTGCCACCATGAACATCTACACCCAGGTCGGTCTGATCACCCTGATCGGTGTGGTGTCCAAGAACGGCATCCTGATTGTGGAGTTCGCCAATGCCCTTCAGGTCGACAAGGGACTGAACAAGCGGGATGCGGTGATAGAGGCAGCGGCCATCCGCTTGCGCCCTATCATCATGACCTCCCTGGCACTGATTTTTGCCATGGTGCCGCTGTTGATCGCCATCGGCCCCGGGGCGGAAAGCCGCTTTGCCATTGGCCTGACCATCAGCGCCGGCCTCGGTATCGGCACACTGTTCACCATCTTCGTATTGCCCGCGTTTTATATCCTGCTGGCCCGAGACCATCACGGCTCAGCGGCGGATGAATACGGTAACGGCGACGGTGACACGGCATCGGTCCCGGCACAGTGACTCTGGGAACTCTGTTCTGGCTGTTTGTTGCGGGGTTCGCCATCTGGTATTGGTGGCGGGCCAAGGCGATCAAGGACTTCGTCCTGCAAGCCGCCAGGAACTACTGCAAGAAAATGGATGTGATGCTGCTGGATGACGCCGTCTATCTGCGGGGGCTATGGTTCAAGCGTGATGAGACAGGGAAACTGCGGGTATGGCGACGCTTCCTGTTCGACTTCACATCCACCGGAGAAGAACGTTACGTGGGTCGGGTTATCATGCTTGGCCCACGTATCCTGCATATGGAGCTGGATCCTCACCGGCTCAACTGAGCCAATACACCTGACCACCGCTAGTGTCCCGTGCAGAAGATGGAGATCATGACTATACTGGCAACGCCGGTAGACCACTCACCCGACCCGAGAACCGACACACCCCATGCTGCTGCAATTGACGTCCGGATTGTTGTTTCTGACGCTCCTGAGCCCTGCGCTGGCTGAGCCGCCAATACTCCACGTAGCGACGTCCGAGTATCCGCCATTCGAATACGTGGAGGACGGAACCCTCGTCGGGGAGGACGTGACAACCATCCGGAATGTTCTTGATCGCATGGGGATGGAACCGGTATTCCTGGTTGTTCCCTGGCGGCGGGCGGAAGCCCGGGTCCGAAGTGGCCAGTCCGACATGCTTTTTTCCCTGACCCACTCGGAAGAAAGGGCGCGCCATTATTATTTCACCGCTCCGATCAACACCGCGCAGGACGTGTTCTTCACGCGTACCGATAGCAACATTGAATGGCAGACGCTGGATGATCTGGAAGGCTTGCGGCTGGGACTGTCATCATCCTACAGCTACGCCCCTGAGTTTATGAACTGGCTGGAAACCGCTGACATCGAGATCATCTGGATTAGTCAGCACAGGCCGGATCTGACCGGGTTGCGGATGGTTGCCTATGACCGGATCGATCTGTTCATCTGCGAACAGACAGTGTGTCATTTCCTGCTCGAGAAATTCCAACCCGTCTATCCGGAGCTGGCAAACATTGAAGCCGTGCCGGGAATGATCGGTGATGAGCGAGCCTTTCGGGCGGCTTTTTCACGCAAGCATCCCGACGGCGAGCAACTCAGAGACAGGTTCAACCAGGCTCTGGCCGACCTGAACCGGGAAAACAGCGACTGACACCAGCCTTCTCTTCGGCAATCACCTATCAACCCACGCACCACAGATGTCCCAGGGTTTCCTATACTGCCAGTGTCGCCCTCAACCAACAGACCGGGACCATGGATATTCAGACAGATCATCGCTACGCGATTAACCTCAATGTTCGGGGCATTCAGCCCTCTGCTACCTTGCGCATCAACGAACTGAGCAATCAGCTCCGGGCCGAAGGCCGGGACATCATCAAACTGGGCCTGGGACAATCACCGTTCCCGGTGCCGGATCGCGTGGTGAAGGCCTTGCAGGACCACGCCCATGAAAAGGATTACCTGCCGGTCAAGGGCCTGAAAGCCCTGCGCGAATCCATCGCCGGCTACATCAACCGGGGCGAACGCATGCGCTGCACCTGGGAAGATGTACTGATCGGCCCAGGCTCCAAGGAATTGCTGTTTATCCTGCAGCTGGCCTACTACGGCGACCTGCTGATTCCGCGCCCGAGCTGGGTATCCTACGCGCCCCAGGCCCGTATCATCGGCCGTTCGGTGCACTGGCTGCCGACCCACGCGGAGAATAACTGGCAACTGACCGCCGAGGAGTTGGACATCATCTGCCGCGACGATCCGACACGACCGCGCATCCTGATCCTCAACTACCCATCCAACCCCACCGGCTGCACCTACACCGACGACCAGTTGCTGGCCATCGCCAACGTCGCCCGCAAGTACCGGCTGATCCTGCTGTCGGACGAGATCTATGGCGAGGTGCATTTCGAGGGCAAACACAAGTCCATCGCTCGTTACTACCCGGAAGGCACCATCATCAGCACCGGCCTGAGCAAATGGGCCGGCGCCGGAGGCTGGCGACTGGGCACCTTCATCTTCCCGGCGGAACTGCGACCGTTGCAGGACGCCATGGCGATCATCGCCAGCGAGACCTACACCGCCACCAGCGCACCTATCCAGCACGCAGCGGTAGCCGCGTTCGACGGTGGCGAGGATATGGAGGAATACCTGAAACAGTCACGACGGGTGCTGAAGGTGGTGGGCGAATACATGCACCGCCGCCTGAGCGATATGGGCGCCGTGGTCCAGAAACCGGAAGGCGCATTCTACCTGTTCCCCGACTTCGCCAATTTCCGCGAGCGCCTGGAGAAAAAAGACATCAAGACCAGCCAGGCGTTCTGCCAGGCACTGCTGGAAAACACCGGCGTGGCGATTCTGCCGGCCAGTGATTTCGGTTTCGTACCGGATCATCTGGCCGCACGGCTGGCGTTCGTGGATTTCGACGGCGCCGAGTCTCTGAAATTGGCCGGTGGCGATTACGCGGAGCAGGCCCTGGACGACGACTTCGTCAAACAGGCATGCCCGCGTCTGGTGCTGGCCATGGACAAGATGGAGAAGTGGCTGGGCAGTCTGTAAGCCTGCCGTGTTAGACTGGCGCCCTCACTCTTTTCAAGAGCCAGCCAAGGGGGCGCCATGTCCGATTCCGACTCATTACGAGACATCACCGATTTCGCCGAAAATCTGGCGCTGGAAGCCGGGGAACTGATCCGTCACGAACGTGACAACAACACCCTGCGCACCAACTACAAACACCAGACCGAGCTGGTTACCCACGCCGATGTGATGGCCGACGAGCTCATCACCAGCGCCATCCGCAAGCGCTTCCCGGACCATCGCATCCTTTCCGAGGAGACCGCGCCGGATCTGAGCCAGGCGGAGGAACTGGAAACGCCGCTGTGGATCATCGACCCCATCGATGGCACGGTCAACTACGCCTACGGCCACCCCCAGGTGGCGGTGTCCATTGCCTACGCAGAAAAAGGCCGCGTCCAGGCCGGTGTGGTGCATGCCCCCTTCCCTGGCGAAACCTTCCGCGCCACCAAAGGTGAAGGCGCCACGCTCAACGGCAACCCCATAGAACACAGCGGCGCCACGTCACCCCGAGATTCCCTGTTCGCCACCGGTTTCCCCTACACCAAGGACAGCCTTGAGCCTTTAGTCAAACGCCTCGACGCCATGATCCACAACTGCCGCGACCTGCGCCGCATCGGCTCCGCCGCCCTCGACATCTGCTGGGTCGCCTGCGGTCGCCTGGACATCTACTACGAAAACGTCAGCCCCTGGGACTTCGCCGCCGCCCGCCTCATCGCCCTGGAAGCCGGTGCCACCGCCGGCCACTTCGGCGACGTTCCCGACGGCTATCCCGCCGACCTCTATGGCCGCGACATCCTGATCTCCGCTCCGGCAATCTGGGAGCCCGTTCGCCAGATCCTCCGTTCTGCTTCCGGGTATGACTGAGGCTCCGGCGTTGCCTTGAGTTATATTCGGTAGCCTGCTTGTTCCGGAGTAGGGTTGGGGGTGTCAGGGCCCTTCCCGGAACCGCTACGAGCACATCCATGTGCGCTTCTCTCAGGCCATCCATGGCCTTCGAAATTCCGGGAAGGGCCCTGACACCCCCAACCATCCAGCTTCGCAGATATATCGCAGGTAGTGATAAAGGTAGCGTTGGAGACAGCAGTGGCTGGCTGCCCGCTTCTCTGTCTTAGAGAAACGAGATATCACCAAAAGTGATGTGATCGGAGGCGGGTATGGCCTCCACAGAATCTTGGAGGCCATGGATGGCCGGAACGAAGCGCACATGGATGTGCTTGAAGCGGTTCTGTGGAGGCCATACCCGCCTTCGACCTCCCCCATTTCTGTCAGGCTACAGTCAGAAACAAACTCCCCGGTATCCGGTCAGCCCCAGACGCCTTCAGAAACCAGCCCCCAACTCTCGTCAAAATCGGTCGAGGGCAAGCGGGAAAACGACGAACGGACAAACCGCTGAATGCGGCCTTCGACGAAGACCAGCACAAAATCCGCGCCGCGAGTGGCGCTGGTGCGGGGGCGCAGGCCCTGGCGGATCTCGCCTTCCTTGAGGATCTGGCGCACCTGGGTTTCCAGACGTTCGAAGAAGTGGGAGGCGCGCTTGCGCAGGGCCTCGTTTTCGCCCATCAGGGCGTCGCCGGTCAGCACACAACACAGGCCGGGGTTGCGTTCGGCGAACACCAGCACCAGGTTGGCCAACTGCTGCAGGCGGGCGCGGGCGTCCTCCTGTTCCTGCAGGATCACCTGACAACGGCTGAACACCGCTTCATCGGCGAAGTCGATCAGCGCCTCGAACATCTTGCGTTTACTGGGGAAATGGCGGTACAGCGCCGCCTCGGTGACGCCGACGGACTTGGCCAGGCCGGCGGTGGTGATGCGGGCGCCGGGGTCGGTTTCCAGCAGCTCCACCAACGCCTGCAGGATCGCCTCCCGACGACTGGGTTTTTGATCGGTCATGACAGGACTTCAGCGCTCTGTAACTGGGTTATTTTCGGGGCCGGTCTTTGGTGCCGGCCCTCAGTATTATTCAGTTTTGTACCAGATTGTTCACTAAATCAGAAGAAAGTGCCATCAATGGGCGAGGATGCACTGGCGTAGAGCTTCTTGGGCATACGGCCCGCCAGATAGGCTTCGCGGCCGGCTTCCACACCCAGGCGCATGGCGTGGGCCATTTTGATCGGATCCCGGGCCTGGGCGATGGCGGTGTTCATCAGCACGCCATCGCAGCCCAGCTCCATGGCAATCGTCGCGTCCGAGGCTGTGCCGACACCGGCATCCACCAGCACCGGCACATTGGCGTTCTCGACGATCAAGCGGATGTTGTAACGGTTCTGGATGCCCAGGCCGGAACCAATTGGCGCGCCCAGCGGCATGATGGCGATGCAGCCCATGTCTTCCAGGCGCTTGGCCAGCAGCGGGTCGTCGGAGCAGTAAACCATGACCTTGAAGCCGTCCCTGATCAGTTCTTCGGCGGCCACCAGGGTTTCGGTCATGTTCGGGTACAGGGTTTTCTCCTCGCCCAGCACTTCCAGTTTCACCAGGTCGTGGCCGTCCAGCAGTTCCCGCGCCAGTTTACAGGTGCGTACCGCGTCCTTCGCGGTGTAGCAGCCGGCGGTGTTCGGCAGGATGGTGTATGTGTCCGGAGAAATGACATCGAGCAGGTTCGGTTCATCCGGGTTCTGTCCCAGATTGGTCCGGCGTACCGCCACGGTAACGATTTCGGCACCGCTGGCTTCGATGGCGTGACCGGTTTCCATCAGGTCACGGTATTTACCGGTCCCGACCAGCAGGCGCGACTGGTAGACACGGCCGGCGAGTTCGAGGGGTTTGTCTTCTGGAAGCTGGATTGTCGATTGTTCGCTCATAACCTTCCTGAGGCTGTATGGAATATAGGGGATGTCATCGCCCGGACTGGCCGCGTCAATGCGGCATTACTTAACCACCGCCGATGGCATGCACCACTTCGACCCGGTCACCTTCGTTCAGGCGGAATTCCGGATGTTTGCTGCGGGGCACAATGTCTTCGTTGACCTCCACCGCCAGCCGTTTGCCCGTCAGGGCCATGTGTTCAATCAGATCGGCAATGGTTGCCTCTGTCGGCAGTTCCAATCCATCACCGTTTACCTGCACCTGCATGTTTACCTCTGAAAATCTCTCTGGCGCCGTAATCCGGCAATCAAAACCAGTGCCCATCCCACCATAAAGCAGACACCACCAATGGGTGTGACCGGCCCTACCCAGCGAATATCCGTCAGCACCAGTATGTAAAGGCTGCCGCTGAACAGCACGACACCCGCCAGGAAAAACCCTGAAGCAGCAGCCAACAAGCGCCGGTGTAACCCCATACCCGTCAGTATCGCCACAAGTATCAGGGCTATTGAGTGGTATACCTGATAAGTGACGGCAGTCTGGAAAACTTCAAGCCCCCGGGCACTGACCATGGCCCTCAGACCGTGGGCACCGAAGGCACCCGCCATCACTGCAAACAGCGCCAACAGAGCCCCGATGACCAGTGGCGGACGCATGATCTCGGCAGGCCTAGCAGTCACAGTGTATCTTTTCCCCGCTATCCAGGTTCATGATGGTCAGGGCGCCGCCCCAGACACACCCGGTATCGAGGCCGATAAACTGCTCCTTGCCGGTTCGGCCTTCCAGGGCCGCCCAGTGACCAAAGATCACTTTGACATTGTCCTGGCGGGGAAATTCGAACCAGGGGGCAAACCCTTCCGGGGCACTGTCGGCTGATTCCTTGGTGGTCAGTTCCAGGGTGCCATCCGCCGCAATAAAGCGCATGCGTGTAAAGTAATTGGTGATGACCCGCCACCGGTCCACCCCGATCAGGCTGTCATCCCAGCGCTCGGGCCGGTTGCCATACATATGGGTGAAGTATTCTTGCGCACTGTCACCGGAAATCACCGCTTCCACTTCCTGTGCATGCGCTACCGCCTGTTCCGGCGTCCAGATATGCGGCAGGCCTGCGTGGGCCATAACAAGGTTGCGGGCAGAATCGTAAATACAGAGTTTCTGCTGCCGCAACCAGTCCACCAGTTGAGCCTGATCCGGAGCGTCCAGGATACCATCCAGGGTATCCTTCTTGCGGATCTGGTGGCCACCCAGCGCCACCGCCAGCAAGTGCAGATCATGGTTTCCCAGAGCTACAACCGCCGCATCCCCGAGACCCTCGATGAATCGCAGCGTTTCCAGTGACGCGGGTCCCCGATTGATCAGGTCACCGGCCACCCAGAGCCGGTCCCGGGAAGGCGAAAAATCGACCTTGTCCAGGACGTCTCGCAGGCGATCGTAACAGCCCTGAATATCGCCGATAGCGTAGTCAGTCATTACTCTCCCCGTTCAGCGCCTGGCTGTCGATTTTAGCGTCAACCAACATATCTGCAATCGCTACGTAGTCTGCCAGCCCCAGATTTTCCGGTCGCAGTCCGTCATTGATGCCCAGGCTCTGCAATTGCTCGACCGTCACCAGTCCCGCCAAGGCCTTGCGCAGGGTCTTGCGGCGGGCATTGAACGCGGTCCGGACGACAGACTGCAGTGTGCCAAGGTCTTTGGCCGGGTGCGGCAAGGTGGTATGGGGCACCATCCGCACAATGGCGGAGTCCACCTTCGGTGCCGGTCGGAACGCGCCGGCGCCAACTTCAAACAACGGCTGAACCTTGCAGAAATACTGGGTCATGATGCCCAGGCGACCGTAGTTGTTATCACCGGGCACGGCCGCCATTCGCTGCACCACTTCTTTCTGCAGCATGAAGTGCATGTCCTGAACAACACCGGAGTAACTGAGCAGATGGAAAATCAGCGGCGTGGAGATGTTGTACGGCAGGTTGCCGATAATCCTCAGCGGCTTGTCACCCGCCAGCTGGCTGAAATCAAACTTCAGGGCATCGGCTTCGTGAATGCGAAAGTCCGGGTAGTTGAAGAACTTGGTGCGCAGCACCGGGATGAGATCACGGTCAAGCTCCACCACCTGCAGCGCCGGGTTTACCGACAGGATTTCCTCGGTAATGGCGCCCAGGCCGGGACCGATTTCCACGATGGCATCATCGGGTTTGGGGTTGATGGCGCGGATGATACGCTCAATCACACCGGGATCGTGGAGGAAGTTCTGCCCGAACCGCTTTCTGGCCTGATGGCCTGGTTTGTTGCTCACACTAGCTCTCTTTTGCCAACGTTCGGTGAATCGCCATCTGCTCACCGACCTCGATGGCGGCATGCAGGCTCCCCGCATCGGCAGTGCCAGTGCCGGCCAGGTCGAGGGCGGTCCCATGGTCCACCGAGGTCCGGACGATGGGTAACCCGAGGGTAATGTTAACCGCACGGCCAAAGCCCTGGAACTTCAGTACGGGTAATCCCTGGTCGTGGTACATGGCCAGGGCGGCATCGGCGTTGTCCAGCCAATGCGGGGTAAACAGGGTGTCTGCCGGCAGCGGTCCGGTCAGGGTCATGCCCTCGGCACGCAGGGCGTCGAGGGTTGGCTCGATGACCTCCAGCTCTTCCCGCCCCAGGTGGCCTCCTTCACCGGCGTGGGGATTGAGGCCAGCAACGAGAATGCGCGGATGTTCGATGCCAAAGAAGGTGCGCAGATCGGCGTGGAGGATCCGGACTACCTGGGCCAGACGCTCCGGAGTGATCGCTGCGGCGACATCTTTGAGGGGAAGATGAGTGGTGACCAGCGCCACCCTCAGCTCCTCGGTGGCCAACATCATCACCACCCGCTCAACACCACAGAGTTCCTGCAGAAACTCGGTATGGCCGCTGAAAGCGATGCCGGCGTCATTGATAACACCCTTGTGAACCGGCGCGGTGACCATCCCGTCGAAGCGTCCGTCCAGGCACCCTTGCGCAGCAATCCGCAGGGTTTCGAGTACGTATCGGCTATTGCCGGCATTCAGACGCCCGGCTTCTGTACTGGCGAGGCCCTCAACATGGTATACAGAAAGGTGCCCGGGCTCCCGGGTCGCCGCCTCACCGGGTTGCCACGGCTCCAGAGTCACCTCGATGCCAAGCTGCCGCGCCCTCGCCTCCAGCAGTTCCCTGGCGGCCACCACCACAATGCCCGGCTGACGGATTTCCGCCGCCAGTTGCAGGCACAGATCAGGGCCAATACCCGCCGGCTCACCGGCGGTCAGGGCAAGGGTTACCGGATCGGTCATGACGCTTCGGCTTCCTCGGACTCTTGTGCGTACTCATCTTTGAACTCAACGAAAGCCTCGTCGCGAATCTCCCGCAGCCAGTTCTGCAGTTCGGTATCGAACTTGCGACGGTAGATCGCCTGCCGGGCTTCCGACTCACGGACTTCGCCGCTGATATCCTTTTGCCGGCGCTCCTGTACCTCCAGGATATGCCAGCCAAACTGGGACCGGAAGGGACCTTTCAGTTCACCGACATCCGCTTCCATCATCGCCTGCTCAAAAGCCGGCACCATCTGTCCGGGGCTGACCCAGCCCAGATTACCGCCATCGGAACCCGACACCGGGTCATCCGAATGCTCCCGGGCCATTTCCGCAAAATCGGCGCCGGCACGAATCTGCTGGTACAGATCCCGAATGGCGCTTTCAGCCTGGGATTCCGACACGGTTTCGCTGGTCCGCACCAGAATATGACGTACCCGGGACTGTTCGATCACCTGATTGCCCTCACCGCCGCGACGATCACGGACCATCACCAGGTGAAAGCCGTTGTTGTTACCCAGCACCTGCGAGGGCACGCCGGTCTCCAGTTCCGGTACAATGGATTCCAGCAGCGACGGCAACTGACTCTGTCTGCGCCAGCCCATGTCGCCGCCTTCAAGGGCGTTGGCCGCATCGGATTCAGCCACCGCGACTTCACGGAAATCACGGCCACTGACAATCTCCGAGCGCAGGCGTTCGGCCTTCTCACGGGCAGCGGCAACCGCCGATTCATCGTTGGGATTATCGACTTCGATATAGATATAGGCCAGCCGATACTCCTCATTGCTTGGTTCACGGGAAGAGAGTGCCTGCAGATAATTTTCCACCTCCCGATCGGTGACTCGCACGCGATTACCCACCTGGCGCTGCTGCACACGGCTGGCCAGCATCTCGTTGCGGATCTGCTCGCGGGCCTCACGGTAGCTGACGCCTTCCGCTGCCAATTGCTGCTCGAACTGGGCCAGGGTCATGTTGTTGCGCCGGGCAATACCGGCCATGGTTTCGTTCAGTTCGTTATCACTGATCCGCATGCCGCCACGTTCGGCCATCTGCAGCTGGATCGATTCGGTGATCAACTGGTCCAGCACCCGCTCCTCGAGGATCTCCCGTGGTGGCAATCCGGTTCCCTGGGCCTGAAGTCTCCCCACAATGGTATCGATACGGTTATCCAGCTCGCTCTGCAGGATCACACCATCGTCCACAATGGCCACTACCCGGTCCAGCGGCTGACGTTCAGCCTGTGCGACTGAGGTCACTATCATCGCCAGGAGGACCAACAATGTTTTTGCGCAATGGCGAAGGTTCGCCTTCATAATCACCTCTGATAAATGAACATTCTTTCTGCGGAACGACCGCTACACGCGTATTCAGTCGTACCCTGTGGCCGCGCCACCAAAGCGGCGGCGTTCCCGCTCATCAAATCCGTAGATGGCTTCGGAGATCCGGTCGGAAGAGCCGCCACTGCCACCCAGCCCCTTGAGCTGGATCTGGAACAGCATGCGGCTTTCCAGCTTCTCATCGTCGGTCAGGTAGTTCTGGTGGACCACCTGAACACTCCAGCAACAATTATTGTATTCAATGCCCGCCAGCGAACCGACGGTGCGATCCAGTTGGGAATCGTATACCCAGCGGCCGATCAGACTAACACGGTCTGTGACAGGAAAAACGGCCCCGATATCCGACTGTTCCAGTTCGTTGCGACTGTAGGTATGCCCCAGAGTCGCCAGATAGCGGTAATCCTTCGAGTGGAAAATCAGCTGACTGCGCCCTTCCTCGGTCTGCTGGGTATCCGGGTCCCACAGGCCCGAGCTGCGGATATCCAGGGTCTCCAGCGGCCGCAACAGCATTTCACCCGCCAGTGGCGAGTCACTGCGATCGTCCGCGCCCCGCCCCATCAGCGCCACTTCCCGGTCATCGTAGTAATGCACCTGGCCGATACTGAAACGGGCCCGCTCGGTGCCGGTGACCAGATCATTGAAACGACTGGTCAGGGCCACCGTCAACTGATTCGCATCTCCCACCCGGTCACCACCGGTGAACCGGTTACGCTGAAACAACTGGTCAAAACTGAATGAACGCAGCGCGGTATCAAAATCGGGAATCTCGTCCTGATTGGCTTCCGCGTCAGCCCATGCGTAATACAGGCGGGGCTCCAGCGTCTGGTTGTACGGGATGTCGAACAGGCTCGACTGGCGATCAAAGTAGAGCCCCGAGTCCCACTCGAACACGGGTACAGTGCGATCAAAACCGGCACCATTCAGATCGTAGTCTTCCAGCTCATAGCGGGTGTAGTCCAGACTGACGGACGGACGGGTAAATCCCCAAAGCGCCCGCAGCGGCAACGCCACTTCCGGTATTGCCCGCAGACGCTGGCCATTGGCCCGGTCCAGACCGGTCAACTCGGCATTGTCCCGGTAAAAATAGGTGTACTGGCTTTCAAGGTTGGTTTCCAGCGGCCCGAAGTCGGTGGTCATGCCGTAGATCACTTCCGGCAACTGGGCGTAGGGTTTGTTGCGTTCGGCAATGCGCTCGGAGACCGTCTGGTAGCCGTTGGCATAGACCTCGAAGTATTGCCAATCGTCCTGATACCGGGCACCACCGCGACGACGCAGGTGTGTGGCCTGGTTGATTTCCAGGTTCTGGTTCAGGTCGCTCAGGTAATCCTCGTCACTGACGACGGAGTAATCACCGTAGGCATTCCAGCCGCCACCGAGGCCGGCACGGGTGGTGAAATCCAGCGCCCAGCGCTCGCCGTCCTCGCCCGGAAACTCGTCCTGGTATTCCAGATCGTTGCTGATGTAGCCGAGTTGAAGAACCGATTCGCCCCAGGGGCTCAGGTAACGCCCTTCTACTTCGTTAAACAGGCCGCGACCATGAATGTACTGCGGTGTCAGGGTGGCATCGTAGTGAGGTGCCAGGTTCAGGTAATAGGGCACAGAAAGGTAGGCACCACTGCCAGCGTTGGACGTCCCGAACGAGGGATACAGAAAACCGGTCTTGCGACGATCATCAATGGGGAAACTGGCGTAAGGCCAGTAGAACACCGGCACGTCCTTGATTTCCAGCCGCACATGTTTCGCGGTTCCGAACCCTTCGCCCTGATCAAGATGGATATCGGAAGCGACAATGGACCAGTCGTTTTGGTTGGGCGCACACGTGGTCAGCGCCCCATCTCGAATCAAAACCTGGTCTTCGGCAATGCGCGACAGCGTGCCCGCCGAACCACGCATCTCTGCGCCATGGAACAGGAAAGTGGCCGTATTGATGTCAAAGCGACCACTGTTCACATTGTAGTCCGCCTGCTCACCGGTCAGCAGAAACGACTCACCACGGCTGACCAGAGGCCCCGCCACGGTCACGGTACCACCTACCTGGTCATAGCGGGCTTCAGAACCAGTCACCGAAAACCGCCCCTGGCGCATCTTGACGTCGCCCTTCAGGTACAGCTCGGAGTCCAGTTCGTAACGGGCAGACAGGCCACTGGCGTGAAGGGGCTGTTCCGAATCCGGCGCGGCACCTAGCATCCCGTCTCCGGGGGCCGTTATCGACGCTTCCGAGGGCAGGTATCCACCCTCGCAAAATGCCGGCAGGGTTTGTCTGACCGATTCCGGCAACTCAGACCTGGGGCGCCAATCGATTTCCGCAGCCGTAGGTGCCGCCTCCGCCCCGGTGACTGCGCAGGACCACGATGATACCAGCAACAGGACACCGGCAACGGACATACGGTGCAGCCCCCATGGGTGCCGCAACCGCTTGGCCGGTATTCGCAGGTTCCTTGCTGGGACTGGCACGGTGGTCGGGTTCCTTGCTATTGGCTTGAGGGCTCAGGTTTTTTAACAGCCGCCTAGTTTACACGGGGCTCCCCGCCTTGTTAACGGAAACCCGACTTTGCTGCAAAACCGTTTTACCCTCTCTATACTGATCTGCTAGTTTCCAGCTCTTTCAGGAAACCTCTGAATAACATTCACCTTGTCAGGACAGTCGCCCGTTTCATGGATACCCGTCTGCAGATCATGACCCAGTGGGTCCGACAGATTCCCGGCCTGGAGCAGGCCTCCCCCGTTGCGGTTTCGGGAGACGCAAGTTTCCGTCGTTACTTCCGTGTCATCGGCAACAGTTCCGCTGGCCAGCGTCCGTTTATTGTTATGGATGCACCACCGGAGCATGAAGACTGCCGCCCGTTCGTGGCCATTGCCCGCCACTGGCACGCCCGGGGCGTATCGGTACCTGACGTAATAGAAGATGATCTGGAGCAGGGCTTCCTGCTACTGGAAGACTTTGGCGATCGGCTCATGCTGGGCGAGCTGACACCGGACACGGCGGAACGGCTGTACCAGGGCGCGCTGACGGAACTTCTGCGCATACAGCAGCTCACTGAGACACCGGATTACCTCCTGCCGCCCTACGACACCGCACTGCTTGACCGTGAGATGGCGTTGTTCCCCGACTGGCTGCTGACCCGCAAGCTGGGGTTTGACCTGTCGAACGGGGAACGGGCAATGCTGGATACCAGCTTTGCCTACTTACGGGAATCCGCGCTTGCCCAGCCGGAAGTCACCGTGCACCGGGATTATCATTCCCGCAATCTCCTGGTCCGTCCCGACACCGACCTTCCCGGAGTGATCGATTTTCAGGATGCCGTGCGTGGACCGGTGACCTACGATCTGGTTTCCCTGCTAAAGGATTGTTACATCCGCTGGCCGGAGGCGGACATTGCCCGCTGGGTGGAACACTACCGTCAGATCAGTCTGGCCGCGGGACTGCATAAGGCCGACCGGGATACGTTCCGGCAATGGTTTGAACTGATGGGCATGCAACGGCACCTGAAAGCCTCCGGCATCTTCGCGCGCCTGTCCCTCCGCGATGGCAAGGATGGCTACCTGGCCGATATTCCCCGTACTGTCTACTACCTGATCGAAGCCAGTGCCAGACAGGGCGCCCTGCGACACTTCCACGAATGGTTATCGGACACCGTGATGCCAAGAATTGAGCAGGTGATCGGCCCGGCACCTTCGAACGCCACGGAGAAGGAGTTACCGTGAAGGCGATGATCCTCGCCGCCGGCAAGGGTGAACGTATGCGACCACTGACGCTCACCACCCCCAAGCCTTTGCTGGAAGCCGGTGGAAGCCCCCTGATCGTTCACCATCTGCAACATCTGAGGCGCGCCGGCTTTGAACAGGTGGTCATCAACCATGCCTGGCTCGGCGACCAGATTGAGTCCGCTCTGGATGACGGCAACCGGTTTGGTTTATGCATTGAGTACTCGCGGGAAGACTCGCCGCTGGAAACCGCTGGCGGCATCGTTAAGGCCCTGCCCATGCTGGTCGCCGGCGGTGACGACTGGTTCCTGGTCATCAATGGGGACATCTGGTGCGACTTTGACCTGACCCGCCTGACACCCCCCGAGGACGCCGACGCCCTGCTGGTACTCACCGACAACCCTGGCCATAATCCCGGAGGCGACTTCCACCTTCGCGACGATGGCCATGCAACCTCCGACGGAGGCGACAAACTGACGTTCTCCGGTATCAGCCTGCTTCATCGGCGCCTGTTCGAAGGGCTACCTCAAGGGCCCCGAAAGCTGGCACCGATCCTGCGCACGGCGATGACCGAGAACCGGGTCCGGGGCATACGTCACGAAGGGGCCTGGATGGACATCGGCACCCCCGACCGCTTGCGCCAACTGGACAGCCTGCTCCGCGCGGAGCCAGGGGTAGACCATGGCAGCAAATGATCGCGACAACATGTTGCCCGCCCGGCTCGAGGCCGAGTTTTCCGTACTATTGAAAGAGCTGTCCTCCTGCGGACACCAGGCCAGCGAGTTGATCACGCGAACCGGTCTCCCCGGGTGGAGCCTCCGTAGCCTGTTCTTCTTCCTGGGTTATATCGCCAAGTCCGAGGGGCGTGTCACCGAAGCCGATATCGGCTTTGCTGAATCCCTGATGAAAGCACTGAAACTGTCACGACGCCAGCGGCGTAAGGCCATCCACTGGTTCCAGAAAGGCAAGAGTGCCAAGGACCTGCCAGCCTTAAGGGCGCTGAGACTGCGACTGGTGCACTATCTGTGGCCTTCACCCGCGCTGCGGGTTGCTATTTGTCTATGCCACGCCGCCCAACTTCAGGGCAAACCTCGCAAGCCCCGCCGTTATCGCTGCGAGGACGCCATCGACCAACTCGGACTGCCGGTCAAAGTCAGTGACGATATTCTCGAGAGCTACGCCTGCAAGGTCTGGATCACGCAACCGGAAAGCCAGCCCCAACCCACCAGCTATGAACAGGCCTGCCAGTTGCTGGGCGTCACCCGGCGCGAACCGCTGGAAGGCATCAAGCGTGCCTACCGCAAGAAAGTGTCGGAATGCCACCCGGACAAGCTTGCGCAGCAGGCCCTTAACGCCGTTGAAAAGGCTCGGGCCAAAGATCGCCTGTTGCGTTACCAGCAGGCATGGGAACTGATCAGACGCCACCACGCTCAGTCGTAAACCGACCAGCGTCAGTCAGCTTTTAACCAGGCCTGCATGCGGTTGGCCAATGCCCGTGCATCGCGAACCTCGGGGCGCACGCCCATAGCGACAACCTGAGTCTGATAACCACCGACACCGGCTTTTTTCAGGCGTGCCATGCGCCGGCCTGGCCTCACGGGAAGAGCATCCAGATCCTCACGGGAGCTGTAGAGATGGAGCACCGACAGGGCATCCTGTCCGGCAAGGGCTTCGCTCAGCACAGACTCGTCACCGGAATGAAAGCGTGGTGCAATCCACACCATCTCACCGGCAAAATCATTATCACCCGCGAAGCGGGCGACATGGACAGCGCCCTGCCCCACAGCCGCCAACACCACCCGCTCATAACCACGCCCTTTCAGCTCTGCCTTCGCTGCACCCAGCAGATTCTGAACCGAAGCGTTGTATTCGGACTCAAGGTCAGCCAGATCACCATCATCCATGACATCAATCATTACTGTCTCCGCGCCCTCATCCGCCACGCGGCCCGCGCCAGCGTTACGATCATCGCCGTATCGCCGGGCCTGCTGCACTGGATAGGGTGGCGCCTCCAGTCCCAGCGACATCACCGCCCAGCCCGAAGGGGTAAGTGATTCACCCAGAGCGGCTAACAGATTTGCGCTCGCCGACTGACCTTCATCCGCCAATATCAGCAGCGCTCCCCTAACAGGTACCCGCAACTCTGGCTCGAACATCGCCACCCCGATTTCATCACCGCCCAGGTTCAGCCGGACAACATCCTGCGCATGAACCGGTCCCGCAACGACCATGGCCAGCATCGCCAACAACAGCACCCATTGATTAGCCCAATTGCTCACACGCACCCTCTCTTCCGCAGCGAAAAAACATCATCAAACTGTTAGACTAGTGTCCCGACTGACCACGCCATTATCAATGTCATTGAGAGAGCCGTCATGAACCCTTACCAGATTGCCCCATCGATCCTGTCCGCGGATTTTGCACGACTGGGGGAAGAAGTCGATACCGTTCTCGCAGCCGGAGCGGACATCGTGCACTTCGATGTCATGGACAATCACTACGTACCCAACCTGACCATCGGCCCGATGGTCTGCGAGGCCCTGCGTAAGCATGGCGTCACCGCCCCCATCGATGTCCACCTGATGGTCTCTCCGGTGGATGACCTGATTCGCATGTTCATTGACGCCGGCGCGACCTACATCACCTTCCACCCGGAGGCCTCCGCGCACATCGATCGCTCCCTGCAATTGATCCGTGACGGTGGCTGCAAGGCCGGCCTGGTGTTCAACCCGGCCACCCCCCTGCACTACCTGGATCACGTGATGGACAAGCTCGACATGATCCTGCTGATGTCGGTGAACCCGGGGTTCGGTGGCCAGAGCTTTATCCCCGGCACCCTCGACAAGTTGCGGGAAGCCCGCAAGCGCATCGATGCCAGCGGCCACAACATTCGCCTGGAAATCGACGGCGGTGTCAAGGTGAACAACATCCGAGAGATCGCGGAAGCCGGAGCCGACACCTTTGTCGCCGGCTCCGCCATCTTCAACACCGACGATTACAAGGCCACCATCGACCAGATGCGAGCCGAGCTGGAGCTGGCCAGAAAGAGCATAGACCAATGAGCCTGAAGGGCCTGTTCAATGCCCGCTGGCCCGGCGTCGCCCTGTTCGATCTTGACGGCACCCTGGTGGACAGCGCGCCGGATCTGGCAGCCGCCGTTGACCAGATGCTGGAACACCTCAGCCGGCCTGCCGCCGGCATCAACAAGGTGCGGCAGTGGGTCGGCAACGGCGCTGCGATCCTGGTACGCCGGGCACTGGCAGACTCCATTGACTGGGAACCGGTCGATGCCAAAAACGACGCGCTGTTCAATGATGCCATGGCCATCTTCTACCATGCCTATACACAACTTAACGGCCGGCATTCCGTGGTCTACGATGGGGTGGAGGATTGCCTGGCACATCTGGCCGAACAGGGGTGCCGGATGGCGGTGGTCACCAACAAACCGGAACAGTTCGTGGCGCCGCTGCTCGAACATATGGGCCTCGAACACTGGTTCGACCTGACCATTGGCGGCGATACCCTGACCGTCAAGAAACCCGACCCCGCCCCGCTGCTCCACGCCATGGAGGCCCTCAAAGGTACCCCTGGCACCACGGTGATGGTGGGTGACTCGGCAGCGGACATCAACGCCGCCCTGGCAGCGGGCATTCCATGCGTGGCGGTACGCTATGGCTACAATTACGGCCCACCCGTGGACTCCCTGGGTGCGGACACAGTGGTTGATTCACTGGCTGAGCTTTTGTAATCTCACAAGGATATTACGTTGATCACTTCATTTCGGGAGATTCCTGCCGTGCAGGGACTGAATCTGACTGCAGCGCGAGGCATCCTGACAACCCGCGCAACACGATGGTGGCGATGGCGCACTGGCTGAATCAGGCCAGCGGCCGGTTGGGCAGTGCCCCAACGATGGCCGCAACCATCGGCTGGACTGTGAACGGCCAGACACCGGGAACAGTACCAGCCAACGAGCAGATCAGATTTCAGGAAACCGTTACATGACACCCGAGCAATTCGCCGAGCTCGCAGAGGCCGGCTTTAACCGTATCCCGGTATACCGCGAAGTCCTGGCCGACCTGGACACGCCCCTGAGCACCTATCTCAAGCTGGCCAGCGGTCCCTATTCCTACCTGTTTGAATCCGTTCAGGGCGGCGAGAAATGGGGTCGGTATTCCATCATCGGCCTGCCCTGCCGCGAAGTCCTCAAGGTTCACGATCACCGGATCACCATTACCCGTGACGACCAGGTCATCGAGGAAACCGAAGTGGACGATCCCCTGGCCTTTGTCGAGCAATACCAGGCGAGATTCAACGCGCCGGATCTAGAGGAACTGCCCCGCTTCAACGGCGGCCTGGTTGGCTATTTCGGTTACGACACCGTGCGCTACATCGAGAAGCGCCTGCGCCAGAGCTGCCCGCCGGATCAAATCGGCACCCCGGACATCCTGTTGATGGTGTCCGATGAGATCGTGGTCTTCGACAACCTGCGCGGCAAACTGCACCTGATTGTACACGCCGATCCAGCAGTGAAGGGCGCCTACGAGCAGGCCCAGCAACGTATCAATGACCTGGAGTCACGGCTGCACCGGCAAACCGCCGATGCCCCCCGAACGCCGGAAAGCCTGCGCGGCAAGACGGTGGATGAAAGCGACTTCATCTCCGGTTTCAATCAGGAAAAATTCGAAGCCGCCGTGGGCCGGATCAAGGAATACGTGCTTGATGGCGATGTCATGCAAACGGTCATCTCCCAGCGCATGTCGATCCCATTCGAAGCGCCGCCGCTGAACCTGTACCGATCACTACGGGTACTGAATCCGTCTCCGTACATGTACTTCCTCGATCTGGACGACTTCCAGATCGTGGGTTCTTCACCGGAAATCCTGGCGCGGGTGGAAGACGAGGAAGTCACCGTTCGCCCCATCGCCGGTACCCGCAAGCGCGGCGCGACCGAGGCGGAGGACCGGGCAATGGAAGCCGAGCTGTTGGCCGATCCCAAGGAGATCGCCGAGCACCTGATGCTGATCGACCTGGGCCGCAACGATGCCGGACGGGTGTCCGAGACCGGCACCGTGAAACTGACCGACAAGATGATCGTGGAGCGTTACTCCCACGTCATGCACATCGTTTCCAACGTCACCGGGCGCCTGAAGGAAAACACCAGTTGCCTGGATGTCCTGCGCGCCACCCTGCCCGCCGGCACCCTCAGTGGCGCCCCCAAGATCCGCGCCATGGAAATCATCGACGAACTGGAACCGGTGAAACGGGGCGTCTATGGCGGCGCCGTAGGCTACCTGTCCTTCAACGGCAACATGGACACCGCCATCGCCATCCGCACGGCGGTGATCAAGGACAACACCCTGCATATCCAGGCCGGAGCCGGCGTGGTGGCCGACTCGGTGCCCCGTCTCGAGTGGAAGGAAACCATGAACAAGGGCCGCGCGATCTTCCGCGCCGTCGCCATGACCTACAACGATTTCGACCACTGAGGCGGAGGAACAGATTATGTTGCTGATGATCGATAACTACGATTCCTTCACCTACAACGTGGTGCAATACCTGGCGGAACTGGGTGCGGATGTTCATGTGTACCGCAACGACGAAATCACCGTGGAGGAAATCGAGGCCCTGAAACCGGAGCGCCTGGTGATCTCACCAGGCCCCTGCACCCCCAACGAGGCAGGCATCTCCATGGCGGCGATCCGCCACTTTGCCGGCAAGCTGCCGATCCTGGGCATTTGCCTTGGCCACCAGGCCATCGGACAGGTCTATGGCGGCGATGTGATCCGCGCCGGGCGGGTGATGCACGGCAAGGTGTCCCCGGTCTACCACAAGGACCTGGGCGTCTTTCGCGGCCTGAGCAACCCGCTGCAGGCAACCCGCTATCACAGCCTGGTGATCGACAAGGACACCCTGCCGGATTGCCTGGAAGTGACGGCGTGGACTCGCAACGACGACGGCTCGGTGGAGGAAATCATGGGGGTTCGTCACAAGACGCTGCCCATAGAGGGGGTTCAGTTTCACCCTGAGTCGATTATGACTGAGCAGGGGCATGAGTTGCTTCGGAACTTTCTTCGAAGTTAGTTTTGTTGGGTTGCCCTGGGGTCTGGTTCTGATTCCGGGCAGTAAGGGGGAGAGGGTTCCCCAAACGCGCCTCAAGACGTCCCTGTGCGGCTCGGGCTCCGCCATCCATGGCTCCGCACGGTTTGGGTAACCCTCTCCCCCTTACTGCCCTATTAGCATGTTATTCCAGTGTGTTCTCCACTCACGGCTGGAACGGCAAAGAAAAATTTAGGGGAACTGAGCACTGAATAAACCCTCACCCAGGGTCAAAGGGAGATGGCTGGGGTGCCCCCTTCCAAAACCGTGCGGAGCCATGGATGGCGGAGCCGAGCGTACAGGGACGTATTCACAGCGTGTTTTGGAAGGGGGCACCCCAGCCATCGACCGAACTCCCAGCCAGAGGGCTAGCCCAACAACCGGTCCTACACCCGGCAGGAACTTGCTAAGCTAAACTGAAGCACAGAATACAAAACAGCAGATCAACCCAAGGGGCCCATTAATGGACATGAAAGAAGCACTGAACCGCATTGCCTCCAACCTGGATCTGTCACGGGAGGAAATGAAGGACGTCATGCGCATCGTCATGAAGGGAGAAGCCACCGATGCGCAAATCGGGGCCTTTCTCATGGGGCTGCGTCTGAAGAGTGAAACCATCGACGAAATCACCGGCGCTACCGAAGTCATGCGTGAGCTGGCAACCGGGGTCACGGTCAACGCCGAACCACTAGTGGACATTGTCGGCACCGGCGGCGATGGCGCCAACCTGTTCAACGTGTCCTCCGCCGCGTCTTTCGTGGTGGCGGCGGCCGGCGGCTTTGTCGCCAAACACGGCAACCGGGGCGTGTCCTCGAAAAGCGGCAGCGCCGATCTGATCGAGAAAGCCGGCATCAACCTGAACATGAAACCCGAGGAAGTGGCTCGCTGTGTCGAACAGATCGGCGTCGGGTTCATGTTTGCGCCCGCCCATCATGGCGCCATGAAACACGCCATCGGCCCACGCAAGGAACTGGGCTGCCGGACCATTTTCAATATTCTCGGCCCGATGACCAACCCGGCGGGCGTGAAGCGGCAGCTGGTGGGCGTGTTTACCCGCGAGCTTTGCCGTCCGATGGCCGAAGTACTTTATCGCCTGGGTGCCGAACATATCATGGTGGTGTGTTCCAAAGACGGCCTGGATGAAATCAGTCTGGCCAGCCCTACCCATGTGGCGGAACTGAAGAACGGTGAGATCACCGAGTACGACCTGACCCCGGAGGATCTGGGCATCAAGAGCCAGTCGCTGGTTGGTCTGACCGTGGATTCCTCCGAGGAGTCCCTGAAGCTGATCCGGGCGGCCTTTGGTCGTGGCCACGATGAGATGGCCGAGAAAGCCCGGGATCTGATTGCCCTGAATGCCGGTGCTGCCATCTACGTGGCGGGCCTGGCCGATACCCCGGCAGACGGTGTCGAGATGGCCCTGGACGCGATGGGGTCCGGACTGGCAGCGGGCAAGATGTCCGAGTTGGCTGACTTTTCTCAGTGTTTTTAATACCGGTCTGCAAACGTTGCAGCCGGACGAGCCGGTGGGGTATCCCTTCCGAAACACGCCCGTGAATACGTCCCTGTAGGGCTTGGCTGCAGCCATCCATGGCTGCAGACAGTTTCGGAAGGGATACCCCACCGGCTCTCGCAAACTTTTTACGGGCCTGATATGACTGACCGACACTTAGACAAGACACCCACCATTCTTCGGAAGATCGTTGACCGGAAGTGGGAGGAAATTGACGAGCGGAAGCCGCGGGTTTCTGTTTCTGACCTGAAAGCCATGGCCGGTGATCAACCGCCAGCGCGAGGCTTCGCCAACGCGTTGCGCACCCGCATTGAACAGGCCACGCCCGCGGTTATCGCCGAAATCAAGAAGGCATCTCCCAGCAAAGGCATTCTCCGCGATCCGTTTGAACCGGCATTGATTGCCGAGAGCTACGAAGAGGGCGGCGCTGCCTGTTTGTCTGTACTGACAGACCGGGATTTCTTCCAGGGCCACGAGGACTATCTTAAGGCCGCGCGCGCTGCCTGCAGCCTGCCGGTGATCCGCAAGGACTTCATGGTGGCGCCCTACCAGGTGTACGAAAGCCGGGCCATCGGTGCCGACTGCATCCTGCTGATCGCCGCCTGCCTCACCAAAGACCAGATGCAGGAACTGGAAGGCATCGCCCACGAAATCGGTCTGGACGTGCTGGTGGAAGTGCACGATGGCGAGGAAATGGACGATGCGCTGACCCTGAAAACACCGCTGGTGGGCATCAACAACCGCAACCTGCACACCTTCGAGGTGTCCCTGGACACCACCTTCGACCTGCATGAGCGGATTTCAGCAGATCGCCTGACCATCACCGAAAGCGGCATCATGACCCGTGCTGATGTTGAGGCCATGACCGATCGGGGCATCTATGGCTTTTTGGTAGGTGAATCGTTCATGCGGGCAGACGAGCCCGGGCAGAAATTACGAGAGCTGTTTTTCTAAGAGGACCAACTGAGAAGCCGAAACGGGGCGGTGGGTAGGGTTGACCAAAAGCGTGCGGAGCCATGGATGGCGGAGCCCGAGCGTACAGGGAGGTATTCACAGCGTATTTTGGTCAACCCTACCCACCGCCCCGTGCACTAATTTTTACATTAAGAGGTCACCCGCCAGGTTCCGCCAAAGCCTCCTGCAACAATGCCAGCAAATGCGCGGGCATGCCCTCGGCCAGCTTCAGCGCCGCCTCATGCCCCCGTGGCGACATCTTGCCCCAGGTCCGACGGACAATACGCAACCACTTTTCCCGATCGTACTCCGCCTTTTCTTCATAGAAGTCAGCGAAATAACGCTCCAGAAACACCATGCAGGCGACATCCTCCAGCAGCTGTGTATCCGCATCCTTGCGTAATTCCCGCTTGGTAAGAATCGTCTCAACCCGGTCACACTCCTCCTGTGGATAACCACAACCCGCCATGATCTCCGCCGCTCGACGACCGTGCATGCGACCGCAGGCCTGACGCCATTCGTAATAGCCTTTTCGCCCTTCCGGATATTCTTTACGAGGCATGGTCCAGCGCTCGATGTGCTGGGCCCGGCAGGCGATCTGCAGCCGCTCGCTCGGTTCCGGCTCAAGCTCGAACAGCCATCGGGTCATATGCAGGCTGTAGGCGTACTCCCGCGGGAGCAGGTCTTCACCCACCTGTTCCCGGTTGGGATCTTCACGGTTAGCGTCGTCGATGGCGCGCAAGGCGCAGTCCAGGTGTTCGGATTGGCTCATTGTCTGGATACCATGTATTAGCGGATGCCCCTGATTCGGGTGTTATTTGATCAAACCTGCGCAGAAGGGCGGTCCTTCATACGGTCAAACCACGCCTGCAAATGGGTCTGTTCCGGCTTGATGCGAATTTTTACCACCCGGGCAAAGGCAATGGCGGCAAAGGCATTAATATCAGCAGCGGTCAAACGATCACAGCAGATGTATTCCTTGCCCTCCAGATGCTTGTCCAGGAAGTGCATGAATTTTTCCACGCTGATTCCGCACTCTTCGCCCCATTCCTTGATTGGATTCATGCGGTCCTTGAAATAACCACTGGTATGCTGGAAACACATGCCTGCGGGCATGAACAGGTACAGTTCAATCCAGCGCAGCCACTGTTCGATGATGGTCTTCTCCAGAGGAGTATCACCCAAAAGTGTCGGTGTCTCCGGATAGCTCTCTTCGAAGTAACGGCAAATGGCCATGGTTTCCGCCACGCAGGTGCCGTCGTCAAGCTTCATCACCGGTACTTTTTTCATCGGGTTCATGGCGACGTACTCGGGGGTCAGGTTTTCCCCTTTCTGGATATCGATCTCCACGAATTCGACCTTGTCCAGCAGCCCTTTTTCGGCCAAAAACATACGGACACGACGAGGATTGGGTGCGGTTTTCGTCTCGAAGATTTTCATTATTCTGGCTCCGTCAGTGGAATTGAACGCGTCACAACCATGCAAGAGACTGACGTGAAAAAACGGTTGCGTCAAGCAACCAGCCAGTGCCGCATTTGCTCGATAATCCATCGGGGATCATCCAGCGGCAAATCGTGCCCCGCTTCCGGATGCAGCTTCAGGGTCCACTGCCAACGCTGCTCCAGCACCCAACTGCACTTCCAGTGCACAATACGATCCCTCTTGCAGGCCAACAAGAGCGCATCCGGCAGTGGGCGACGGTTCAGCGGCTGGTAGGAGGCCGCCGCCTTCAACTGCTGCCAGGCATTGTGCAGTGACACCGGACGCTGGCGCTGAATACTGTACCAGTGTTTCATGGTCTTCAGGTCCGGCTCTCTGTTAGAAGTCAGCCGGAGGATATCGGCCTCGCGGTCAAACAGTTCCCGCCGGGACAGTAATCGCACAATTTTCGGCCAGGCCGTAGGCCGCATCCGGTGCCACAGCGGACTGAAACCCGAGCTGGTGTTGATCAATACCAGGTTCTGGATTTCCCCTTCCGAGGCGTGTTGGGCCCAGTCCAGTGCTACCATGCCACCCATGGATAACGCCAGGATACTGTATGGCCCGGGAATATGGCGGATCTGTTGCTGCACCTTCTCGCGGATGGCGGTGATGGTCGCCGGGCAGTGCTCCCGGTAGTGAACGCCGGTCCCCGGCAAATCCACCGGGTGAAAACGATGGCTGGGAAACGCCTGCTGAAGCTGATCAGGAAAGTCCTCCCAGTGAGCCTGTTCTCGTGTAAGCCCGCGTAGAAGTATCCAGTGCATGTTTACTCGCAGTCCCTGTACCAGTGCATGATTGCTGCTTCCCTCAGCATGGACTCGTCGGCACCTTCCGGCAACCAGTTCCCGTGGCTGGCGGTGGCGCTGAGCAGAAAATCCATAAACGCCAGATGACTGCGCAACACCCGCTGATGGCGATGGGGACCAGGGGATTGAACAGTCCGTCCAGTCGCAGGAGCTGACGGGGCCGTTTGCGAATCCATCGCCATGATCCCATTTCCAGAGTCAGCGGCAAAAAGGTCCCGGCATTGGTGCGGTTCACATTCTTATAGAAGTAGTCCCACAGATCCCCATGGGTCAGGTAGTGGCGGGACTGGGGCTCAAACTTGTAGTTGTGGTCCGGATAGGCCTGCTCCCAGATCAGCTTCAGGGCCAGTACCGACGCGATTTTGCGCATGGGGCGACGACGATAGGCATAGGGGAACCAGATCTGATCCTGCCAGCCAAAACCCGAATGACAGTCCAATGCGACGCTGAAGGGGCGACCGGGCAGCAGTTCACTGATCACCGATTCCAGAGCCCGGTTTTCCAGTTCCATGCCCTGCTCGGGATCGCCAATATACCAGGGCAGGCGCGGTGACAGTCGTTGCCCGCCGAGCAGAAAGGCACTCCGATCCTGGGCGGTGATCGGGGCATTGCGCATCAGGTCGACGCCATTGGGATTGCTACGCTGGTTCAGGTACATGCCCCCCGGGTTCAGTATCGGCAGCAGGGTGATATGGACCCGCTCCAGCAGACCCCTGAGATGGTCGTCCCAGGCCAGTCGGGCCAACAGATTGCGTAGCCAGGCCATCACCACCTGACTGCCAATCCGCTCCAGGCCATGAACGCCACCCACCAGGACAATGACCGGAGCGTCAGCGGACGCACTGCCCAGGTCCACCCGGTAAATCGGCAGCTTCATTGATCCCACCCGGGGCCGTTCAATCACCTGAGCCACCACCTGCTCCGGCGCCTCCGCCAGTGTACGTTCAAGGGAAACCAGTTCCGGCAGGAAGGTCCTCAGCAGGCGACGCTGGCGAGCATCCCGGGTGGCCTGTTCCAGGGGGATAGCAGCATGAGGGGTCAGATCTTTCAGCTCGGTCATGTGGGACTCCGTTCTTTGGCGACCCTCCAACATGACAGTGTAATGCTGCAATTATTTGACAGCCCCACGCCCCTCATTACAAAAAAACCGGAACGGGCTATGATAGACGCAGAGCCGCCGTTCGCGGTGTTTACGGTCCGCAATCATGCCCAAAGCTGTCCTTGTTTTGACGCTGGCAATGCTGTTAAGCGCCTGTTCCCCATCAGAAGCCCCCAAGGCAACCGATGCACTGAATCAGGAGACCGAAGGCACGACCACTGTCACTGTCGCCTCACCCCGCCCGGTCATCACCATAGGCGCTGACCCGTGGTGCCCCCACAACTGCAAGGCGGGAGAGCAACAGGAAGGCTATATGATCGATATTACCCGGGAGGTGTTCGAAGCGTCCGGGTATGAAGTGCAATATCTGAATGTGAGCTGGGCCAGGGCACTGCAGATGACCCGCGAAGGACAGCTGGATGCTGTCGTCGGTGCCTTCACAACCGATGCCCCGGACTTTGTCTTCCCCGACGAGCCACAGGGACACTCGCACATCGCGATGTATACAGCCGCAGACAGCCAGTGGGAGTATCGCGGGCTGGCGTCGCTGGCTGACCAGACCCTGCTGGCCATCAATGGCTACTCCTATTCCCCCGCCCTTGATGACTATATCCGGAGCCACGCCGATGAACCCGCCAGGGTGTGGGTGATTTCCGGCCCGTCCCCCCTGAACCGGGCCATCTACCTGCTGGAGCAGAAGCGTGCCGATGTGTACCCGGAGGACGTTTACGTCATGACCTGGGCGCTGAAAGATCACATCCGCCCCCTGCCTCCCCGCAATGCCGGCCTGCTCCAGAAAACCGACACCTATATTGCCTTCTCACCGGAAAATGAGCGTTCCGGCCAGCTCGCCACCCTGCTGTCCGAAGGGACGGCCAGGCTCCGGGCAAGCGGACGAATCCGGGAGATCATGGCAACCTACGGCTTACCGGAGGACTGAAAAGCCCGCAGGGAGCCACCCTCCGCTGTGCTCAATATCAGTTCACCGTGCGGACCAATCCGAAAACGTTGCACCTCGGACAGCACTTCCAGGAAGCGATCTTCCTGTTGCATCAATGCCGGAGCACAAGCCATCAGCGTACCGGCCATTTGGCCGAACTCGAGCCCTTCACCAGTCAGGTTCCACGCCCCCGTATACCGGTTGCAGGAGGATCGGCCAACAACACGGTTGTCCGCCAGGAACTGGATAGTGACCCGTGAACTGTCAATAATTCCGCCTCCGTTGATGTCTTCCACCACCCACTCAGTGCCACGCAGCAGACGTTGCGGATCGCCCCCGCAGCCGGCCAGGGCATTACCATTGACCGTCAGCCGGACCTGATGCGGATACGGCATCCCGGACATCGAATCCATGCACAGCTGTGGCGCAACATCCAGGGTGACGGTCAGCCCCTCACGCTCGGCGCGGATGGTCTGGCCATTATCGGTGCTCTCCACCACCCTGGAAAACAGAGTCTCCGTTGCCTCCCCCACACGGCTCAGCGTCAGTTCTTTGCCCACCAGCGTAACGTGCCAGAACGGTTCGTTCCCTCGGGCAACGAAGGGTGAGGACAGCGCTCCGGCCGCCAGACACTCGGGATATTCGTGTCCGTTCAGTGTCAGGCTTGCCGAATTGCCTTTGCTCCAGAAAACCGTATCCGCGCCGTCGCCACCGGTGAAACGTGCCCCCGAAGCACTCCTGGACGGCTCCAGGGTGTAGCGGGTGCCCTCATGGGTCAGCACCAGCAGCCCTGAATCTTCCCGGTAATCCAGGTCAATGGTGGCCTGGCCGCAGTACAGACGGTCTGCCGGCATCCCGATGTCTTCCGGAGAGTCACTGGTAGACGCACAACCGGTCGCCATTAGCGATGCGACACCCAACAGGCTGATCAATCCGATGTTTTGCAATGTCATAGTTCCTTCCCTGATATCGCTTCTCAAGAACCATGAATTCTAAAGTGAAATCCCCCACAGCCTTCATTACGCTGAGGACATGTTTACAGTCAGTGCGATTTAATCCCGCAAGGACTTCTTATCCCGGGGGAACCCCATTATCCTTGGATCACCTTCAGCAGGAGACATTAGCAATGGCCATCAGGCTCTACCAGTTCGCCATTTCCCATTATTGCGAAAAAGTACGCTGGGCACTCGATTTCAAGGAATTGCAGTACCAGACTCACAGCCTGTTACCGGGCCAACACATTCATACCATTCGCAAACTCACCGGGACGCATTCATCGGTGCCGGTTCTGGATCATGACGGCCACATTGTTCAGGGCTCTTCCGCCATTCTGGATTACCTGGATGAAGCCTTTCCCGAGCGGCCGTTAACGCCGGCCGATCCCGAGGCAAGAGCAGCGGCACTGGCATGGGAGAAACGCCTGGATGACGACGCCGGACCGGCCGTGCGGTGCTATTCCTATCATTATTTCCTGCAGCGCCCGAAGGTCGTGGTGCCGTTACTCGCGGCCCAAACACCGTTCTACAACCGCATCCTGCTGAAGCTGACCTTCAGCCGGGTCGACGAGATCATGCGCAAGTGGATGAAGATCAACGAGAAAACCGCCGCGACGTCGCGTCAGACCATGGAAACACTGTTAACCGAACTGGCCGACACCTACCGCCAGCAAGACTTTCTGGCAGGCGATGCTTTCTCCCGGGCCGATCTGACGGCGGCAAGCATGTTCGCCCCCATGTTCCAGCCGGAGCAGTACCCCGTGCCCTGGCCCCCGGAAAAACGCATCCCGAGGGACATTCGGGACTGGCTGAATCAATGGCAACCGCAGCTACAGATCCTGGAAAAGGTCTACCAGGCTAACCGCTGAGCCGCCTGCGGTCGCGCCCGGGAGACACACCCGTCCAGCGGCGATAGGCGCGGGTAAAGGCACTCTGCTCCGAGAATCCCAGCAGCAGGGCGATGTCGGTCAGGGTCAGAGAGGTATCCCCGAGGTACTGTCGCGCCAACTGTTCACGGCTGCGATCCAGCCATTGCTGCCAGCTGAGCTGATGACCGGCCAGCCGGCGCTGAAGTGTGCGGGGAGACATGTACATGGCTTTGGCGGCACGTTCCAGCGTTGGCTCACCATCGGCCAGCAGCTTCAAGAGCACCTGCTGCAGTTGTCGCTCGGTTTCCGAGCTGCCCGGCAAAGCCCGCAGCAACGCCTGGGCCTGCCGGTCCAAAAGCTCCTTCAGCGTCGGGTCCCGACGTGGCATGGGAATATTCAGGTATGCCAGCGGAAACCGCACTCGCACGTGGCTGTCGTTCCAGGTAACGGGGCATCCGAAGAATGCCTCATAGGCGCGAGCGGCATCCGGCCCGACGGATTCCATGAAAGAGACCGAGGAAGGGGGTGGCGGGTTGTCGAGCTGTCGCCGCAGGAACGTCACCAGGGCCGCGATGGCTGCCCCGTCCGCCTGCTGCCCCAGCTCATTGTCCGACGGCGGCCAGCGCATTTCCGCCTGATCACCATCGATACCGATTTCCGCCAGTGTGGTGCCGTAGAACAGGGTTTCGTATCGCTGATACGCCTGCATGGCCTCGCCCAGCGTATCCGATGCCAGCACCAGATACCCCAGTACCCCAACGTGTCCCGGTCGCACACAGCTTCCCACGTCCAGTTCCGGCGCGGCGCTGTCCGGGCACAGTGCCAGCCCTCTCGCCAGCAGGTCACGCCAGACCGCCACCGGGACATTATCCTGCGCGGACCAGCGGGCCAGCTCCGGTCGCAGGGGGCCGGCATCAAGGTGCTGCTGGTCCAGCCAGTCCGTCAGCAGACCGGTCCAGGCACCGGTTACCCTTACCACTCTCGCCATGGCGAACGACTCCTGACCATTGCTTCAACATTGGCATGGATTATCAATTCAGTGGCGTATATCGTCAATTATAAAACCGAGGAGCAGGCAAAAATAGACAGCACACAATAACGGATAACCGGATCTGCTTATGGCTATTACCGACATGATGCTGACCGTTCTGGAGAACAGCGGCCTGCTACCACTCTGGAACGCCATAGCGCCCTGGCTGGCCCTGGACGAACGGCAACTGATTTTCATGATTGCAACGCCGGTGTTTATCGCCATCACCGTCTGGGAATACCTGAGGCTTCGCCATGACCCGACACTGATGGACACCCGGGAAGCCATCCGCAACTTCGCCCTGGGCGCCGGTTACCAGGCGACCGAATTGCTGTTTGCCGGTATCATTGCCTTTCCGGTCTACGCATTCCTTTACCACTATCGGCTGCTGGAGCTGGAGCTGACCTGGGTCACCGGGTTCCTGACCTTTCTGGGGGTCGACTTCTGTTTTTACTGGATGCACCGGGCCAGCCATCGCATACGCTGGTTCTGGGCCGCCCACGTGGTCCATCACTCCTCGGAGCGCATGAACTTTTCCACCGCGATGCGCCAGAACGCCACCAATATTTTCAATGGTGGGTGGATGTTCTACCTGCCATTGGCGTTTATCGGCTTTAACCCGGTCTGGATCGGGGTCGCCTATGCCCTGTCACTGGTGTACCAGTTCTTTATCCATACCACACTGGTCAGGCAGTTACCGTCCTGGGTGGAACTTGTGTTTAACACACCCAGCCACCACCGTGTACACCATGGCCGCAACCCGGACTATATCGACCGCAACTACGGTGGCACCCTGATTATCTGGGACCGGCTGTTTGGTACCTTTACACCGGAGGATGCCCGGAATCCCCCGGAATACGGCATTACCCGCCCCGTGTACTCCAACAACCTGATCGTATTATGGACCCACGAGTACAGGGACATGTTCCGGGACATGACTCGCCCGGGCGCGTTGAGCTCCCGACTTCAGCACCTCTGGCGACCGCCGGAGTGGGAACGGACAGACCATCAGCGCGACTCTGCAAAATAAACGACAACCAATAACCGAGTGTCAGACCATTTTACATGCTGATCGGCAAGGGTAGAGCAAAAAAACAATAACTCTCTGTTTTTAAAGTGGTCTGCACGCATCGGCTTGGTACTTGCCTTTATGGACGGCGCATGAAACGCACTTACTATGACACGGAGAAGTTACACATGCGCTTGAGTACCTTATCCCGCTTTCTTCCCCACACCCTCGCTGCTGCAGGGCTCATGGTCACGGGTTCGTCCGTCGCGGCCCCTATCGTAATGGAAGGTGATTATGTCCGTACGGCGGTCAGTGACAATGGCACCCTCGGTGCTGGGGGCAGCGCTGATCCGGGCATCATTCACGACACCAGCGGTACCCGCAACTGGGGTCCGGAGGACTACCTGACGCCCGGCACTCCCTGGGAGTGGTTTGGTGTCAAGTCCGCCCAGACCGGCACTGTTGGAAACAACAACGCCAGTTCGGCCGGGAGTATCACTACCCTGACGGGCCCAACGGATCTCTCCGGTGGCATTGCCGACAATCAGGTGGCCTGGGAGGGTCAGTACAGCGACCTGTTCACCATCAGCCACAGCTATTCGTTCAATGACGACCATGAGCGCATTGATGTACTGACCACGATCACCGCACTCCAGGATCTGAGCGATCTGACCTTCCTTCGCGCCATCGACCCCGACCCGGACGTTAACACCCACGGTTCCTACGACACCACCAACACCCGGGGCACCACCGGTGTTGCAGAAGAGGACTTCGTGAACTCCCAGGGCGGCATGACCGGGCTGACCCTCGGCCTTTACACACAATCCGATATCACCCACAACACCGGGATCTCTGCCCCCTGGTCCACCAACCCGGACGACTACCTGGCGGGGGTCAACGATGGCGATGGCGATTACGTCATCGGCCTGGGTTTCGACATCGGCTCGCTGTTTTCCGGGGAACTGGTGAACCTGAGTTATTCCTACGTTATGGGTGAGACCCTGGATACCGTGGACCTGCCCAACGAGGTTCCGGAACCCGGCACTCTGGCCCTGATGGGACTGGGTCTGACCGGCATCGGCCTATCCCGTCGCAGAAAGCAACGGTAAACGCTCCCACCGGTCCGTCGATACGCGGACCGGTGCACTCCCACACCTCACATTATGCTGCCGACCTTCGAAAAAGCCCGGGAAATCATTGGCAAAGACCGCTAGGATAACCGTCAGATCCTGACACAATGACCGGCACAACCGGTGAATCCGACGGAGCAACTATGGGCCCTGAATGGCAAGCGGTTTGGCTCACCCTCAAACTGGCCGGCATCACCACACTGCTACTGCTGATCATCGGCACCCCGATCGCCTGGTGGCTCGCCCGCAGCCGGCACTGGCTGCGTCAGCCGGTGTTTGCGATTGTCGCTCTGCCCCTGGTACTTCCCCCCACCGTACTGGGCTTCTATCTGTTAATGATGCTGAGCCCCGACGGTTTTATCGGCCAACTGACCGAACGGTTGGGGATCGGCACGCTCCCGTTCACCTTCGAAGGTCTGGTATTGGCGTCCGTCATCTACTCGCTGCCGTTTACCGTTCAGCCCTTGCAGAATGCCTTTGTCAGCCTTAATGAACGATTGCTGGAAACTGCCGCAACCCTACGGGCTTCACCATGGGATCGCTTCTTTACCATCGCCGTTCCCCTGGCGCGACCAGGCTTTCTGACCGCGGCGGTACTGACCTTCGCCCATACCATCGGTGAGTTTGGCGTGGTGCTGATGATTGGCGGCAATATTCCCGGAGAAACCCGGGTGCTGTCCGTGGCCATATACGATCACGTCGAAGCCCTGGAGTATGGTCAGGCGCACTGGTTGGCCGGAGGCATGCTGCTGTTCGCCTTCCTGATGCTGATCGGACTTTACACCATCAACGGCCGGCTGGCAGGCGGGGTCGTTAAATGAACCAGGGCACGGGCATTCTCACCCGCTTCCGGTGTGACTTCGAAAGCTTTCAACTGGACGTGGACCTGCAACTCCCCGGACGGGGCGTCACCGCTCTGTTTGGCCATTCCGGCTGTGGCAAGACCACGCTGCTTCGGTGCATTGCCGGACTGCAGCCGGCCGCTGGTTACCTGTCGGTGAACGGTGAATGCTGGCAGGATGACCACCACCATCTGGCCGTTCACCAGCGCCCCCTGGCCTACGTCTTCCAGGAAACCAGCCTGTTTCCCCACCTGTCGGTCCGGCGCAACCTCACCTATGGCTACCAGCGCATTGCAGCCGACCGGCGACAGATCAGTTTCGATCGGGCAGTGCACTGGCTGGGACTTTCACACCTGCTGAACCGTATGCCGGAGAAACTGTCCGGCGGCGAACGTCAACGGGTAGCCATTGCCCGGGCACTGCTGACCAGTCCCCGTCTGCTGTTGATGGACGAACCCCTGTCCGCACTGGACCGGCAAAGCAAGCAGGACATCCTGCCCTATCTGGAGAACCTGCACCACACCCTCGACATCCCGGTGCTCTATGTCACCCATTCAGCGCCCGAGGTTGCCAGACTGGCGGATCACGTGGTGATGATGGATAACGGCCGTGTGGTGGCCGAAGGACCGCTGCAGGAGACCCTGGCTCGCATCGATCAACCTTTCGCCCTGGAAGAGGACGCCGGCGTCATTGTCAACGCGGTCATTAGTGAACGTGACACCCGCTGGCACCTGTGTCGCGCCGACTTCAAGGGCGGCAGTCTCTGGGTCCGGGACGAGCCGCAGCTGGAGTCCGGTCGGTCCGTAAGGCTTCAGATTCTCGCCCGGGACGTCAGCATCGCGCTGGCTCCCAACCACAAACAGAGCATCCAGAACCTGCTACCCGCCCGAGTGGAACAGGTCGCCACCGACCAGAGCCCGGGGACGACCCTGGTCAGACTGCAGTCCGGTGACACCCCTTTCCTGGCCCGGCTGACCAGCCGGGCTGCCCATCAGCTGCAGTTGGCGCCGGGCATGAACGTCTGGCTTCAGATCAAAACCGTCGCCATTGTCGATTAACCAGTCATGGGGACGACTTGCCCAAAAGTCTGGCCCGCTTGGCACGGGCCAGTCTGCTCTCTGATCGGTAATCTGTGAAGGTATGACAGCGCCAACAGGAGCAAGCAATGACAACACAGCATCAGTGGGTGAACAATAACGGCGTCAACCTGTACGTCACCACCGACGGTAATCCCGATTCTCCTCCGCTGGTGCTGGTGCACGGTTATCCGGACAACCATACCGTGTGGGACAAGGTAACCGAGCAGTTGAAAGAGCGTTATTTTGTCGTCCGCTACGATGTTCGCGGCGCAGGTCGCTCCGACAAGCCAGCCAAAACCCGTGCCTATCGGATGACGCATCTCGCCGCGGATCTGGCAGCCGTTGTAGATACCGTTATTCCCGACCGGCCGTTCCACCTTGCCGCCCACGACTGGGGCTCCATACAGAGCTGGGAATCGGTGACCACCGGTCCACTCACGTCAAGAATCCGGTCGTACACCACCATTTCCGGGCCGTGCCTGGACCATGTCGGTTTCTGGTTACGTAACAACGTTACCCGTGTCAGTGAAGGCGGCACCCGCAAGGTCCTCAAACAGCTCGCCAGTTCCTGGTACGTGGCCATGTTTCAGTTGCCACTGTTGCCGGAAACTGTCTGGCGCGCCGGACTCGACAAGGTGTGGCCAAATTATCTGAAGAACCGGGAGCAGGTGTCCGATGCGGAATACAACCGTTTTCAGCGTAATGACGGTCGCTACGGCGTAAAACTTTACCGGGCCAACTTCATGCCCAAACTGTTACGGCCGGAGCCCCGACCGGCACAATGTCCGGTGCAACTGATTGTGCCGGGCCAGGACAATTACGTGAAAGAGCAGCTATTCGAAGGCCTGGAGAAATGGGCAGGAAAACTGAGTCGACAGGACATTGATGCCCCCCACTGGGTCCTGCTGACCCAGCCCGACGTCATTGCCGGCTGGATTGATGGATTTGCCGGGAGGGCAGCCCACGCCTAGGAAACACGGGGCCGTGGTCAACGGGTACCGTAGACCACCATGGTCTTGCCCTTGACCCGTACCAGCCCCTGGTCTTCCAGGGTTTTCAGTACGCGGCCGACCATTTCCCGGGAACAGCCAACAATGCGACCGATTTCCTGACGGGTGATCTTGATTTGCATGCCATCCGGGTGAGTCATGGCATCGGGTTCCTTGCACAGGTCCAGTAGCGTCCGCGCGACACGACCGGTGACGTCCAGAAAGGCCAGGTCACCAACCTTGCGAGTGGTCTGACGGAGGCGGGAGGCCATCTGCTCGCCAATGAAATACAGAACCCGTGGGTCCTGCTGAGCAATCTCGCGGAATTTGGTATAGCTGATTTCAGCCACTTCGCACTCGGTCTTCGCCTTCACCCAGGCGCTGCGGGAATCCATGTTGTCAAACAGCCCCATCTCGCCAAAAAAATCACCGGCGTTAAGGTAGGCCATGATCATCTCGCGGCCGTCGTCATCCTCAATGATGACGGTTACGGAGCCCTTGACGATATAAAATAGTGAATCGCTCTTGTCGCCCGCATAGATAATGGTGCTCTTGGCGGGGTAGCGCCGGCGGTGACACTGCGACAGGAAATAATCCAGATGCTTGGTTTTCTGCTCAACCGGCTTGACGATAGTGGCCATAGTGCGAGTCATGCCTCCTCAAAAACTGGCGGGTCCCGATGTTTATTATGTGCCCGGCTTTCCATGCGGGTTTAGTCATTTTTCTTGAAAATCAGCGCAACTTATAACAAGAAGGCCCGGTTTCGGCAACCTGAAACCGTGTGTATCTGTGTAACCGGCCCGGGACGGGTGTTGCTGCCGGGCGTCACGCTATGTGCTAGCATCCGTGCCGGATCCCCGATGTATTGTGGAGTTTACCGACATGAAAGCAACTGTAGACTGGGCAGGAAATGCCAGCTTCAAGGCCACCAGCGGTACCGGCCACACCGTGCAGATGGACGGCCCACCCGACCACGGCGGTGAAAATCTCGGACCACGCCCGATGGAACTGCTGTTGATGGGCCTTGGCGGCTGCTCATCTTTTGATGTCATGAGCATTCTCAAAAAGAGCCGCCAGGACGTCACCGCCTGTCACGCTGAGCTGGAAGCGGAACGGGCCGATGCCATCCCCGCCATTTTTACCCGTATTCATCTACACTTTGTGGTTACCGGTCACAAACTGAAAGAAAGTCTGGTCAAACGCGCCGTCAGCCTGTCAGCCGAGAAATACTGTTCAGCCTCGATCATGCTGGAAAAAGCGGGCGTGGAGATCACCCACAGCCATGAAATCCGTGAGGCGGAATAACCGGTAGCGGACACGGAAATTACGGATGCTAAAATGTGGTTGCGAAGACTACCCAACCACATTCGCGGTGTGCATAATACGCACCCTTCTCCGCCGGTCTGCGCAAATGGTGAACAATCCGGTCAGTAGTCGGTGGCGGCCTCGGCAGAATGCCCGATCAGGCCTTCTGTAGTCATTCATCTCCATCATCCGGAGGGGCTGAGCATGGAAACCAAACTCCAGTTGCACGGTTTCAACAACCTGACCAAATCCCTGAGTTTCAATATCTACGATATCTGTTACGCGCAGACCGAAGAGCAACGGGAAGCTTACATCGATTACATCGACGAGATGTATAATGCCGAGCGCCTGACCCAGATCCTGACCGATGTGGTCAAGATCATTGGCGCCAATGTTCTCAATATTGCCCGCCAGGACTATGAGCCTCACGGCGCCTCGGTGACCATGCTGATCGCCGAGCATGAGCTCACCAACGGTGAAGAGCCTGACAACGAAGAATCTCCGGGCCCGCTACCGGATGCCATCGTGGCGCACCTGGACAAGAGCCATGTCACCGTACACACCTACCCGGAAAGCCATCCCCACGATGGTGTAAGCACCTTCCGGGCAGATATCGATGTGTCGACTTGCGGTCTGATTTCACCGTTGAAGGTATTGAACTATCTGATCCACAGCTTCGATTCCGATGTGGTCACGGTAGACTACCGTGTGCGCGGCTTTACCCGTGACGTGGACGGCACCAAGCATTATATCGATCACGACATCAACTCGATTCAGAACTATCTGACCGAGGATACCCAGAACGCCTATCAGATGATCGACGTCAACGTGTACCAGGAGAACCTGTTCCACACCAAGATGATGTTGAAAGACTTCAAACTCGACAACTACGTGTTCGGAGTCAATGCCAGCGATCTGGGTGTGGAAGAAGCACAGTCCATCGAGGATCGCCTGCGCCGCGAAATGCTGGAGATTTTTTACTCCCGCAACGTGGAGTAAGCCATACCCACCAATGACCGGCGGAACAGTGCCCGCCGGTCATTCAGTTTTTTTGATGCCCCACCCCGAAAATCTCCGTTTTATTCTCTACGACCTCCGGCGTTTAATAGTCTTATTGACGCACAAGGAGGACACCATGACTTTACGCCCCATTAAACAAATCATCCCTGCCCTGGAAACTTCTGACGGCGCAGGCGTACGCATCAGGCGCTCCATAGGCCAGCACCAGAATATTCGCCTTGATCCGTTCCTGATGCTGGACGAGTTCGGTTCCGACCAGCCCCAGGACTACATTGCCGGCTTTCCGTCCCACCCCCATCGCGGGTTCGAGACGGTGACCTATATGATCGAGGGTCATATGCTCCACGAGGACCACATGGGCAACCGGGGCGACCTGAAGAATGGCGGCGTGCAGTGGATGACCGCCGGTCGCGGTATCGTGCACTCGGAAATGCCGCAGCAGGAGGCCGGGCAAATGCGCGGTTTCCAGCTCTGGCTGAACCTGCCGGCTGCTGAAAAGATGAAGCCCGCCGGCTACCGGGACATTCAGCCCGAGGAGATTCCCGATGTCCATCTGGACGGCGCCAGGCTGAAACTGATTGCCGGCAACATCGAGGTGGACGGCACCATCGTCTCCGGTGCGGTTACCGGCGGCAGCACAGATCCCCTTTATGCCGACATCCATATGGAACCGAACAAGGCCATCACTGTGCCTGTTAGCGACCAGCTGAATGCCATGCTGTATCTGTACGACGGTGACGCGACACTTCAGCATCAAGCCGACCGTAAGCCTCTAAAGCTGTCGGCAGCCACCATTCTCGGCGATGGCAATCAGGTGCGGATTGAAGCCGGTGACCAAGGGGCCCGCCTGCTACTGATTGCCGGCAAGCCCATCAACGAGCCGGTCGTCCAGTACGGCCCGTTTGTGATGAATACCCGGGAGGAGATCGAGCAGACCCTGCGGGACTATCGGGATGGGCACCTGACCGCCTGAACGGGGTGCTCAAGCTGGCGCGCTAGTATTCGAGCCTGGCGTAGGCGGTCTTGCGGGATGCCTCCCGCGCCTGCTTCAGGGTATGGACACCACGCTCTTCAAGCAGCGGGATCAACTTCAGCAGTACATGGCCGGTAACCATCGCATCCCCCAGCGCGGTGTGCCGGCCGACCACCTGCACCCCGAGGCGGGCGGCAATCTGTTCCAGGCTGTGGCCCTCCGCCGGTTGCACCAGGGCGGACAGCAGCAGAGTGTCCAGCACCGGCTGGATAAAGCGGATGCCAGTTTGCGCTTCTTTGAGTTGCAAGAAACGCATGTCGAAAGCGGCGTTGTGAGCCACCAGCACCGTGTCCTCGGCAAAGCGCTGGAACAGCGGCAGCACCTCGGTGATATCCGGCTGCCCGTTGAGCATCTGCGGCGTGAGGCCATGGATCACCTGGGATTCCCGCGGCACCGGCCGGTGCGGGTCGACCAGTTGCTCGAAGCATTCCTGCATCAGCAGTCGCCCGTTAACGATGCGCACCGCGCCGATGGAGATGATTTCATCGCCCTCGGATGGCGCCAGTCCGGTGGTCTCGGTGTCGAACACGGTGTAGGTCAACTGCCGCAGCGGTCGCTCGTCCAGTTCGGTACTCTGTCCCGGTTGGTTGAACAGGTCGAAATCGTAGTACACCGGCCGCCCGGGAACCCGTGCCGGCACGGACACCTCCGCTTCCGACCGGGTCGCTGGCAATTGCAGGCACAGGCGACTGCACCCGGCCACTGTATCGCCCTGGCACCAGATTTCGCCGCCATGGCTCTCCAGCACCTCCCGCAGGGACGAGGCAGCGGGGCCTTCAGCGACGGACCTGAACGGCCGCTGCTCCCACTCATGCAGATGTTCCGGCTCCGGTGCCGGTCCTTCCCAGCCGATCAACAGGCGCGCAAAGTGGCCATCAGCAACCACTTCGACTGTCACCTCGCGAATGTCCAGGGCATCGGCCAGGGTTGCCATCAATTGGGTCATCGCCTGCACCAGGGAGTAGCTGTCCAGATTCAGCCAGAGCGACTCATCACTCTCCGGGTAGCGAGCGTTATCGGAGGGACAGCGAGCCGTGACCCCGACCGTGGCGAAGCTGTGCCGCAGGGCCACCAGCAGGTCGGTGGCCAGCATGTCCTCGAACAGCCATTGCGGATGCAGCAGGTCTGCGTGCCGGGCCAGGGCCTGTTCCAGATGCCGGGAAAGCCGTTGCGCCTCGTCATTGATCACCTCGCCGAAACGGCGCCGGTGCCCGGCATCCATGTCCGGGAAACGCTCCATGGTCTCCGCGGCGGCGCGGATGTTACCCAACGCCGCCCGGGTGCCTTCGGTCAACTGTTGCAGCAGCGCATCACGGCGGCTGTCCAGCGTCACCTCACGGGTGATGTCCTCGAGGATCAGCACGAAGCCGATCAACTCGCCCCGATGATCCAGCATTGGGGCCATTTGCGCCCGCAGCAGGTAATCGCCACGGGCAGTGACGAAGTGGGCCGCCGGGTCCTGGCAATTCTGCCGGAGGCGCTGCCGGATCCGTTCCAGGGCATGTACGATCAGCCGCTGGTCGAGTATGCCGAAAATCGATCGGCCCAGCCCCACTGGCGCCCGGGCCGGGCCGCCGGCGTGCGGCTTGAGCAGTTGGCTGGCGCTCGCGTTGTACAGCAGGATACGGCCCTCGCTGTTGCACATCAGCACACTCTGGGACAGCTCCGACATCAACGCCGCCAGGCGGTTCTTTTCCTGCTCGATACGGGCGTTGGCTTCTTCGATACGGCTTGTGACCTCGCGCTGCAACGCGCAGTGGGCCTCGGCAAAGGCGTTCACCGCCTCACCCAGCCGGCGCATATCGCGGCTGCCGGCCATGGCCACGCGGTGCTCGGGATGGGCCCGGTGAATGATTTCAACGTCTTCACGCAGGCGGGTCACCGCCTCCGGGTAGGCCACCAGCCACTGGCGGACGAGTACGCCAAAGGGCACCAATACCAGCATGCCAAGCACAACCAACAACATGCCGCGCCCGGATACCAGCGCGCTCAACGCCTCCCGTTCCGCGGCATTCAGGTCGGCCCAGAGAAAGCCACCGGCGATTGCCAGCAGGCCGGCGAGCAGTGCAATCAGTGCCACCAGCCAGAGCGCAACACGTACCCTCGGGCGCATCGGCTATTTGTCCTCCAGGTGCGCTGCGATCTCCGCCAGCAGTTCCTGGGTCGAGAACGGTTTGGTGATGTAGGCGTCGGCGCCCAGGGCGAGGCCCTTGCTGATTTCCACCTCGCGGCCCTTGGCGGTCAGCATCAGCACCCGCATGCCCTGCCAGTCCGGATTCTCGCGGATCTTCTGGCACACATCGAAACCGCTCAGGTGTGGCAACATCACATCGAGCAGCACCAGGTCCGGTGACTCCCGCCGGATCGCTTCCAGCGCTTCCTGGCCATCGTGGGCCACCACCACCCGGTAGCCGGCCTGCTTGAGCAGGAACTCCAGGGAGATAACAATGTTCTGCTCGTCGTCGGCAATCAACACGGTCTTGCTCATGTCTTGTCCTCCGTCTCGTGGCCGGGGTCCGGCACGGCCACATCCGACTGCCCCAGGGGCAAGGTAAAGGAAAACGTCGCGCCCTTGCCAGGTTCACTGCGCACCCACAGCCGGCCGCCAAAATGTTCGACGATCTGCCGGCTGATCGGTAGGCCGAGACCGGTGCCCTGGGGTTTCTCCGTCAGGTTGTCCCCGGCCTGGCGGAATTTCTCGAAGATGGTGTCCTGATCCGCGGCATCAACTCCACGGCCATTATCGCGCACATCCACCTGCAACGCCTCCGGCAGCACCCGCACGGTAATCCCGATGCGCCCCGCCTCGCGGTCGCAGAACTTGATGGCATTGGTGATCAGGTTGAGCAGCACCTGCAGTAGCCGGTCACGGTCCGCCATGACCGGGGGCACCTGCCGCGGCAGGTTGAGTTCCAGTTCCACTCCCTGCTCCTGCACCAGTTGGCTGGTGGTGGTCAGGGCGTCGTCGATCACCTCCGCCAGGTCGAGCTCGGTGGCATGCCATTCCACCCGTCCCGCTTCCAGCTTGGCCAGGTCCAGTACCTGGTTGATCATTCGCGTCAGGCGCTCGCTCTCCTTGACGATAATGGCGATAAACTGCGCCCGCTGTGCCTGATCCAGCTCCGGATTGTCGTTGAGGATCTCGGAGAACGCGCGGATGGAGGTCAGCGGTGTCCGCAGCTCGTGGGTCACGGTGGAGATGAAGTCGTCCTTCAGGCGGTCCAGCTCCCGCAGCCGTTCGTTGGCCGCCCGCAGTTCACTGGTGGCGGCCTCCAATTCCCGCGACTGCTGCTCCAGGCGACGGCTGTACGCGATCACCTGGGAGGTCTCGTCGAGGATACCGAGCACTTCCTCCATGCCCAGGGGCTCTTCCTGCACCGCCGACGCCAGCACCACCCGCGCCGAGGCGGCCCCGATGGCGCCGGCCAGTTGCTGCTCGGCGAAATGCACCAGGTCGGCGTCCGGCACCAGCTCGGCGCTGGAGCGCAGACCGCGCCTGGCGGCGTAGTTGTCAAAGGCTTCCGCGGCCCGGGTCGGCCCCAGGAAGCGCCCGACCAGGGCAATCACTTCCGTCATCGATGCGCTCCCGCGCCACAGGCTGGCGCCCCGCCCGGGCGACTTAAAGACATCGACGAAGAGCAGCGCCTGGGCATGCTCGCGGCTGCTCTGGCGGCCGAACAGCGACACCCCCACGTAGGCGCCCAGGTTGGCCAACAGGCTCCAGAACAGCGAGTGGCCGATCTCGTCCACACCCTCCAGGCCAAACAGGGCCGTTGGTTTAAGCCAGGCAATGGCAAACGGCCCCTGCTCGATAAAACTCAGTGGCAGCCAGCCGGACTTGGCGAACGCGGGCAGCAGCAGGGTGTAGGCCCACAGCAGGAAGCCCAGGGACAGCCCCCACAGGGCACCGGCGCGGGTACCCTGCTTCCAGTACATGCCCCCCAGCATCGCTGGTGCGAACTGGGCCACCGCGGCAAAGGACACCAGACCGATGGAGACCAGGGCGTAGGCCTCGCCGGCGGCACGGTAGTACACATAGCCAAGCAGCATCAGCAACAGGATGGCGCCGCGGCGGATGCCCAGCAGCAAACGCGACAGGTCGCGGCGCTGGGCCAGCCCGAGGGCTTTCCAGCGCAGCAGCAGCGGCATCGCCAGGTCGTTACAGATCATGGTGGAGAGCGCGATGGTCTCGACGATGACCATCCCGGTGGCGGCGGACAGCCCACCGATGAACACCAGCAGCGCCAAGGCCTCCTGATGGTGGGCCATGGGCAGGGTCAGCACAAAGGTATCGGCGTCCACCGTACCGGCGGAGAAATGCATTAATCCGGCGAAGGCGATCGGAAGCACAAATATATTGATCGCCAGCAGGTACAGGGGAAACAGCCAGATGGCCTTGGCCAGGTGGTTCTCGTTGACGTTCTCCACCACGCTGATCTGGAACTGGCGTGGCAGGAACAGGATCGACAGCATCGACAGGAAAATCAGCGCCGCCCAGGATCCGTAGGTACCGGCTGGGCCGCCGAGGGTCAACAACTGGCCGATATCCGGCAACCGGGCGGCCCGGTCGAAGATATCGGCGAAACCGTCGTAAAGTACGAAGGTGACGAAAATGCCCAAGGCCAGGAAGGCCAGCAGCTTGACCAGGGACTCGAAGGCGATGGCCGCCACCATGCCCTCATGACGCTCGGTGGCATCCAGGTGGCGGGTGCCGAACACAATGGTGAACAGCGCCAGCAGCAGCGCCACGTAGAGTGCGGTATCCCGCAGTGGGCTCATGACCTCGCCCTGGCGGGGCATCTGGATGGCGGGGTACTCCCAGAAGATCAGGAAGCTGCTGGACACCGCCTTCAACTGCAGGGCGATGTAGGGAATCACTCCCACCACCGCGATCAGGGTAACCAGCCCGCCCAACAATGCGCTCTTGCCATAGCGCGCGGCGATGAAATCGGCAATCGAGGTGATGCGGTTGGCCTTGCTGATGCGGATCATCTTGCGCAGCACCAGCCAGAACAGGGCGGCCATCAGAGTTGGTCCGAGGTAGATGGGCAGGAAGCCGACTCCGCTGACCGCTGCCCGGCCGACGCTGCCATAGAAAGTCCAGGAAGTGGCGTATACCGCCATCGACAGGGCGTAGATGTACGGGTTGGCAATGATTGAACGGCCGGCGTCGGCGCGCTTGTCGCCCCAATAGGCGATGGCGAAGAGAATGCCCAGGTAGGCACAGGACGTCAGCAGTATCAGGCCACCTATAGGCATGGACAGCGACATCGACAATGCCCCCTCACCGCCTGGAGCCTTCTATAGCCCAGATCATCAATACGATCAGCAGCGCCCAGGCCCCGAACAGGTAGGCAAACAACAGCGGGATGCCAAACACCTCACCGCGGCTGTCGAACAGGGCCAGCAAAGGGTAGCTGAATAACAGGCAGCCCAGCAGGAACAACGCCACCAGCCGCTGAGCCCACAGTGTACGATTGGCCATGGACTTCACCTCCCTCAGGGAAGTGTAGTCCATGGCTCGCCAATCCATTGTTTTTCGAGTTCGGGGCCCTGTGTTTCCCCAGTAGTTTAAAGCGCCTCGGAAATAAAGTTCCGCAGCTGGCCGAGCCCGGCAGTGCCCGTGTGTTTAGCTGCAGGCTTGCCGTCACGATAGATCACCAGGGCAGGAATGCCCCGGATCCCCGTGGCTGTTGCCAGGTCTGGATTCTCGTCCACATTCACCTTGGCCACACTCAGTTCATCAGTGAACTCGTCCGCCAGCTCCTCCAGCAGCGGGGCAATGGCGCGGCAAGGTCCGCACCAGTCGGCCCAGAAATCTACCAGGACGGGCTTGGCCGAACTCTCAATGGTGTCATTAAAATTGCTGTCGTTCAGGTGCTGGATGGTATTGGTCATCGCACTCTCCTCATTTCGGTGGTTTGGATAAGTAGAGGATGCCCACTCACCAGGGCGGGCGACCAATGGTTTGTTTGCATAAAACACATCATCTGGAGTGATGTATTTTAGAAGGATCCCTTGCTGACCAAGTGAAACCTGGCTTAGGCTGGAGGCTGAAGATTACGCTTTCAGGGAGATTTTTGCGGGTGAAGAACCAGGAGTTGACGCTACTCTACGTATTCGATGCCATTATGACCGAGGGCTCGATAACCCGTGCTGCCGAGCGGCTGGCGATGACCCAGCCGGCGGTCTCGAATGCGGTTTCCCGCATGCGGGAAACCTGGCATGATCCGCTGTTCGTCAAGCAGGGCCGGAACATCCGGCCGACCTCCTATGCCCGCAGTCTCTGGGACCAGATTCGCGGCCCCATGCACGACCTGAGCAATGCAGTGAATGTGACCCGGTTCGAGCCGGCCCAGGCACGGCGACAATTCCGGATTGCGGTCACCGACGCCATGCTGGAACTGATCTGGCAACCACTGGTGGCCGAGCTCGAGCAACAAGCACCCGGTGTGGACCTGTACGCGGTGCCGTTTACTGCGGAAAGCGCCCTCACCCAGCTCCGTGAGGCTCACGTGGACCTCGCCCTCGGCATGCTGACGGAGCACGATCGCAGCCTTCGCAGTGTCTGGCTGTTCGACAGCGGCCATACCGTCGTCATGCGGCACGACCATCCTCTGGCGGGGCGGCCGTTGGCGGTGGACGACTATGTCGGTACTCGTCACCTGATGGTGTCGCTGTCCGGCGAGGTGAATGGCTTCGTCGACCAGGCCCTGGAACGTCAGGGCCTCAAACGTCGGGTGGCCGTCACCGTCAACCACTTCCCCGCGGTCCCCCGGCTGCTGCGCCAGTCAGATATGATTGCCACCCTGCCCCGGATAGCCACCAACGACACTGGCTTCAACGAGGGAATATGGTCCACCGGAGCACCAATCGCTATTGATCCCCTCAGCCTGTACCTGGTCTGGCACACCCGGCACGATCGGGACCCCGGTGTCATCTGGATACGGGAGCGGGTCGAACGAATTGCCAAGGCATGCTGGGCGGAATGCTCTGGCTAGCTCCCCCTGCGCTGGTCACGCGAAGGGCTTTTGCGCCATCAATCTCATCACCATGGGTCTCAGGATGAGATCCATGGCAAGCCCCAGCTTTGTCCCCGGGATGACCAGGGTGTCATGCCGGGACACGCTGCTGTTGGCGATCATCTGCAACAGGTAGGGGAAATCCACTTCCGAGGCGTCGCGGAACCGGATCACCACCATGCTCTCATCTTCCGAGGGCACATCCCGCACGACAAACGGGTTGGAGGTATCCACCAGGGGCACCCGCTGGAAGTTGATGTGGGTATGGGCAAACTGCGGCACGATATCATGGACGTAATCGTCCATCCGGTTGATGATGGTTTCCACCACCGCTTCCTGGGAATACCCGCGCCTGTTGGTGTCGCGGTGAATCTTCTGTATCCATTCCAGGTTAACAATCGGCACCACGCCAATCAGCAGGTCGACGTATTGGGCAATGTTATAGGTGTCACTGACCACACCACCGTGCAATCCTTCATAGAACAGCAGGTCGGTATCCGCAGGCAGCGGTCCCCATGGGGTGAAGGTACCGGGTTTGTATCCCGCCGCCACCAGAGCCTGATCCTCATCGTGGACGTATTGGCGGAACTGGCCATTACCGGTGTGGCCATAGTCGTACAGCAGGGCCTCGAGTTTATCGATGTGGTTGGCAGCCAGGGCAAAATGGTTACGCTCCCCGAACTGCCCCTTGGCCGCCAGGCGGGCCATCTGTTCCCGGGTATAGCGGTGAAAGCTGTCGCCACTGACCATGGCGGCCCGCAGCCCTTCACTGGCGAATATCCGGCTGAATATCTGGCCGGTGGTTGTGGTGCCGGCGCCGGAGGAACCGGTGACAGCAATAACAGGGTGACGTTTCGACATGGCAAACCGTGGTCAGGCGTTAGTGTAGGCTGTCCAGCAGCCGAGGCTTTTCAATCACAAAACCCTGAGCATAGTCCACACCCAGATGCCTCAGCATATCGAGAACTTCACGGGATTCAACCTGGCAGGCAATCACTTCCCGTTTCATATAGTGCGCCATGTCCACCATCGACTGCACCATCGCCCGGTCCGTTTCATTGATGTCCACCTGGTTGGTGAACACACTGTCCAGCTTGATCAGATCGACCGGAAGGCTGCGCATCAGCTGGAACGATACCGGACCACTACCGAAATTGCCCAGGCAGAAACGGCAACCCAACTCCTTCATCTCCGAAATGAACCCTGCCAGGAGATTGAGATCATTCACGGCGGTGGCTTCCGTCAATTCAAACCAGAGGCGCTCAATGGGGGCATCCTTCTGGCTCAGTTTGTCATAAATGAATTCCAGCAATGACTGGTCATTCAGGGAATAACCGGACAGATTAATACACACGCCACCGAGGTGGTCGGGATCCGGGGCCTTGTCCCGCAACCAGTCCAGCATGCGCCCCACCACCCAGCGGTCCACCGCCTGCATGCGATCATAACGTTCGGCCATGCGCACAAAGTCGCTGCCGGTGATCAGGTCACCGCTATCATCGTACATGCTGATCAACACCTCGTACTGCGACAACATACGGGTATGGGCATGCAGCGGAATGATCTTCTGGCAACGCAACAGCATGCGTTCTTCGTCCAGGTTTCCCAGACTCGCCACTTTCGCGGCAATCTGGTCCTGGCGGGACTGGTCCGTTGCATCAAGGGCATATTCAACGATCTTGCCATGCCCCTGTTTCTTCGATGCTTTAACCGCGTGTTCGGATGCGCGCAGCCAGCGCTGAGCAGCCGTCAGAGCCGGCAATTCCGGCACCAGTCCGGCGCTGGCCGATAACCTGTAGCATCGGCCGTCAAAGGTAAACTCCGCCGCCTCAATATCAGCCACAATGCCCTGGGTGGTGGTCAGCGCCGTTTCGGCCGGCAGCAGCCAGGCAAACTCATTTCCGGACAAGCGCGCCAGTGGCATACCATCACCCACCCTGGCCCGGAGCAGATCCGCAACCTGGCGGAGAGCATCATCGCCTGCCTGATAGCCGGCGGTATCATTCAATAATCGGAACTGACGCAGGTCCAGTCGCACCAGGGCACGCTCGTCTTCATGGCGCGCCAGTTGCTGATCCAGCATCCGCTCAAACTCCCGGCGCCCCAGTAACCCGGTCAGTTCGTCATGGGTGGAGGCCCAGGACAGCTGGTCATAGACCTTGCGAACCATTCGATCCAGGCTTTCATCCACCAACGGCCGATCATACTGACTGTCGGGCACCACAATCCCCTTACGCATCTGGCGCGCCAGGGCCTCCAGATCCAGTTCCACAACCCTCATACCCTGATGGTTCACGAACACAAAACGACTGAAACTCCGTGCCACCCACACTAGGCGAATATACTGGGGATTGTCTGGGTCTTCCTGGTCCCGAAGCCAGTCGCCGGTGCGCAGTTGCCGGGCACGATGGATCCAGCGCTGGAGGCTGCGCTGCTCCCGCTCGGACAGCTTCTTGCGCTGGTCTTCTTCGGTCTGGACAGGAGGCATTTCCACCAATTCCGGCGGCTTATCGGTCTTGCGCACCAGGAACTGTTTCAACTCTTCCCGAATCTGGGATGAGGGCATATGGTTGCTTGATATCGAGGACAGACCATCCTGAATCACCCGCAACAATTCCGGCAGATTGATACCCGCGCGGGGATCATCGGCGAACGCCAGCAGCAGATCAATCACCGACAGGTAGTCCTGCCATAACTGACTGTCCGGCCCCTGTCGGATCCAGGTCAATGAGAGCAGGTCACGCCACCCGCCTTCCAATAGACTCAACAGTGCCTTGGGAACCTTGCGGCCAGCCAGTTTCCGGTTGAGCACTTCTGTGACGGCGGACTTGGAGTCAGACACTTTCTGCGCCCCCTCCGCAGCTGCGGTGACCCGCTCCACATTGCGCCGATAGACCAGGTTCTGACGGTCAATCAGGGTATCCAACTCCTGCACGGTGGTTTCAAAGACCCCCGTATCCTGCTCAAAATCAGTGGTAATGCGATGGATCAGTTCATCAACCCGACGCTGCACCACGGGGTTAATGCGCCCACCCCTGACACCGAGCTGGGCCAAACGGTTCATGACGCCACGAACAGGGCTGCCCTGATCGTCGAAAAAGGACGGATCCCGCATCACCACTTTCAACACCGGCACTTCCAGCTGGCGCATACGGCTTTGGGCATAATCGCTGAGCTTTGGGCTTTCCACCACGCTGCGGAAAAAGCGATCCACCACATCCAGGGTCTCCTGCTGCTCGTCGTTGAGGGCAACATCACCACTGCCTCTGATGTGTTCGACGACACGGTCCCTGAGTGTACCCGGCTGCTCCGGTGACGCGGTTGACTCAACCTGTAAATGCTGCAGCTCCCGATGTAGCTCGCCAACCGACAATGGCCGGGCATTGGGAGCGAAGGCCATGGGCTCCGTGTCTCCCCGAGCCAACCGACTCGCAGCCAACGTGCCGATCAGGTTACGAACCGTGGCGAACGCTGTCTGCGCGGCATTGGCATAACTGCGAAACTCGGCAGGCGCGGTTTTAGCGGAATGGGTGCCCCCGGCCCATTTTCCGGAAGCAGGGGCCGGCGACGCGACTGACGCCGAATGGGAGCCGGACTTGTTTGCAGCCTTCGCGGGACCGGTGGCTACCTCCCGGGCTGGATCATCACTCACCGTAGAGCGTTCTGACAGGTATTTACTCAAATCCAGATCCGGCATAACGCCATGACGAATCAGGATGTTGTTCAGTTCCTGATAAAGCGGAGCGAGCTGTTGCAGCACCAACTGTTCGAAAACCTTCAGGCAGACCTTTTCCACTTCGCGACTGGCTTTCAGGTGGCTCAGCCCGGCGTGGAATGACTCACAAACCAGCGACGGTCCCAGGGGGTTGTGGTGGCCAGTGGAATTGGCAATACCTAACTTGTCCAGTCTGAGCTTGAGCTGGAGAAGCTCCCCCCGGTACAGGGTATCGGCCTTGGTAACCATCACCCGGATGGTCAGCCAGTCCTCGAATTCACCCTTGTCCACCACCGACAGTTCCGCGCCGGGGAATCCTTTTGGCGCGGGTTTCAGGGGTGACTCGAGGCTTTGCGCCATCTGGTGCCAGATCACCCGTTGCCGGGCCTGGAGCTGACCGGAGGCATCCATATACTCATTGGCCTGCTGGTCGCTGGCGGCCCTCTGGGCTGCCTGCTTCAATGCCACAATCATTTGCGCCAGACAGGAATCCATCAGTGGCTCAATAAACTGGACAACCGCACGGGCAGACTGATGGAGGACAAACTGCACCCGATCACTGGGTGCACGCAGAACCGATCGTTCCTGGTGACGGTTACCACCACACTGCTTCAGCATCGCGCTCACGGCATCCGGATTGGCACGGACAAAGTGCACCCCCATAGCGCCGTCAATACGCCGGACAATACTGACATGCAACTCGTGGCGGCGATTGCCGTCAGCGGAGCGAAAACGAACGGTAATTTCATCCGGGGCACCCCGGGCGATCGCGCGCTCAAGTTTGCGCGATGTTTCTCCCGAGTAACGAATAAACAGCCCTTCAGCACAAAAATCCGCGATCTGACATGGCCACGTCTCGCCCGCCCCAAGATCCAGTTGGGCCGCAAGTTTGATCGGCTGTCGGGGGCTTGTGCGACGTTCTCTGGGATCCATGTACTACCTGATATCCGGCAATGCCAGGGTGGTCCAAATTCTCACCCTGACCAGCGTCCCTGAAATGGCGGCCAGGGCCACCTGCTACTATACGGGGAACATGTCTGTAATATAGTGGGCAAACCCATTGCGAGACAGCCTCACCATCACATTGTGAACCATGATACAGCTTAATCAGATCTATCTTCTTTTGCTACTGGTAACCCTACTTCCAGGGTGTTCGACTATTGGCTACTACAGCCAGGCGATTGGTGGTCATGTTTCGTTGATGCTGGCCTCTCAGCCACTGGACGACCTGGTGGCCGATCCCGACACCAACAGCGAACTGAGACGCAAGCTGATCCTGGCAGACCAGGCCCGCCAGTTTGCCGAAACCCGCCTCGCGCTACCCACCGGCGAGGCGTATGCAGACTATTCCGAGCTGGGCAGGCCCTGGGTCGTGGTCAATCTGGTGGCGGTACCGGAATTCTCCCTCACGCCGCATCAATGGTGCTATCCGGTCGTCGGGTGTCAGGCTTACCGCGGCTATTTCGACCTCGACGGTGCACGGGCAGAACAGCGCCAGTTCGACAAGCGCGGCTATGACACCTTCATCGGCGGTGTGACGGCCTATTCGACCCTGGGCTGGTTTGACGACCCGCTCCACAGCGGGTTCACGAGTCTATCCGATGATCGCATGGTCGCACTGATATTCCATGAACTGGCCCACCGGGTGCTCTACATCGACCAGGACACGGCGTTTAACGAGAGTTTTGCCACGGCTGTGGAACTGGAAGGCCTCAGGCTTTGGCTGGAGGAACGGGGCGAAGGCGAACAGTTCGAGGCGGCACTGCGGCGTCAGGAACAGCGCAACCAGACTCTGGCCCTGGTGGAGAACACGTCCCGGGAACTGGAAGCCCTTTACCAGCGCGAAGGAGAGTTATCCACGGACACCATGAGACATCAGAAAGAGCAGCTGTTCGCGGAGCTGATCAGTCAATACAACCGGTTGGCCATGCACTGGGAAGAACCCGGACCTTTGGGGAAACGCATTGAGTCGCTCAATAACGCCAACATTGCCCTGTTCCGTCAATACAACCAGTATGTCCCCGGCTTTCGGCAGTTGCTGAAAGAACAGGATTACCGCTTTGATGACTTTTTGACCGGGTACTGGCCCTGTCCGAACAGGACGAGGAACAACGCATACAGGCTCTCAGGCAACTGTCACAGCGTTTTGACGAACACCTTTGAGTTACGCTGGGTGTTGTAGGACGCCAGCTTGGGGCCCGGCAGAGCCTGCACTGTGGAGGGCTGGAAGCCCCGCTCCCGGAACCAGTGTTCGGTCTGGGTCGTCAGCACAAACAATTGCTGAATGCCCTGGCCCCGCGCCAGTTTTTCCACCATCGCGAGAATATCGTCCCCCCGTCCGGAACGACGGTAGTTCGGATCCACCGCAAAACACGACAATTCACCCGCGCCTTCATCCGGGTAGTGATACAGCGCAGCGCATCCGACAATGGTACCGTCCCGCTCCGCGACCACGAATCGGTCAATTTCCGTTTCCAGCATCTCCCGCGAGCGGCGCACCAGGATACCCTGTTCCTCCAGCGGCTGGATCAGCTCCAGCACACCGCCGATGTCCTCCACCCGGGCCTGGCGGATCTGCTCGTAATGGTCACCACTGACCAGCGTACCGGAGCCATCACGAGTAAACAGTTCCTCCAGCAGGGCACCGTCGTTCACATAACTGATGATGTGGGACCGCCGCACGCCCTTGACGCAGGCGTCACAGGCAGCTTTCAGCAATGCCGCATCGTGGCCGGTGACTGCGCCCGCCGCCAGCCGTTCATTGGCCTGTCTCGCGGACAATTCGCGAATCAGCGAACCATCGGACTCGAGCAGTCCCTGATCGTCAATAAACATGATCAGCTTTTCGGCCTGCAGCGCCGCTGCAACCTGGCTGCCGACATCCTCGTAGGACAAATTGAAGGCGTCCCCGGTTGGCGAATACCCCTGGGGCGGCAACAGGACAATGTGCCCCAGTTCCAGCAGCTTTTCGATACCGGCCACGTCCACCCTGCGAACCCGACCGGTATACCCGAAGTCGATACCATCAAGAACGCCAACCGGGCGGGCGGCCACAAAGTTGCCACCACTGACGCGAATGCGGGCATTGTGCATGGGCGAATTCACCAGTCCCATGGACAGCCGGCTTTCCAGGTAGGCCCGCAGTCCACCTATGGCCTGCAATACCAGGGGAAGATGTTGTTCCCGCGTCACCCGCAGATCCCGATGGAACGACGACTCCACCCCGGCTTCATCCAGTCGTTCCTGAATCTGCGGCCTGGCCCCGAACACCACCACCAGGCGCACCCCAAGACTGCTCAGCAGCGCGATGTCATGGATAATGTTGATGAAGTTGTCATGGGCAATCGCATCGCCACCGATGGTCAGCACCACCGTACGCCCACGGTGGGTGTTGATATAGGGAGATGAGTGGCGGAACCCATGCAGCCAGTCGTTAGATTTCAATCGTCTCTCCTGATGGCCTGAACACTACAGGCAAAACTGTTTGATCAATCCCTTGAGGATACGTACGGTCGGATCCAGCTGCGACAGTTCCAGGAACTCGTCTGGTTGGTGTGCCTGATCAATCGACCCCGGCCCCATCACCAGGGTTTCCAGTCCCAGCTTTTGCATCCAGGGTGCTTCGGTGGCAAATGCCACAGCATGGGCGGTATGGCCGGTCAGTTTTTCGCAGACCCTGACCAGTTGTGCATCCGCCGGCGTTTCGAACGGCGGCACGCCATCGAATAAAGGCTCAAACACCATGGACAGCTCGCGACGCTCGGCAACCGGTCGCAGTTTGTCGAGGATGGCCTGGCGCAGGGACGCCATATCCATGCCGGGCAAAGGCCGCAAATCAAAATGCAGTTCGCAGTTGGCACAAATCCGGTTGGGATTATCGCCGCCATGAATGCATCCCAGATTCATCGTCGGCACCTCAACCCTGAAATTCGGGTTCCGGTATTTCTCCTGCCAGACGGAACGCAGGGACAACAGTTCTCCCAACGCTTCATGCATACCTTCCAGAGCGCTGCGGCCAAGGGACGGATCAGAGGAATGCCCGGACTGCCCTTCAAACGCCAGCCGCTCCATCATGATACCCTTGTGCATGCGCACTGGCCTGAGATTGGTCGGCTCCCCGATCACCGCATACCGGGCTTTCGGACGCCCCGCTTCCGCCAGGGCCCGGGCACCGTTCATCGAGCTTTCCTCGTCGGCCGTGGCCAGGATGATCAGCGGCTGCTTCAGATCCTGATCGACAAACTCGCGGGCCGCCTCAATGGCCAGCGGGAAAAACCCCTTCATATCGCAGGTACCCAGCCCGTACCAGCGATCATCACGTTCAGTCAGGGTAAAGGGATCACTCTGCCAGCGCTTGTCGTCAAAAGGCACGGTATCGGTGTGGCCGGATAACACCAGCCCCCCGGGCCACTGCCAAGGGTGGCAATCATATTGAACTTGCCCGGCATGCCGGGCACTTCCATCAGCTCCACCGTGAACCCCAGCGGCTCCAGCCATTCCGCCAGTGTCCGTACCACCGCTTCGTTGCTGTGATCCCAGTCCGGTGTTGCACTGCTGATGGATGGCAGGGCAATCAGCCGGGTCAGCATCTCACGGATACCGGGGACTGCATCGGCTTTATTCGTGGACTCAGACATAAAACGATTCCTGGCCCGATTCCGGGTCACCGGGCCTGGCCACGCCGCCAGACCTCAAATGTATCAATTGCACGAATCACCATTGGATAGGCGATTTCACCACCACCGACAATCCGGGCAACCTCCAGGCTCTGCTCGCCGACACTGGCCAGCCGGCCCTCCACCACATTATCGTTGGACAGGGTAATTCTCACATTATGCCCGACCCAACGTCCGGCTTCTGCCAATTCCGCAGGGTACCAACCCACCACCGGATTGTCGGCGCCTTCCGGTACCACAGGCTGCAGGGACTGCTCGGCAACCATCGGCTCCGGTGCCTCAACCTGCTTCAGATAGACATCCGGCACCAACTGACCATTGTAACTGACCGTCAGATCCGGGATATTTTCCTCGCCGACTCCCTGCACCGGCACGCCATAGACCGGCTGACCGGGCTCCAGCACCAAGGTCAGTTCGCCACCTTCGGTCAACCACTGACGGTAGAGGGCAAGCAACTGGGCGCTGGCCTCATAACCGCGGGCATTCAGCGCCTTGCGAAAAGCATCCATGACAAGACTGGTCCATTCCGCCGTCGTCACCAACGACTCCCGGGCGCAGTAGGCTGCGACCCGGCGCATCAGACCACCGTCACGGATGGTCACCGTCATTGGAGCGTCAGCGCCCTGCACCGGCTGATCGCGGTTCATGATATCAACCCGCGCCCCGGGCCACTCGACCTCCAGGCTACCGGTACTTGCGGTGGTCAGTTCCAGGTACAGACGGTCAGGATGCTGGCGGATCTGAGCCTCCCCGACGATGCCATTAACCCCCATGCGCACCAGATCCCCGCTCCCCAATTGTTGACGATGGTCCGGACCACACACGGGGGCAAACAGCGCCGGGTTGGTCTCCCCGGAGGCGGTAACCCAGTTGCGGAACATGGTGGCTTCCAGGGCGAGCTCGACGTTCTCCGCCCGCAGTGACCAGACCGCTGGCAGACGGTCAGGATCCACCAGAACCGTCAGGAGATTCAGCGGTGAACCTGCGTCAAACGCCATCCGGCCAATGTCGATCGGCTGTGCCAGCCGAAAATCCTGGTAACTGGCAGCCGTCAACAGCAGGCGACCTTCAATGCCGGAACCGATAGCGCCCCGCTGAATAACCCCGACGCTCTCTATGGCCTTCCTGGCTTCAGCCAGGCGCTGGTCCGCCAGCCACCAGACAGACGCCTTGAACAGCAACCAGCCCAGCAGAACCACGACAACACCAAAGGTCAGCAGGCGTTTCATTCATTCATCCTCTTGTCCGTCCGGATTGGTACCGATCGGACTGCACCACCAAATATCAGCCCGAAGGCCGCCCTAATTGCGGGAGATCAGCGTTCCCACTCCTTCGTCCGTAAATATCTCAAGCAGGGTCGCATGAGCAACCCGACCATCAATAATGTGTGACGTGCGTACGCCATTTTCCACCGCATTCAGGGCACAACGAATCTTCGGCAACATGCCGCCATGGATGGTGCCATCCTCTATCAGGTCGTTGACCTGCTTTGCCGTCAGGCCGGTCAGGACCTTGTCTTCCTTGCTCTTGAGACCGGAGACATTGGTTAACAGGATCAGCTTTTCGGCCTTCATCGCCTCAGCCACCTTGCCCGCAACCAGGTCGGCGTTAATGTTGTAGGACGCACCATCGGGACCCACCCCGATTGGCGCGATGACGGGAATGACATTGCTGCGGGTCAGCATTTCGATCACTTCGACATTCACACTGTCAACTTCACCAACGTGACCGATATCGATGATTTCCGGGCGTTCCAGCTCGGCTGAACGATTGACCACCTCCAGTTTCCGGGCACGGATCAGGTTGGCATCCTTACCGGTCAGTCCCACTGCCGTCCCGCCATGGGCGTTGATCAGGGACACGATTTCCTTGTTGACCTGCCCCCCAGGACCATCTCGACAACGTCCATGGTTTCACTGTCCGTCACCCGCATGCCATTCACAAAGCGGGACTGGATATTCAGGCGCTCGAGCAACCCGCCAATCTGGGGGCCACCACCGTGAACCACAATCGGGTTGATGCCGACCAGCTTCATCAGCACTACATCCCGGGCAAAGCTGCTTTTCAGTTCTTCGTTTTCCATGGCGTTGCCGCCGTACTTGATGACCACGGTTTTCCCGGTAAACCGCTGAATATAGGGCAAGCCTTTACTCAGGACGGACGCCACCTGCATTGCTGTTTCACGATCCAGTGCCATGCTTCTGCCTTTGTAATCTGTCAATTAAAAATCTGCCACGAGGTCGGGAGCCACTTTCCGTAGCTGACCACGAAACACACTCTTGATACGCTCCAGCGCCTCCTCGGTTTCTGCTTCGAATCGGAGCACCAGCACCGGTGTCGTGTTGGAGGCACGGCACAAACCCCAGCCATCGGCGGAATCCACACGGATACCGTCGATGGTACTGATACTCCCGTCCCCGAATTCGCCTTCGCGGCCCAGGCGTTCCACCAGCTGGAACTTGCTCTCCTCAGTGACCTCGACATTCAGTTCCGGGGTACTGATATCTTCCGGGAAGTCTTCGAACACTTCGTCACTGTGGCGATCCTCAACACCCAGGATCTCCAGCAGGCGCGCTGCCGAATACAGCCCATCATCAAAGCCGTACCAACGCTCGCCAAAGAATATGTGCCCGCTCATCTCTCCAGCGAGCAACGCACCGGTCTCCTTCATCTTGGCCTTCATCAGGGAGTGGCCGGTTTTCCACATAATCGGGCGACCACCCGATTCGGAAATCACCCCCGCCAGGCGACGGCTACATTTTACATCGTACAACACATCGGAACCGGGATTGCGGGAGACAACGTCCCTGGCAAACAGCATCAGCAGCCGGTCGGGCCAGATGATCTTGCCGCTGTTGGTGACCACGCCCAGGCGATCACCATCACCATCGAACGCCAGACCAATATCCGCCCGTTCAGACTTCACCCGCGCAATCAGATCCACCAGGTTATCGGGTTTGCCCGGGTCGGGATGGTGGTTGGGAAAGTCTCCGTCCACTTCACAATAAAGGGGGACCACCTCACAACCCAGTTCTTCCACCAGCATGGGCGCCAGCTCACCGGCAATACCATTGCCAGCGTCCAGTACCACTTTCAGGGGGGCGGCCACGGCGATGTCCCCAACAATCCGGTCCAGATACGCACGGCGCACATCTTCAGACGATTGTGCACCCTGACCACGGACCATGTCGCCGGTCTGGGTTCGCTGGTACAACTTCTGGATTGCCTCGCCGGAAAGCGTCTCACCCCCCAGCATGATTTTCAGTCCGTTATAGTTGGCGGGATTGTGACTTCCCGTCACCATCACTCCAGACCCGGTTTGCAGATAATGGGTAGCAAAATACAGCACCGGCGTGGGAACCGCGCCCACATGAATCACGTTACAGCCAGCGGACATGATCCCCCTGGCAAGGGCATCGGCCAGATCAGGGCTCGAATGCCGGCCATCATAACCAATACAGAGGCTGTCGATGTTACGTTCCGCTGCTTCGCTGCCGATGGCCTGCCCGATAACGTTGACGATCTCCGATGACAGGGTTTCACCGACGATACCGCGAATATCATAGGCGCGAAAGATGCCCGCCGGTATGTCAACCTGGGGCATCGCCACTTCCTCCACTGCGGGGGTGTTATCAGGGCCATTGGTTGCTTCGTCACCAGCGCCGCCTCCCAACCCCAGCACGTCATCGTCACCGTCCAGCATATCAATATCCAGCATGTCCTTATCCTGGAACAACGGCTCCTCGGTAGCGCCTGTTTCTCCTACCGGAGCTCGGGAGCGCGCGGACTCCGCAGCCTTGACCAAGCGCTTGTCCACCACCTGGGACAGGCGATAGAGCGCTTCACCCATGGATGCCACCAGATCCCATTTCAGCGTCGGCAGCTTGAGTCGCTCGCCACTAAACACCTTGTGGGCCCACTGGATCAGTACGGACACATCCTGGCGAAGACCGCGCTGGGCATTCCCCAGCAGCACCCAGACCACAATGGCGGCCATCAGGGCGGGAACCAGGGTCAGGATAATAGCAAGGCCGATGTTAACCACCGGCGCCGGCGCGGACGCGGGCTGGTATCTAAGAGACCAGCCCGGAGCAGCCAGTGCCCGTTCCACCGCATCACCATCGCCAACGCCATTGCTTGCCACCACCCGGGACGAACCACTGACACTTTGTATCAGTGACATTTTTCCGCCCAGCTCACGATTATTCACCGTCAGCAGCGGCTGCAATCCGGACGCATCAAACACCACCAACATACTGCCTGCCGTGGCGCGGTTACCGGGGTTGCGAACCGCGGCTGCCATCTGGAAATACCACTGGCCGTCCCGCGGGAAAGCATCAGGGTGCAGCGTATTGCCAGACTCAGCCCTGCGCGCCAGGTCCAGTCCAGCAAACCCGAGCGTGTCGGAACCACCTGTACTTCGCGGAATATCACCATAGGGAAACAGATGCACGGCCTGGACGCCCGGAAGGGTGCCACCCAGTTCCGCAGCGACCGATTCTATCCCCGCGCTATCAATCAGGGCCTCACGGACGTGGCGCTGGGCTGCAAGGCCCTCGACAGCAGACTGCAGGGTAGCAAGGTGCAGGTTCAACTGGCTGGCGGCGGCATCGACTTCCTGCGCAGCCAGGTTGTCAGCGCGGCGCAATTCCGCCGGCCCGAGCACCAACAGGTAAAGCAGTGCCGCTGCCAACAGCCCGCCCACCAGCACAGTGACAGCCTGAACACTGGCCACGGCCCCCAATCGCCTCAGACCTGGCCCCCTGGCTTCCCGACTCTTGCGCTTCTGTTTGCCTGCCGGCTTGTCCGCTGTCTCCGCTACGGCCTCATCCGATTTCTTCCTACCCAGCTTCATAGTCCATCCTGCACTGAAATTGTTCGCCCGCGGCAATGAGTTACCCAAGTATAGACGTCGGGCAATGTCGCCGCGTTTACAGACTGTTGCCCAGTCAGCGGGTTCCTGTTGACCCGAATCCGCCGACGCCACGGGCGCTGGCATCAAACGACTCCACCACTTCGAAATCGGCCTGCACAACCGGCACCAGCACCAGCTGTGCCAGACGCTCCCCGACATCCACGGTGAATTCGCCCTGCCCCCGATTCCAGCACGACACCATCAGCTCTCCCTGGTAATCGGAATCGATCAGCCCCACCAGGTTGCCCAGCACAATGCCATGTTTATGGCCCAGGCCACTGCGGGGCAGAATCATGGCTGCCAGGGACGGGTCGGCAATATGGATCGACAGTCCGGTCCTGATCAACTGGGTATCTCCGGGCTTCAGGGTTAACGGTTCGTCCAGGCAAGCCCTCAGATCCAGTCCTGCCGATCCGGTCGTGGCGTATTCCGGAAACGCAATACTGTCCCCGATGCGTGGGTCCAGAATGCGGACCTGGAAAGTTTGTCGTGTCATGGAGTTTCCTGTGAGTAGCTCTGTTATTGGATCTGTTCGGCAATCAGTTCCACCAGTTGGTGGGCAATGCCGGCCTTGCTTTCCGGCCCGATGGCCTGCTGCCCCGAGCGCCAGAACACCGTGACGGCATTATTGTCACTGTTGAAGCCGATCCCGGGCTCCGATACATCGTTGGCCACAATCATGTTCAGCTTCTTGCGCTGCATCTTGTCCCGGGCATAGTGTTCCACATCGCGGGTTTCCGCCGCGAAGCCCACCGTGAACGGCGCATCGGGACGAGCCGCGATGGACGCCAGGGTATCGGGGTTACGTACCAGCGACAGCGTCATATCCTCGCGGGTCTTCTTGATCTTGTCACTGGCACAGGTATCCGGCCGGTAATCGGCAACGGCCGCGGTAGCAATGAATACATCACAGCCCTCATCCACTGCCTGCCCGGCGGCAGCCAACATGTCGTCGGCCGTGACCACGGCACGAACCTCCACACCGGTGGGTGCCGGGATGGACACCGGCCCACTGATCAACACCACCTGGGCACCGGCATCCCTGGCTGCGGCAGCGATGGCATAGCCCATTTTCCCCGAACTGTGGTTGCTGATGTAGCGGATCGGATCGATGGGTTCCCGCGTTGGCCCGGCGGTAATAACGACCCGCTTGCCCGACAACGGTCCGTCGTAGACCGCGGTAATGCGCTCAAACAAATCCTGAGCCTCCAGCATACGGCCCGGCCCGGTATCCCCGCAGGCCTGTGACCCCTGATCCGGCCCCCAAAGCGTGACCTGCGGATCCGATTCCAGCAATCCGATGTTGCGCTGGGTGCGGTGGTTATTCCACATGGCCTGATTCATCGCAGGCGCCACCACGATGGGCGCTTCAGTGGCACAACACAGCGTGGTTAGCAAATCGTCCGCCATACCCTGGGCCAGACGGGCAATAAAGTCGGCGGTCGCCGGGGCGATGACCACCTGGTCCGCCCATTTCGCCAGCTCAATGTGCCCCATTCCCTGCTCCGCTTCCGGGTCCAGCAGGGATGTCCGCACCGGCTCCCCACTGAGCGCCTGAAAGGTCAATGGCGTCACGAAGGCCTCCGCACCGCGGGTCATGACGACACGTACCGGGTACCCGGCCTTCTTCAACAACCGCACCAGCTCCGCGCTCTTGTAAGCGGCAATACCACCGGTGATCCCCAGCAGAATTCGTTTCGCGGCCATAGTTGCTCCGTATCCGGCAAAAATAAAAGGCCTATAAGATAGCACGGCAAACATCTCCCGGCAGCCTGCATCCCGTGCTAGACTTCCGTCTGGATTTTAGTGGCCTGCGCAGGGAGCGCCGCCACAGATTTCAAGCCATTATCTGTAAACCGCAAGGACGCATTCATGACAACCCACCCCTGGCCTGCGGACGAACGCCCGCGGGAAAGATTGCTGGCCCACGGGCCCGACAGCCTCTCCGATGCCGAACTACTGGCCATATTCCTTCGCACCGGCACCGCCGGCATGCCGGTCATGGATCTGGCGCGACACCTTATCGACGCCTTTGGCGGACTCCGGGGCCTGATGACCGCCTCCCGGCGGCAGTTCTGTGGCGTCAGGGGACTGGGGACGGCCAAATACGCCCAGGTGCAGGCGGCCATGGAAATGGCGCAAAGAGTGATGGACGAGCCCCTCAGACAAGGAGACCCTCTGCGCTCGCCGGCGGACACCCGGCGGTTTCTGTGCAGTCGTCTTGGCACCTACCCCCACGAAGTGTTCGCCGGCCTGTTTCTGGATAACCGCCACCGCGTGATCCAATACCGGGAACTGTTCCGCGGCACCATTGACGGCGCAGCCGTGTATCCCAGGGAGGTAGTCCGGCAAGCTTTGGAGTATAATGCGGCGGCAGTCATTTTTGCCCACAATCATCCATCCGGTGTGGCCGAACCCAGTCAGGCGGATATTGCCCTGACCGGACGCCTTAAAGAAGCTCTTGGCCTGGTGGATATCAGGGTTCTTGACCATATGGTCGTAGGCCACGGTGAGGTAATATCCCTGGCTGAACGGGGACTGATGTAAGCCAGCCTGGGCCAGACCTAAAAAACTGGCCAAATTCCCAACAATTTTTTGCGTTGGGGGGCCAGTTCTGGTATAAAAGCGTCCCTTTCTGGCGGCGTCTGGCGAGCAGCGTGCAATTTGAGGCGCAAGTAGCAACCAGAGGCGCGATTAAACGAATTCGTATATTAAGACCATTGCTCAGGTCGGAGGCAAGTATGTCCAGAGTTTGTCAGGTTACCGGTAAGCGTCCGGTCACCGGTAACAATGTATCCCACGCGATGAATCACACCCGTCGTCGCTTTCTGCCAAATCTGCAGAACCACCGCTTCTGGGTTGAATCAGAGAAGCGTTTCGTGAAGCTGCGCGTTTCCACCAAGGGCATGCGCATCATCGACAAAAAAGGCATTGACGCTGTGCTGGCCGATCTTCGTGCCCGCGGCGAGAAAGTTTAAGGAGCCGCATCATGCGCGAGAAAATCAAGCTGGTTTCATCAGCAGGTACTGGTCACTTCTATACGACCAACAAGAACAAGCGTAACACTCCGGAAAAAATCGAGATCAAGAAGTACGATCCGGTTGTCCGCAAGCACGTTGCGTACAAGGAAGCCAAGATCAAGTAATCGTGATCTGGCAACCAGAAAAACCCGGCCATGCGCCGGGTTTTTTCTTGCCCGGCATTGCCTCAGAAGGCTTCCAGATAGCCCTTCGGCAACGCCACGTCCATGGCAATGGGCAAATGATCCGACATCGGATAGCTGACCACTTCAGAGCGTCGAATTTCCAGGCTGGGACTGACCAGAATATGATCCAGGGCTTTCTCCGGCCTCCAGCTCGGGAAACTGTGAGCGGTATCCGGCAAGGGGATCAGGTCGGTTTCCTTGAGTGGCGTCTGTGTCAGCAGTTCTTCCGCGTGGTTATTCATATCCCCCATCAATACCACATGCTGGTAATCACCAACCAACTCCCGGATGTACCCCAGCTGCCTCTGCTGGGCCGCCCGACTCAATGACAGGTGCATCATCACCAGCACCAGCGGATCGTCCTCCGAACCGTAGCGGGCAATAATGGCACCACGCCCGGGAATCAACCCCGGCAACCTGTGCTCGGTGACATCCAGTGGCCGGTACCGGCTCAGCAAACCGTTACTGTGCTGGGCGATCTGCCCGAGGTTTCGATTCAGTTGCTGGTACCAGTATGGAATACCGGCTGCTTCCGCCAGATACTGAACCTGATTGATATAGCCACTTCTCAGACTGCCACCGTCACACTCCTGCAACGCCACCACGTCGTAGTTCCGCAACAGGGTTGCGATTCGATCCAGATTCCCGATGCGATTGCGATGCGGCAGGAAGTGCTGCCAACTGCGGGTCAGGTAATGGCGGTAGGAGGAGGTATTGATACCCACCTGTATGTTGAAGGTCAGCAGCCGGATGTGCCGGTGAGGTTCAAACTCGGGCACATGCTCACTTCCGGAACAACGCCCCCTGGGCTCTCCGGTCGGTCGGAGAAACCCATCCAGCTGCTTGCGAATGTGTCTGTACATGTTACCGGCTCACCCGACTGTGGCACGCGCCCCGAGACAAAGCCTGCTTACTCTGCGGAGCCGCGCTCTTTCTCGACCAGATAGTCAACAACCTCCAGTACCGCTTCATGGCCGCCAGCCATGGAGGCACTGACCGTGTACTTACCATTAACAAGCATAGTCGGTGTGCCGGTGACACGCGCGCCACGAATTTTCGCCTGGGCCTTCTGCATTCGCATGTTGACCCCGAAGCTGTTGTAGTTCTCGAGAAACTGCTCGCCGTCCACGCCATGACCACTGACGAATTCCGCCAGCGCCTCTCCAGAATTCAGCGGCCGCCGCTCGCCGGCCAGGGCATCGAACAGGGCATCGTGAACCTTGTCCCGCTCACCCATAGCCTCCAGCGCGTAAAACGCCTTGGCGTGGGGCTCCCAGGATTTGCCCAAGGCCGCAGGAATCTGCACGTAATCAACGTCGTCCGGGCGATTCTCCGCCCACTCTTCGATCAGCGGTTTGAACGCGTAACAATGGGGACAGCCATACCAGAACACCTCGGCCACCTCGATACTCTCGCTGCTGTCGGTACGGACCGGAGAACTCAGCTCCCGATAGTGGGTGCCCTCCTGCCATTCGGCTGCATTGACCTGGCCAGCTATGGCGAAGGCCGCCAGGAAGGTGACTGCGGTACTCAGACTTCTCAACATCGACTGTCTCCGGTTTTGTAAATTAAATCTGGGACTGATTATGACCCAGCGTACGCACAAAGTTCCACCGTCGCCGAATTAAACACAGGAAAGGCAATAACGGCCAACGACCCCATGCCTGTCAGACAACAATTGCCAAGGATGGCAGCCGATCAGGGGAGGGCAGGGATTTCCAAAACGGAGAAGCGTGGCTTCTTTGAATGTTTTGGAAATCCCTACCCTCCCCTGACCGGCGGAAATAAAAAAACCGGCTTCCAGGACATGGAAACCGGTTTTTTTGTGCCCGGAAGACGAATCAGTTCAGGCCGGAAATATAGTTGGCCACTGCCTCGATTTCCGAATCCGTCAGCTTGGCGGCAACGTCCATCATGATGGAGGCGTTCGCGGAGCCATTGCGCTCACCATCGCGGTAGGCTTTCAGCTGCTTCTCAACATAGGCGGCTTGCTGGCCGCCAAGACGCGGGAAACCCGCCGGCTCGTTGCCTTTACCCTGAGGGTTGTGGCAACCGGAACAGGCTGGCACGCCAGACGCGAGGTTACCACCACGATACAATGCCTGACCCTGCTCAATAAGCTCCGGATCAGCCTGATTAACCACCATAGCCTGATCGTTGAAGTAGGCGGCCAGATCCCTAAGATCCTGCTCAGACTTGTCGTCCAGCAGTCCGGTCATTTCTGCAATCTGACGATCACCATTCTTGATAGCCAACAACTGCTGGTACAGGTATTTCTCACCCAGCCCCGACAGCTTGGGGTACGCGGCCATTACCGGCTTGGCGCCGCCTTGACCGTGGCACCCGGCACAGACGGCTGCGTTTTCCTTGCCTGCTTCAGGATCTCCAGCCCCGTGTGCCATCGCTGTGAGGCCAACACCGAGAACAACTCCTGCGATCAGTTTTTTCATGCTCGCTCCGCTTCTCTCATCCAAAGTATTCTTCGTTATGCAGCCGGCAGGCACTGACTCAAACAGGCACAAAACCGGGGCTGTACAGCAGCATCGCTCAGCGTGCTGCCCGGAATTGGTGTAGCATTATACATTAATCCCTGATAACTGAAATCCAATAGGAAGCCCAACCACCGTGTCATCTGATCTGACTCAAAAATCGATCTCATTCAACAGCGCCCGATTCCTGATCAGCGCCTCGCGGCTGGAAGAATGTCCACTGGATTCCGGGGCGGAAGTCGCGTTTGCGGGACGCTCCAACGCCGGCAAATCCAGCGCGATCAATTCCATTACCGCCAACGGAAAACTGGCGCGTACCAGCAAGACACCCGGCCGTACCCGCCTGATCAACTTCTTCACACTGAATCGAGAGAACTGCCGCCTGGTGGACCTGCCCGGCTATGGCTACGCCAAGGTCTCCCGGGATATGAAGGACGACTGGCAACAACACCTGGGGCATTACCTCAACGATCGCCGCTGCTTGCGAGGCCTGGTACTGGTCATGGACATTCGCCACCCGCTGACCGATTTCGACCAGATGATGGTGGAATGGTGTGAACATAACAACTTGCCGCTGATGATTCTGGCCACCAAGGCCGACAAACTGAAATTCGGCCAGGCCAAGACAGCCATGCTGGGCATCGCCGGAAAACTGAAGGAGTTTCAGTGCGTCGAACACCTGATCATGTTCTCGGCAACGTCAAAGCGGGGCGTTGATGAAAGCCGTGACGCGTTGACTGCATGGCTGGAAGCCGGCAGCGACGAGGTCACAGACGAGATGATGGGCTAACACGGGGCGCTCAGAGGGTTCCGCCCCGCTCAATCCGGTAGCCGAGGTCAATACGCTGGTCGCTGATTGCCGCACCACCCAGGCGTGCAATCAGCTCTTCAGCGGCTCGCTGCCCGACCATCTCCCGCGGTGTAATCACGCTCGCCAGTGGCGGCACCATGACACGACCAACATCGTGACCATGGAAGCCGGCGATAGCGATCCGCTCCGGTACGGGGATGCCCCGGCGCTGGCACTCAAAGAACGCCCCTATGGCAACGTCATCATTCGTACAGAAGATGCCATCGGTGTCCGGATTCTCCTCCAGTATCCGCGCCATCAGGGTGGCGCCCACACTGAACGACGAACGCTGTTCACTGCGGAGGGTTACCGGTGCCAGCCCCTCTTCCTCCATGGCACGGTTATAGCCCTCCTGGCGCTGGAGGGTTCGGGCATCCAGCCGGACCGCGAGATAGACCACCCGCCGACGTCCGAGCCGGATCATTTCACGTACCATATCGTAGGCCGCACTGACGTTGTCGAACCCCACAGCCTGCTCAAACGGCGCCGTGTGCGTGTCCATGATTTCCACCGTCGGCACCCCGGCGGTCTGCAGCATCCTCAGGGTACGACCGGTATGCTGACTTTCCGACAGGATAACGCCATCCACGTTGTAGGACAGCAGCGAAGACAGACTGCGCTCCTCTATCTCGGGACTGTATCCGTAGTGGGCCAGCATCAGGTGATACCCCGCCGGCTCAGTGACCGACTCTACCCCCTTGATGACATCTGCAAAGACCTGGTTGGTCAGTGACGGCAACAACACACCGATTGCATGGCTGGTGGACTTGGAAAGCAGGTCCGGAGCACGGTTGGGGATATAGCCCAGCGCCTCTGCCTCGGCAAAGATTCGCTCCCGCATCGGTTCAGAGACATTGTCCGCGCCACGCAGGCACCGGCTGACAGTCATCTTGGTCGCTCCGACCCGGTCGGCAATATCCTGCAATGTGGGGCGTTTATTCTTTACCATCTACGACTCCAGACACGGCTAAAGTTGGCTATCATACCCGCAAGCAGACCCGCGAATCAGTTCCGGGAATCCTCGCCCCGCAGACCAAGCCCGGCAAGGCACTGCCTGATGATCTGCCCTGGCGCCACGGATACATCCACGACAATAGCGTTTTCATCAGGGCTCGGCTCCTCCAACAACTGAAACTGGCTCTCCAGCATGGCACGACCATTGAAGTAATGGTCTGTTCGCCTGGAATGCCGGGCCCAAATGGTTTCAAAATCACCCTTGAGGTAGATCAAACGCACCCCCGGATTGTGATCCAGAAGGCGCTCGCGGTAGCAACGCTTCAGCGCCGAGCAGGCCAGCACCAGGCCGCCCGCCTCCCACCGAATCAGCGCGGCGAGATCATCCAGCCAGCCCCGGCGGTCCTCATCGGTCAGCGGAATGCCCGCCGCCATTTTGTCTACATTGGCCCGACTGTGGTAATCGTCCGCATCGTAAAACCGAACCCCCAATTCGCTGGCAAGCATGGTACCGGCGAGACTCTTACCGCACCCGGACACCCCCATTACGATCACTTTTGGTGCCGTCATATCACTGCCACCATAGCGCCAGTTGGGGGAACGCAATCAGCAAACCAAGCGCCACTACCTGGAGAGCAATGAATGGCAGCAGAGCCCGAAAGATCTCACCCAGGGAAATGTCCTTCGGCGTCACCGTCTTGAGGTAGAAGGCCGCCGGTCCAAATGGAGGCGACAGGAAGGACACTTGCATGTTCATACAGAACACCACCCCGAACCAGATCGGGCTGTACCCCAGTTCCGTGACGATGGGCACAAAGATCGGCATGGTCAGCAGCGCGACGCCAACCCAGTCCAGGAACATGCCAAGTATGAGCAGGATCAACATCATGAAAAGGATGGTGCTCAGGCCATGGCCGCCACTGACGGCAAAGACCATGTCGCGGACGAAATCGATACCCCCCATGAGGTTGTAGACACCGACCAACGCGGTTGCACCAATCCCGATCCAGATAATCATGCCGCAGACCCGCAGCGTGCTGACGGTAGCCTTACGTACCATGGCCAGGGACAGCTCACCGCGAATCCAGGTACTGATGGCAATCCCCATGACACCCAGTGCCGACGCCTCTGTGACCGAGGCCACACCGCCATAGATACTACCCAACACCACAACCACCGAAAGCAGGGGAAACAACAATGCCTTAAAAAAGTTCGGCATTGGCGTTTCGGGCGCATCCTGATCCGAAGGCAGCGGTGCCATCTCCGGCTTCAGCCAGACACGTATCAGGACGTACCCCATGTAAAGCAGTGCCAGTATCAGTGCAGGCGCAAAGGCACCCTTGAACAGGTCGCCAATGGAGACATTAGCGGTCAGCCCGTAAATAATCAGTACGATACTGGGTGGCAGCATGGTACCGAGCGCCCCACCCGCACAGGTGGTGCCAATGGCCAGCTTGCGATCGTAGCCCAGGCGTAGCATCTGCGGCAGTGCCAGGATCCCCAGCAGTACCGTCTCGCCGCCAATGACGCCAGACATCGAGGCCAGGATTACCGCCACCACCAGAGTCTGTATCGCGACACCGCCCCGCAGTTTGCGACCCAGGCGAGCCATGGCGTCGAACAGGTCGCGGGCGATACCGGAATGATCCAGCAATGACGCCATCAGCACGAACATGGGCACTGCCAGGAAAACATAGTTGCCAATGAAGCTATACAAGCGGCTACTGACAATGGGTAACGCATCCGGGCCGAACCAGCCCAGGGCGAACACCAGGGCAACCAGACCCGTGGCAAATGCCAGCTGCATTCCGGTGAGCAGCAGGACAATCAGCATGACCAGCATCAACAGACTGCCATAACCAATACCGAGGGAAGCCAGTTCAAACATCAGACACCTCCCTTGCCACGGAGATCGCGCACCAGGTGCAGCAGGAACTGCAGCGTCATGACAGCGACTGCCACCAGAATGATCACTTTCAGGAACGCCGGGAACGGTGGGTTCCACGCCGAGCCGGACGTCTCAAGACGCCAGTCCCCCCAGGGTGCCAGCACCGCTTCTGTCGCCATCGACCAACTTGCGAAAAGCAGCATGCCACAAAAGGCGAGCCCCAGCAGATGATGAACAACCCGCAGCCAGCGCTGGGCACGGGGCGAGACTGCGTCATAGATCAGCACGATCCGGACATGGCGATCAGTGGCCAGGGCATACAACCCACCGAGGACAAACAGCGTGGCGCCGGCGAAGGTCACGGTTTCGTGCACCCAGAGTGTCGGCGCATCGAATACATAGCGGCGAATGATTTCGTAGAAAGACACCAGAACAATCACCGCGAACACCAGGCTCAGTTTCTTGCCAAGCCAGACAATGCCCCTGTCCAGCGAGGTGAACCCCACATCCTCGTCCTTTTCAGGCAGGACAATCTCCCGATCGGGATCATCACCCCGACCGGATGCATTATTTTCAACAGACATAATGAACTCCTCGCTCCGGGCCCCGACAGGGTGCCCGGAGGCTGATATCGAGGGAACCTGCTACTCAGAGGAGGCCCTGAGACTCCAGGTATTTGGTGACCGACTGGTACACCTTGCCGGCATTGGGGGACTGCTCTGCGTAGACCTTCCATTGATCGCGGGCAATAGCACGGAACTTGCGGCGCTCCTCGGCAGACCAGTCGTGGATGGTAATCTCCGGATTCGCACGGGCCTCATTGACGGCCTCCCGATCAGCCATTGCCAATTGGGTGCTAATGTCCTGCGCAAAGTCCCTGGCGGACACCGTCATAATGGCCTGGATGTCTTCTGGCAGTTTCTCCCACGCCTTAAGCCCCATGGCAATTTCCAGCAGGGGCAACGAATGAAACCCGGGATTGACAGGATGTGAGGCAATGTCATTCAGGCCGGCCTCATGGTTGGTTGAGAACACCGTGTAGTCGGCTGCGTCAATCACGCCCTTGCTCAATGCGGTATAGACCTCGGAGCCGGGCAGGTTGACCGGCGAAGCACCGGCCGCGGCAAAGACCGACTGCACCAGCCCTTCGGGCGCACGCATTTTCAGCCCCTTGAGATCCGCCACCCCGTCAAGCGGCTTTTTTGACACGAACGACTCAAGCCCGGTACCACCGCCACCAATAAATTTGACGCCGTACGGTTCATACAGCTCATTCATCAGCTCATAACCGCCGCCGTAGTTGATGTAGTCAATAAGCTGGTCAGGGCTGGACCAGGCACCCACGGTATTGCCAATCAGTCCGAATGCCGGATCCTTACCGGAAAAGTATCCGGTGACCGAAATGTGGCCGTCCAACACCCCCATTTTCATGGCTCCCAGGGTCTCGGTGTGGCTGACGACACTGCCAACCGGCAGCAAGTCGATCTCCACACGACCACCGGTCATGGTCTCCACACGATCGGCCCAGGCCTGTTGAATCTTGAAATTTTTGACACCGGCAGGGTCTGAAGACTGGAACTTGAAGGTGAAATCGGCAGCAAAGGCATTAAACGCAAGCGTGGCCAGAAATACGCCAATAGCGTGTCTTGTCGGAAACATATTGGAATCTCCTGATTGTTTTTGTGCCGGCATATGTTACCGGTAACATAAGCGAGTTTATTGGATTTGAAAAGCGCTGACAAGGATGTGTTGGAGAGCACTTGGAGAATACCTGAAGAGTACTTGGGAAGAAGAACGGGAGGCAGAAAGAAAAAACCGGCCTGCCATAAGACAGGCCGGTGAAACGTCAGGGTTTGCGACGTGCTAAAACCTGAGAACTCACTCAGGGTGACGCCAGGGATGTCCGGATCCCCAGCGTCAGAGATGTGACACCAGGCTATCCCGAAAGTTCCAGAATCGATCAAAAATTAATCAGGCAGAACGCCATCCAACGCTTCTGACTGACGATTCGACCTCACGGGCTTCCGGCAGTTGTGGGCGGTACTGCTCTCTCAGCGCCATGACCCTTTCCCGGTAGGCCGGTGTCAGGTAGGGAATTTCCAGGGTCAGCACCTGGTAGATTCCCTGCTTGAGCTCCGTCAGCGTGAGATTGGCGGATTCCTCGCAGGCATGGGCTGTTTTCAGGAACGCCATCCAGTTGGTGATAACCAGCCAGACGTTCAGCGACATGGCCGAACGCAATTCTTCCGATTGGGGTTCGATGATGCCCGCGTCCGCCATCTTCTCGAAGATCCGGCTGATGGCGTCCAGGCAACGCTCGGTGAACTCCCGGTAATCCTGGCGTAGCCGCCGGTCACCATCCAGCAGATGTTCCAGGTCGCGATGGAAAAACCGGTAACTCCAGAGCCCGTCAAAGACGGATTCCAGATAAAACATCATGTCATCCAGAGTCAGCGGCCGATCCTCTGGAATATCCAGGTAATAATCCACCAGCTTTTCATATTCCAGGAAGATCTCGTAAATGATGTCCGACTTGTTGCGGAAATGGTAATAGAGGTTACCCGGAGATATGGCCAGATGCGCAGCAATGTGATTGGTGGTGACATTTCGCTCACCCCGCTCGTTAAATAGCTCCAGGCTGGATAGCAGGATCTTGTCTCTGGTTTTCATAGGTTCAGCAAGCTTTGTTGTTGTGTGACCGGCGGATGGCCTGATCCGCCATCCGGCTTTCCTTGACTACCTAGAGTATATACTCTAATAATACCATCAAGCGCAAATTGAGCATTTTTTCGCCACCACTCAAACAACAACAGGGCGCCCGGAATGCATCCGGCGACCCGAGGGGAGAGTTCCATGGGAGCCAGCGTCGTCCAGCTTACCGAAAGTAAGAAGCAAATCCAGCACACGCATCGTGTATTCGAAGATCAGAAAAAGGCATTTCGCAACAACTCAATGCCCTCACTGACCGAGCGTCAGGAAAACCTGAAGCGGCTGAAGCGGGCGCTACTGAGCAACCAGGACAAGCTGACCGACGCCATTGACCGGGATTTCAGTTGCCGCTCGAAGGACGAATCGCTGATTGCTGAAATCATGCCGTCCATTCAGGGCATCAATTACACCCTGAAAAACCTCGGTGGCTGGATGAAGCCCTCGAAACGTCATGTCTCGGTGCTGTTCCAGCCCGCCAGCAATAAGGTCCACTACCAGCCCAAAGGCGTGGTCGGCGTTATTGTGCCCTGGAACTACCCGCTGTATCTGGCTGTCGGGCCTCTGGTCGCCTCACTGGCCGCGGGTAACCGCACCATGATCAAGATGTCAGAGTTCACTCCGCATACCTCCGCCCTGTTCAAGGAGATCATTGAGGCTACCTTCCCCGGGGACCTGGTATCGGTGATCACCGGAGAGGCGGATGTTGCCGCGGATTTCTCCAGCCGCCCCTTTGACCACCTGCTGTTCACCGGCTCCACTTCCGTGGGCAAGCTGGTGATGCGTGCAGCCTCGGAGAACCTGACACCGGTTACCCTGGAACTGGGCGGCAAGTCCCCTGCGATTGTCTCCTCCGATGTTCCCATGGAGGATGCCGCCCAGCGCATTGCGTTCGGCAAGGCCTTCAATGCCGGCCAGACCTGTGTGGCACCGGATTACGTGCTCTGTCCGGCGGACCGGGTGCAGGCCTTTGTGGACGAATTTCGCGCCCGCTTTGCCGAAATGTACCCCAGCCTGCGGGACAACGACGACTACACCGCCATTATCAATGAACGCCAATACGAGCGGTTGCAGGGTTATCTGGACGACGCCCGGGAAAAAGGCGCCGAGATCGTCGAGCTCAACCCGGCACGGGAAAACCTCAAGGACGGCACCCGCAAGATTCCTCTGACCCTGGTTCTGAAGACTACCCCGGACATGAAGGTGATGCAGGACGAGATTTTTGGACCGATTCTGCCGGTCGTCGGTTACGGTGGCCTGGACGAAGCCATCCACTACATCAACGATCGCCCTCGCCCACTCGCCCTGTACTTCTTTGGCTATGACCGTTCCATGCAGCAACAGGTGGTGGACAACACCCACTCCGGCGGCATGTGCATCAATGACGCGTTGATGCACGTGGCGCAGGACGACCTGCCATTCGGCGGCATTGGTGATTCCGGTATGGGGCATTACCACGGCAAGGAAGGCTTCCTGACGCTGTCCCATCACCGCGCGATCTTCAGCAAACAGAAGTTCAACAGCGGCAAATACGTCTACGCACCCCACGGCACTACTGCCCACAAGATGGTCTACAAGTTATTCATCCGCTGATCCACACCCGGGCCGGCTAACACCGGCCCGCTTCCAGCGCTTGCGACGAAAACAACAAGAGGACCCACCATGTCCCATCTCCCACACGATCAGGAATCCCCTTCCACCATCGACCGACGCAGCTTTCTGCGGGCCGGACTGGGGGGCACTCTGTTCCTCGGCACCGTCAGTGTCACGGCGGGCCTCAGTGGCTGCGCAACCGCACCGGCGGGTCGCCTGGATGCGGCCGATACCCCCGTCGATGAGGGCTATCGGTTCCAGTTTCTCACCCGCGATGACATCGAACTGTTCCAGGCCCTGCTGCCAGCCATTGTCGGGCCGGCCCTGATGGAAGAGCCGGAGCCAAGGCGACAGGCGATTGCCGGCACCATCGAACGGATTGATCAGGGCATTGTCCAGTTCGGCCCGGCCAACCAGCAGGAGCTGCGCAAACTGTTTGATCTGCTCAACTTCGGCCTGACGCGGGTCACGGTTGCCCGGGTCTGGTCCAGCTGGCCCAACGCCACCACCGCCGAGGTGGACGCCTTTCTGGAACGCTGGCGCACCAGCGGTATTGGTCTGCTCAACAATGGCTACATCGCCCTGACCAAAATCAGCAACGTGGCGTTTTACGGCCACCCCCAGCACTGGCACCTGTCGGGCTACCCGGGGCCACCACCATGGGCCATGCAAGCCCTGCCCCAGTTCAACAACGCCTGATTCTGCCGCCCGCTGATTACGGAGATTTCCATGTCGTTAACCGATCGCATTGCCAAGGGCCTTGAGGCCGGCTGGAAAGTCACAGACGCCAGCACCCTGACAGACAACCAGACCCATGAAGCAGACGTCGTGATCATTGGCACCGGCGCTGGTGGCGGCACCACCGCCGAAATCCTGGCCCGCGCCGGGCTGTCCGTCATCCTCGTGGAAGAAGGGAGGCTTTATTACCAGAAAGATTTCAAGATGGACGAGCTGACCGCCTATGCCTCGCTGTATCAGGAAGGCATGAGCCGGGTCACCAAAGACGGGGCCATTGCCATCCTCCAGGGACGCTGTGTCGGCGGGTCAACCACCGTCAACTGGACCTCAAGCTTCCGCACCCCGGAACCCACCCTGAGCTACTGGGCCGACAACTTCGGGCTTGAGAATCTCAGGCCGGAGGCAATGAAGCCATGGTTCGATGGCCGCGAAGAGCGGCATACTGTCTCACCATGGCTGACCGATCCCAATGTCAACAACGACATTCTGCGCCAGGGCTGTGACAAACTGGGCTATTCCTGGAACGTGATCCCCCGCAACGTCAAGGGTTGCTGGAACCTGGGCTACTGTGGCGTCGGCTGTCCCACCAATGCCAAGCAAGGTGCCCTGACCACGACCATCCCGGGCGCACTGGATAACGAAGCCCGTTTGTTCCATGGCCTGCGCGCCGACAAGCTGGTCATGAAGCAGGACCGGATCGATCACCTGGTGGCCTCCGCCATGTCCGCGGATACCGTGACGCCTTCCGGCGTGAAGGTCCACCTGAAAGCCCGACACTTTGTGGTGGCCGCCAGCGCCATTGGCTCGCCTGGCCTGTTGCTGCGCTCAGACATTCCCGACCCCCACCATCGTATCGGCAAGCGCTCGTTCATCCATCCGGTGAACGCCACCGTTGCGCGTATGCCGGAGAAAGTCGATCCGTTTTACGGTGCTCCCCAGTCGATTTACTCAGACGAGTTCAACTTCCGCGAGGGCGTGGATGGCCCAGCCGGCTACAAGCTGGAAGTCCCACCGCTGCACCCGGCAATGTCCAGCGGCGTCGTACCGGGCCATGGCGAAGAGCAACGGGACAACCTCAAGCAATTACCCTGGATGCAGTCGGTTATTGCCCTGCTGAGGGATGGCTTCCATCCGGACAGCCCCGGCGGAACCGTCAGCCTGCGGGACGACGGCAGCCCGGTGCTCGACTATCCGGTGACCGATTACCTCTGGGACGGCTTGCGCCGGGCCTTCCATACCATGGCAGAAATCCAGTTTGCTGCCGGCGCCGAGCAGGTCCGCCTTATGCACCTGGATTCTCCCTGGTTCAACAGCTGGTCAGAGGCCAGGGCCGCTATCGACGAGCTGCCCATGGAGCTGCATCGCGTGCGGCTGTTCACTGCTCACCAGATGGGCGGTTGTGGCATGGGTGAAAACCCGCAACAATCGGTGGTTAACGGTTTCGGCGAGCACCACCACGTCAGCAACCTGAGCATCCATGATGCATCCATCTTCCCCACCAGTATCGGCGCCAATCCCCAGCTGTCGGTGTATGCCCTGGCCGCCAGGAACAGCACCCGGCTGGCCGGCAAGCTGAAAGGCTGACAAAGCAGTAAGTGCCCGGGTATGCTATGGGCTTCTGAACCGAGGAGCAGTGCATGCCTAAAGTTATCTACCCGGGCACCTTTGACCCTATCACCAATGGCCACACCGACCTGATTGAACGGGCAGGCCGCATGTTTGACGAAATCGTTGTTGCGATCGCCTACAATCCGAAGAAGCAGCCACTGCTGGATCTGGAGGAACGCTGCGAACTGGTCCGGAAAGCCACCGCCCACATCCCCAACGTCAGTGTCACCGGCTTCAGTAACCTGTTGGCGGACTTTGTCCGCGAACAGAATGCAACGGTGATTCTACGGGGGCTGCGCGCGGTCTCCGATTTTGAGTACGAATTCCAGTTGGCTGACATGAATCGCCGCCTGGCCCCGGAAGTGGAAAGCGTGTTCCTGACACCGGCAAATCACCTGTCCTACATTTCCTCCACCCTGATCCGTGAGATCGCGTCTCTGGGCGGTGATGTATCGGAATTCGTCGATCCCGCCGTTGAGGCGGCCTTGCAACAGAAGTTCCGTCAGTCCTGATGTAATTGGCCCCGATGATTAGACGCGTTGCCGCCTCAGAATAGGGGCGGTAACGGTATCACTGTGCCGTTGACGTCGACCGACAGGTCCTTCAGCTGCGCGGACATGGTCAAATGATCACCGCTCCGGGTCATCATCCCTTCCTTGATCAATGGCGCCAGTTGCATCATCAGCTCCGGATGGTTCTCGGCAAGCGCCAGGGGCAGGCTCAACTTCATGTGCCCGGTCAATCGCTGCATGACCATCAGCATCTGCGAGCGCTCCTGATCCGACAGGGTCGGGTGCTCAACCATCAACTCGCCGTTTACCTCCCCGTCCGGTGTCACCAGGCTGATATCCGGGAAACCGAAGCTGAACCCTTCAGCCGCCAGATCCAACAGCGCGCCGCTGAGTCGGTTCATACTGGCCATCTGCTGCTCAAACGCAGCCGGTGATCCGGCCTGGTTATCCAGGGCAGCAACCTGCATGTCGGTCATCGCGCCGGTCAACTCGCTCCAGCTATCCACATCCAGACCATTCATCACGAACGCCACCCGCTGGGGCCCGAAGCTTTCACCGTCTGAAGTCACTGTGTCCAGGGTGGCCACGGTTTCAGAATTCACACTGCGGTCATTGTCCGTTGGCCAGGTCCTGCTGGTCATCCGGAAGCCCTCCATCCGTAGCGGGGCCTGCCCCGCGGACAGGAACTCCACAGACTGAAGGTCTGCCTCCCCCTCGCCGGTCCAGACCTCGCCACGCAGGTGGTGCAGCGTCTGCTCCAACTGGAAATCCTGCAGGCGGATCTGCAGATCCGGGGTGTCGAGTACCATCCCCGGCCACACCATCACAATATCAGCCTCGGTGCCGTTGCTGCCGATATCGACCCGACCAAACCCGCCGGACATGTTCAGGGATTCTCCGCTGTCGTCGTTGGTGACCGATAGCGCCGGCACCGTCAACTCAGCAATGGCGGTTCCCCAGAGCCGGGTTTCCAGGGTCAGCCTCGGTTTTTCATCCGGGAAAAGGCCTGCAGCCTCCTCAGGCACACCGGAGAGCGGCACGAAGTCCAACAAGCTACCGGTAACCCCATGGGAGACTCTCGCTTCATACTCAATCTGATGTACGTCTTCACTGGCGGGATCTTCAAACGTCACTGTGCCCTCAAAACGGGCGCTGAGATAACCTCGGCGGTAATCCCGGGTCTCCAGCCGCACAAACGGCTGTTTCGCATTGACTTCCGAGGTCACCTCCTGCCACTGCTGCTCAGTGACCAGGCCCACACCCCAGGGAGCTACGGCGCCAACCACCAGTACAACGCCGCCCACAATCATCCATGTCTTTTTCACTGATTTCTCCGTAACAAACTGCTTATTATTGTCCGGTCAGACGCTCCAGCAACACCAGCTGGGATGCCAGTCGATCTTCCCCATCCGCCGGTTGATTCTGTAGGTAACTGCCATCCGGCTGCAAGACCCAGGACTGACAGTTATCCGCCAAATAGGTATCCAGATCCTCCCGGACCCGGGCAATCAGGCTGGGATCCTCGATGGGAAACGCCGTTTCCACCCGGCTTAACAGATTGCGTTCCATGCCATCCGCACTGGAGCAATAGACATCCGGACGACCGTTGTTGCCGAAGTAATAGACCCGGGTATGTTCCAGGAAGCGGCCGATAATGGACCGTACCCGGATATTCTCGGAAAGCCCGGGCACTTCCGGCCGCAGGCAACAGATACCGCGAATGATCAGGTCAATTTTCACCCCGGCCTGGGACGCCCGGTACAATGACTTGATCAGTTGAGGCTCGGTCAGGGCATTGAACTTGAAGATGATCCTGCCGTTCTGGCCGTAACCCGCCTCCCGGTCGATCAGGCTCAACAATCGGCTGTGGAGGGTAAACGGTGCGTGGAACAGTTTCTTGATCTTCAGCGCCTTGCCCATCCCGGTCAGCTGCTGGAACAGTTTGTTGACGTCGTCACCAATGGACTCGTCGCAGGTCATGAAACTGTAATCCGTGTACAGGCGGGCATTACCGGCGTGGTAGTTGCCCGTCCCCAAATGGACATAGCGCCTGAGCCGCCCCTCTTCCCGGCGCACGATGAGGATCATCTTGGCGTGGGTTTTATAGCCAACCACCCCGTAGACGACGATCACCCCCGCCTCCTGCAGGCGGCTGGCCAGTTCCAGGTTTTCCGCTTCACTAAAACGGGCACGCAATTCGATCACCGCAGTGACTTCCTTTCCGCGCCGGGCGGCATCCGCCAGTGCCTCCACGATTTCGGAGTCGGCCCCGGTGCGGTACAGCGTCTGACGAATAGCCAACACCTGAGGGTCCTTGGCCGCCTGTCGCAACAGATCGGTGACCGGGCTGAAATTCTGATAAGGGTGCAACAGCAGGATCGGGCGCTTGCGAATGGCGTCGAACATGGACTCCTTGCTGCGGATCTGACGCGGAATGGACGGCGAAAATCCGGAATAGGTCAGGTCCTGTCGATCCACGAGTCCGCCGACTGCCATTAACCGGGTCAGGTTGACCGGACCGTGCACCTGATAGAGATCACGCTCGGTGAGTCCGAATTCCCGCAACAGGAAGTGGACCAGTTCCTCCGGACAGTTGTCAGCCACCTCCAGGCGCACACCATCGCCAAAGCGGCGACTGAGCAGCTCACCACGCAGCGCCGAGGCGAGATCTTCCAGATCGTCCTCCAGCTCCAGGTCGGCGTTACGGGTCAGGCGGAACTGGTAGCAACCCTTGACTTCCATGCCCGGGAACAGCTCATCGGCATGGGCGTGGATCATCGAGGACAGGAACACCAGGTTATCACCACCCTCGCAGACATCATCGGGCAGCCGCACCAGCCGCGGCAGGGAACGCGGTGCCGGCACGATTGCCATGCCGGTCTCGCGGCCAAAGGCATCCTTGCCATCCAGTTCGACAATGAAGTTCAGGCTCTTGTTGACCAGTCGCGGGAACGGATGGGAAGGATCCAGCCCGATCGGGCTGACCACCGGCAGGATTTCTTCCTCGAAATAGCTGCGCACCCATTCGGCCTGGGCCGGTGTCCATTCCCGGCGCCGGACAAAATGGATATTCTCCTGTTCCATTTCAGGAATCAGCACATTATTGAGGATGTCGTACTGCTCACGAATGTATTCATGGGCCACACGACTGATTTCAGTCAGGACCTGTTCAGGCATCAGGCCATCGGAACCCACGGTCTCCCGGCCGTACTTCATCTGCTGGCGCAGACCGGCGACCCGGATTTCGAAGAATTCATCCATGTTGCTGCTGAAGATACAGCAGAAAATCAGGCGGTTGATCAGAGGATGAGTGGTGTCCAGAGCCTGCTTGAGCACCCGGTAATTGAACTGCAGCTGGCTGAGCTCCCGATTGAAGAAGTTGTCAGTTGCGCCCAGATCAACATCCTGAGCGACAGTCGGTACTTCAACCGGAGCCGGAACGCTCTGCACTTCGGCTTCGCCCAGTTTTTCAACAGATCCACTACTCATAACTCATCAATTCCAATGTGATGGGCTCCTTCCTCCGCTCTGGGAGTGGTTTTCCGGAGCCCGTGATTCAGTTATCAACGTTGCCCGTGTGGCTGCTTCAACAGACGCGCAGCCCGGACTGCAAAATACGTCAGGATGGCATCTGCGCCGGCACGTCGCATGGCCGTCAGGCTCTCCATCATCACCGCATCGCCATCCAGCCAGCCATTTTCAGCGGCCGCCATGTGCATGGCATACTCACCGCTGACCTGGTACACAAAGGTCGGCACCTGCAGTTCATGTTTGACGCGATGAACGATATCCAGGTACGGCATGCCCGGCTTGATCATCACCATGTCCGCACCTTCCGCCAGATCCATCGAGACTTCATGCAGTGCCTCGTCGCTGTTGGCCGGGTCCATCTGATAGGTTGCCTTGTCCCCCTTACCAAGGTTGTCCGCTGATCCGACAGCATCCCGGAACGGACCGTAATAGGCAGAAGCATACTTGGCAGAATAGGCCAGAATGCGAGTATTTACATACCCCGCCGACTCCAGGGCATTCCGGATGGCCGCCACGCGACCGTCCATCATATCCGAGGGCGCAACAATATCCGCTCCCGCATCGGCATGGGACAACGCCTGATTGACCAGTGCTTCAATGGTCACGTCGTTGAGCACATAACCGTCGTTATCAACAATACCGTCCTGCCCATGGGTAGTGAACGGGTCGAGCGCCACATCGGTGATTACCCCCAACCCGGGGTGTGCTTTTTTCAAGGCCCGGACCGCGCGCTGAGCCAGGCCGTCGGAGTTCCAGGCACCGGAACCAGAGGAGTTCTTCTGCTCAGCCTCAACAACCGGGAACAGTGCAACAGCGGGAATGCCCAGTTCAACCAACTCAGCTGCCTGCTCCACCAACAGATCAATACTCAGGCGCTCCACTCCCGGCATGGACGGCACCGGCTCCCTCTTGCCCTCACCCTCCAGCACGAACACCGGGTAAATCAGGTTATCAACGCTGAGCTGATGCTCCCGCACCAGACGTCGGGAAAAATCATCCGCCCGATTACGACGTAAGCGGGTAACAGGGAATACACGACTTGTTGAACGCACGAAGCACCTCCTGGGTGGCGAGTAGGACACAAACCACACACCGACCGGACAATCCGGTCGGTCCGTTCCCTCATCATACACGCCCTCACAACACGGGGGCAGGCTCCGGTTGGGCCCTTTTTACATGGATTGCAGGAGTTTACCGACGTGGTATGACTGTATGATTACTGCAGGGAGTCCAGGGCACTGGCCCGCACTCGCTCCGTACCGGTGAAATAGCGATCCCGCAAGACTTCGATGGCGGTCTCCCTCTCCGGCGCAGCCAGGCCGGCACGTTCCAGTGCCTGACGTTCCTGGCGGTATGCCTGCCAGCGCTGTTCCCAGTCCCTTTGCCGCGCCTCCACTTCCGCCAGTTGCTGCGCGATCTCGACGCCGAAGGCATCCTCGCGCCAGGCCCTCAGGGCCTCGGGATTACCGGCAAACTCCTGTCGTGCCTGCTCATACTCCGCAAAGCGCCGGGTAGTTTCACGGGCCCGCCGTAGCGGGGCGGGTAACGCCTGCTCAGCCAATGCCAGGGCCTGTGTTCGCTGCTGTTCAGTCAAGGTGTCATCGAGGGCAATACGACGCTGCTCCAACTGGAAACGGTCCACCGCCTCCTCACGGGCAAAGAAAGCCTCGGCGGTATCGGCATCCAGCCAGGCCCGCCGCAATCCCTGAATCTCCCTCATGCGACGTTCGGTCTCCTTCAGACCAGCCGCCGGACCTTCGTCATAGGACGCCTCCAGATCCCCCAGCGCAAGCTTGTAATCCAGGTAGTTCCCCAGAATATTCAGCGCCTCCGAGCGGGCCGGTTCACCCAATGCCTCCAATTCCAGCTCAATCCGCGCCACCAGCTGTCGCAGGGGTTCCTCCCCCAGCGCAGACAGATAGTACTCAAATAATTGACGCAACGACGGCGTTGGTATCAGATTGCCGTTGCCGTCCACCCTGGCCCAGCCTGATGGAGCGGACGTTCCACTCAGCGAAGCCGGGAAAGTGTCGGGAATCACTGTCGCATTCGACTGACCGACCCACTGTGAAGGTGGAGCGGCATCATCTGAAGCGGTGGCCCCGGGCAACTGATCTGCCTGTCGATGGCTGACTGGCGGAGCCGGCTCAGGATCGGTCCCGGCACCGGGAAGTGCACGCGCAAAGATGGCTATGGCTGCTATGATCAATAACATAGCCGTTGCCAGCCAGGAGAGAACTTTCATAATGTACAGGTTCTTGTTGGAGTTATGGATCAGCCACTTACAGGCACGGCTGCTGGTGAAAGGACCCAGAATAGAGCAATGATCGAAGGCACGCTGAGACAGCGTTCAAAAACAGACCCACAGCCAAAGGCTGTGGGTCTGGCATATCAGAGGGATCGGTTATTGAAGCCGACATCCACCTTGCGGGAAGGATCGGAACGGAACGATGTGTCCACTTCCTGGATTTGCCCACCCTGGCTCAGGAACGCCTCAATATCCGCCTGTAACTGTGCACGCACCCGGGCACGACCAGCAACAGAGTGGTTATCTTCACTGTCGCTGCTCCAGCCTCCGGATTGCTCCACGTTGCTTTCGTCGAATTCACTCATGACCTTTATCTCCATCAACGAAAACAAAACTACGAGCGCACCTGACCCGGCTTGGGAGGGCCGCTCCACCTCGGCAACAGCCGACCGATCGGTGTGCCTTGGCGTCTTTATAATCCGCTTTTTCAGTCAACGCCATTTACAGGCAACAATTTTTTTGTAATTTTTTGTAATTTAAAATAGTTGCTTGATTTTAAAAGATAAACGACAAACACAACCGGCTCTCGCTTGGTTGACACAAGAAATGAATAATGATTCACTACTTAAGAGGAGCCAACATGGCCTACCGGGAAACGGAAAAAATGCGCAAACGCAAGGCAGAAGCTCGCGAGCGCATTGTCAGTTGCGCCTATCAATGCGTGGCAGAAAGCGGTTTTCGCAGCGCCAGAGTCACGACCATTGCGGCTTTGGCAGGCGTGGCGACAGGAACAATCTACCGCCACTTTGAGTCCAAAGAAGACCTGTTTGCGGAAATTTTCCGGCTGGCAACCCAAAGGGAAGTCGACAAGGTTGCGGAAGCCCTGTCCACCCCGGGGGATGCCACCGTGCGGCTTGAGGCGGCGCTGCGCCAGTTTGCCGAACGCGCCTTGCGTGGACCGGTCATGGCCTGGTCACTGATTGCCGAACCGGTCGACCCGAAAGTGGAGGAAGAACGGCTGGCCTACCGCAGGGCTTACGCCGAACTGTTTGAAAAGGCCATCAGCGAAGGCATTGAAGCGGGATGCATTCCCGAGCAGGACGCACGCCAGAGCAGTACATGCCTGGTCGGCGCTATCGCCGAAAGCCTGGTAGGACCTTTGTCCCCGGCCCAGGCGGGTAGCCAGGCAGCACCGAGAAACGACAACAACGACCCACTGGTCAACGCCATCCTACGTTTTTGCATGCAGGGGTTGACCGGTACCAGGAGGTAACATGAACGCCCGTCAGCCTGCACCACCCCACAGCGACTCAACCGGCCCGGAAGATCGCTATCTGGCCGTGACCCATGACGTGGTCAATCAACCCCCCGCCCTGGAAAACTACAACCTGTTCGACCAGGACACGGCGCTCAGGGAGGCGGTGGAACGGGAGGGAGGCCGCGCGGCCGTTGAAGACCTCCAGGCCTTTGGCGCGCTGGCCGGCAACCGGGAAACCATTGAGCTGGGGTTCCGGGCCAACGAAAACAAACCGGTCTTCAACACCCATGACCGCTTTGGCCACCGTATTGACCAGGTGGACTTCCACCCGGCTTATCACCAGTTGATGTCCATTGCCATGGAGCACGGCCTGCACAGCAGCCCCTGGACGCACCCCGGCCAGGGCGCCCATGTTGCGCGGGCGGCCAAATATTACATGCACTCCCAGGTGGAAGCGGCACACTGCTGCCCCATCACCATGACCTTTGCCGCCATCCCCTCCATCCGCAAGCAGCCGGAGCTGGCGGCGCTGTGGGAAGACCGCATCCTCGCCAACCAGTACGACCCCCGCAACCTGCCCGATGGCCAGAAACAGTCCGTGACCATCGGCATGGCGATGACCGAGAAACAGGGCGGCAGCGATGTCCGCGCCAACACTACCCGCGCCTATCCGGTAGGCGTCGAGGGCCCGGGACAGGCCTACGAACTGGTCGGCCACAAATGGTTTGTCTCCGCGCCCATGTGCGATGCCTTCCTGGTGCTCGCTCAGACCACCAACGGACTGTCCTGCTTCCTGATGCCACGCTGGCGTCCGGATGGCAGCAAAAACCCGTGGCAGATCCAACGCCTCAAGAACAAGATGGGCAACGTCGCCAACGCATCCAGCGAAGCAGAACTGCGCGGCGCCCTGGCCTGGATGGTCGGTGAAGAAGGCCGCGGCGTGCCCACCATCATTGAAATGGTGGCCATGACCCGCTTCGACTGCATGATCGGCAGCTCCGCCGGCATGCGCCAGGCCGTGGCCCAGGCGACACATCACTGCCGCCACCGCAGCGCCTTCGGCCACCGTCTCAACGAACAACCGCTGATGCAGAACGTACTGGCAGACCTGGCGCTGGAAAGCGAAGCAGCGATGGCCTACACCCTGCGCATCGCCCGCGCCCTGGACAACCAGCACCTGCAGCATGAACGCCTGCTGGCACGACTGGCCACACCGGTCGGCAAATACTGGATCTGCAAACGCACCCCGAACCACGCCTACGAAGCCATGGAATGCATCGGCGGCAGCGGCGTGATGGAAGATTGCATCATGCCCCGCCTGCTGCGAGAGTCACCAGTCAACGCCATTTGGGAAGGCAGCGGCAACGTCCAGTGCCTCGACACCCTGCGCGCCCTGCAAAAAGAACCCGACACCCTCGACGCATTTTTCCAGGAAGTCCTGGAAGCCAAAGGCACCGACGCCCGCTTCGATCGCTTCGTCGCCCAGCTGCAGAACGACTTCACCGACATCAGCGACTTCCAGTACCGCGCCCGCAACCTGGTCGATCGCCTGGCCCTGGCCATGCAGGCCAGCCTGCTGCTGCGCGGATCCGACCCGGCGGTCGCCGATGCCTTCTGCGCCTCCCGCCTGCAATCCGGCGGCGGCCTCAACTACGGCAATTTACCATCCGGCACCGACGCCGCGGCCATTATCAAACGAGCGACGCCTGTAGTAGGCTAATAGGGTAAGTAAAACCCTGTTTGCTTAACCCCCGAACAGTTCCGGTGAAGACGAATCCAGCCGAGCTGTTCGAGAACCGGTGAGGTGGCACTTTCCAAAACTGTGCGGAGCCATGGATGGCGGAGCCCAAGCGCTCCATGGATGGGCCGAAGGAGCGTGTTTTGGAAAGTGCCACCTCATCGGTTCCTGCACCCGAAGCCGAAAAGACCATGTCTGAAGCACTGAGAAAACTGCTCAACCAATCCCGCCCGACACCCGTGATCACCCCTCACGTCGGCGTGCTCACCCTGCACTTCCAGCTCTACGGCTGCGAAGACCTGAAAGCCAAACGCAAGGCATTCGCCGCCCTGAAAGCCGTCTGGGGCCGGGAAACGGACCTGGCTGTCGCAGAAACCGCCGACCAGGACGCCCTGGACTGTGCCACCTGGACCATCGCCGCACTGGGTAGCTCTACCCAGCAGATTACCCAGCGCCTCGACCAGGTGGAAAAAGCCATCCAGGAGCGGATAGATGCTGCCATACTGGACGTACACCGGGAGATTCTCTGAAACCTACCCTGTCCTGTGTGGCACAAGATTTCACCAGGCCGTATACTACGCTCCCTTTAATGAACGTAATAAGCGTCATCAGAGTCCAAGGCTCAGAGGCCATAAGGGAGGCCAGAGCGCCCGGGCGACACCGGGCAAGACAAAGTTCCAACGTCGGAATCAAGTATCCGCCAGGCATCCGGAACCGGCCGGCGGATGACCACCGTTTGATAGTGTGTGGCGCGTATGACCGGAAAGAAGAAATCCGCCCAGGCCTCGGTTGAGGCCATGTACCGTGTATTCACGGTACCCGAGGCCCCCGAATCCACCCTGAGTCGTATCGACCAGAACATTTCCCGCAATCTTGCAGGTTTCCTGCAGGAACACATTGTGGCCGTGGAACGGGATCTGTCCGAAGTCGAAAAAGATTTCTCGGACTACGCCATTCCGGAAAAGCCCGTGTTTGTATCCGAACAGGCCCAGTTCCTGCTCGACAAGCTGGTGGCAAACTCCGTTCATACCGCCTCTCCCAGCTTTATCGGGCACATGACCTCGGCACTACCCTACTTCATGCTGCCGCTGTCAAAAATCATGATTGCCCTGAACCAGAACCTGGTGAAGACCGAAACCTCCAAGGCGTTCACCCCCATGGAGCGTCAGGTTCTGGGCATGATCCATCGGCTGGTGTATGAACAGGACGGCGCCTTCTACCGCAAGTGGATGCACGACCCCCGCTTTGCCCTCGGTGCCATGTGTTCCGGCGGCACCGTCGCCAACCTGACGGCCTTGTGGGTCGCCCGCAACCGAGCCTTCCCGGCCGAGGGCAGTTTCCGCGGCATCCATCAGGAAGGCCTGTTCCGGGCGCTGCGCTACTACGGCCATGAAGGTGCCGCCATACTGGTGTCCCGTCGTGGCCACTACTCGTTGCGTAAAGCCGCCGACGTACTCGGCCTGGGCCGAGACTTCCTGATTCCGGTGGATACCGACGATGATAACCGCATCCAGACCGATGCCCTGCGGGACAAGTGCCTGGAACTGCAAAAACAGAAAATCAAGATCATGGCCATCTGTGGCATCGCCGGCACCACCGAGACCGGCAACGTCGACCCACTGGACGCCATGGCCGACATCGCCCGGGAATTCGGCGCCCATTTCCACGTGGATGCGGCCTGGGGCGGCCCAACGCTGTTCTCCCGCACCCACAAGCACCTGCTGAGAGGCATCGAACAGGCCGATTCGGTGACTTTCGACGCTCACAAGCAGCTCTACGTTCCCATGGGCGTAGGTCTGGTAGTCTTCCGCGACCCGAGCCTGGCCAGTGCCGTCGAACACCACGCCCAGTACATCATCCGCAAAGGCTCACGGGATCTCGGCAGCACCACGCTGGAAGGCTCCCGCCCGGGCATGTCCATGCTGATCCATTCCGGCCTGAAAATCCTCGCACGGGAAGGCTACGAAATCCTCATCGATCAGGGCATCGACAAGGCACAGACCTTTGCCGACCTGATTAACGAACAACCGGATTTCGAGCTGGTCACCAAACCGGAACTGAACATCCTGACCTATCGCTACTGCCCGGAGGATGTTCAGCAGGCACTGGCGCTGGCGGATGAATTGCAGGCGGAAAAGCTGAACGCCTGCCTGAACCGCGTCACCAAGTTCATCCAGAAAACCCAGCGGGAGCGGGGCAAGGCCTTTGTCTCCCGGACCCGGCTGGAGCCAGCCCGTTACTTCCACTTCCCTTGCATCGTGTTCCGGGTCGTGCTGGCTAATCCGTTAACCACGCGGGAAATCCTGGAGGACATTCTGGCGGAACAGCGGGAACTGGCGATTACTGAGGAAGGGGTTCAGGACGAAATCAACATCCTGCATCAGATGGCCAATGCCGTGCTGAAACAGCATCAACCGGATGCACGGCAGGCCTGATTTTCTTTTGGGTCAAACACCGCAAGGGCCGGGGTGGCCTATCCAAAACACGCTGTGAATACGTCCCTGTACGCTCCGCTCCGCCATCCATGGCTCCGCAGGGTTTTGGATAGGCCACCCCGGCCCTCGCTCAGAGCATCAACGCAGCCAATTGAACACAGCATGTATTAAAACGTGTTCCCGCCCCATGCGGTACCAGATTTTAGCTCCAGACTTAATACAGCGCCTCTTCGTCATCCAGCACCTCGTGCAGGATATCCAGGAACATGTGATCCGCCTCGCTCCAGTTCTCGGGGATACGGATCGTGGTGTTGGCGCTGATTTCCCTGGCAATCACCTCATTGGCATTCGGCTCATGACGGTGTTTGCGGGCGATTTCCACGGATTTGACCGCAATGGTCGGGTCGCTCAGAACCTTCTTGATGAACACACGCAGCTCATCGATCATGCGGGCCTGACGGCTTTCGGCAGACGAACTCATCATTTACTCCCGGATAGTTTGACGCTCAGGGGACACCCCTCAACATACAGATAGTATGGCTAATTCGGCCGGTTGCAACCAGCCCGGGGACATTCCCTGCCCGCTTCGTTGTTGAAGCAGGCATGGGCAGGTATTACATCAACAGGCCGCGCAGGGTGAAGAACAGCGTGGCCGCCATCAGTGCGGATGCCGGCACGGTGATGATCCACGCGGCGACGATACGGGTCAGATGAGAGCGTTTGACCATTTCCTCCCGGTAGATTTTCTTCAGGCGCTTGCGCTCGCTCTTGGACAGGGGCACCTGCTTTTTCTTCTTGGCTTCCTTGAGCAGGTTTTCCATTTCTTCCACCGAGGCATTACGGAAATCATCCAGGAACGGGCGCAGGCGCTCCTGCTCGGCTTCGTCATGGTGCTCCATGATCTTGTGAAGCTGGGTCGCGTAATTGGATTTCAGATACTCCCGCAAGAAGCCAACACCGAAAACCCCACCGATGGCGATGTGAGTGGAGCTGACCGGCAGGCCCAACTGGGAAGCGATGATAACCGTCAGCGCAGCAGACAACGCGATACAGAACGCGCGGGTCTTGTCCAGCTCGGTAATCTCGCTGCCTACGGTTTTGATCAGGCGCGGGCCAAATAGCATCAGTCCCACCGACAGACCCAGCGCACCCACCAGCATGACCCACATCGGTATCGCGGCAGCGGTGACTACCGCCCCGGCAGACAAGGCGTCGTTGATGGCGGCGAGAGGACCGATAGCGTTGGCCACGTCGTTGGCGCCATGGGCGAAACTCAACAGCGCAGCGGCAAAAATCAGTGGCCAGGTAAACAGGGTATTCACACCGGCCGAGCTATTCTCCATCGTCGCAGCGCGGCGGCCAACCGCTATCCGCATGACGAAAAACACCGCAACGGCGACTGCAAGACCGACCAGGGAGGCCTCGAGAAAATCCACCTTGATAATCTTTTTAACGCCCTTGACCATCAAGTAGGTACCGAACGCCCAGGCCATGATGGCAACCAGCCAGGGAACAAACGTGCGGGCTGCGGGAATCAGATTCTGGCGATAGAGAACGGTCTTCTTGATGGCGAAGAGGAACAGGGCAGCCAGCACCCCGCCCATCACCGGAGAAATCACCCAACTGGCAACGATCTTGGCCATCACACCCCAGTCGGCTATCCCCCAGCCTCCGGCGGCAATCCCCGCACCCAGCACACCACCAACAATGGAGTGAGTCGTGGATACCGGAGCCCCCATCCAGGTGGCCAGGTTCAGCCAGAGTGCACCCGCCAGCAGGGCTGCCGTCATCAACCAGACAAAGGCGTTCACATCCGCCAGCTTGTCCGCAGCGATAATGCCCCCTTTGATCGTGGAGACCACGTCGCCACCGGCAATGATAGCGCCGCCTGCCTCAAAGATGGCGGCAATCAACACTGCGCCGCCCAAGGACAGGGCCCCGGAACCAACCGCCGGGCCCACGTTGTTGGCAACATCGTTGGCACCAATATTGATCGCCATATAACCGCCGATCACCGCGGCCGCCATCAACAGCATGCTGTTGGGCATACCACTGCTCAACTGGCCAACGACCAGCCAGATACCCAGCAGGAACAGCAAGCTGAAACCAACCCGATAACGTTCGGTTGAAGGACTGGTCAGGAGGGTGTCAAGAAATCCGCTTTTCGGGGCCATAACAAATCAGGTCTCATGGATGCTGAATGAGTTGCAACGTGTCGCGCCATCCCGGCCAGTCAGATCACGCCCTCCCTGGGCCAATCTACACTGCGCCGCAACTATAAATTTTTTGACATGAAATTGAAACATAAGGCGACAATGCCAAGCATTGTGAAAAGTCAGGAGAAATGGTGCCAATCCCTGCCAATTTCACTCATAATCGGCGACAAAAGCATCAAAAATAAAAAAATAGCAATCAAGGCCTAAATGAAAGATCAGAGTACTTCCAGTAGTCATCGGGGCGTCGAAGAAACCGAGGACATCCGGATAGCCCGGATTCTGACCTGGCTTTCCCTGATGGCCATTCTGTTCCTCGCGGGTATTGGCGCCAAAGCCTGGCTCTTCGGCCACGTCGGTCACGCCTTCGTACTGTGGGCCTTTGCGATTCCCCTCACGCTCAACATGCTCTGGTTCGCTCACACAGGCAATCGGACGATGCAAAAAGGCGGGCTGATCGCGACCGTTGGTGTATTGTTTGCCTATCTCATTGCCTCCGGCGGCGAGAATAATACCGGACCGCTGTGGTTCTATGTTTTCCCCCCTCTCCTGTTCTACCTGACCAGCCTGAGGACCGGGACCGCCATTCTGTTATTTTGCTACCTGATTGCCGCGGCAGTCTTTCTGTTTCCGGACCTCCCCCTGGTCAGCACCGAATACACCCTGGATTTCAAGATCCGTTTCTTTGCCACCCTGACATTCGAGTCCATCTTCTGTTTTGTGCTTGAGGCCAGCAGACTGAAAGCCAGAAATGAGCTGATGACACTAGCCCGGACCCATGAACACGCCGCACGTACCGATGAACTGACCGGCCTTGCCAATCGCCGTGAGATGCAACACAGACTGGACACCGAATTCTCCCGCTACCAACGCTCAGGGCATCATTTTTCCATTGCTCTGATTGATCTGGACCTGTTCAAGAGCATTAACGACGAGTACGGCCATCACGCCGGCGACGAAGTGCTGAAAACCTTTTCCGAACTCACACGCCGAATCATTCGCCAGTCAGATATCGCCGCCCGCTGGGGCGGAGAAGAGTTCCTGCTGTTGCTGCCAGATACCTCCCTGCTGCAGGCGCTCTCACTCGCCGAACGCCTTCGTGCGGAAGTATCCAACCACGCCTTCCTGTTCCGCGGACAGCGCCTGCCGATCTCTATCAGCGCAGGGGTTTGCTCTATTGCCAAGGCCGGATCAGTGGACGCACTGCTGAAACAAGCCGATGTTCATCTATACGCCGCGAAAGAGGCCGGTCGTAATCAAGTTGCCCCCCGGGTACGTATGGGGGGAAGAGACGACGCAAACAGCTCACCGACCTGACCTTGAGACAGCACCCGTCAGCCGCTATGATCGGGCGCCAAAATGATGAACAGGTTGAACCATGACAGCAATACGAATACTGGTCGGTAGCGTCTACGGCGGGGCCTTGATGACAGCAAGGGCCATCAAGAAGAGGCTCGAGCCCGAGGGTCACACGGTCACCGTCCTGGAGAATCCGGTCCTTGATGACATTACCGGCAATGACGATGCCTTGCTGGTCTGTACCTCCACCACCGGCCAGGGCGAGGTGCCCCCCAACCTGCTGCCTTTTTATCTGGCATTGCGGGAACAACTACCGCAACAACCCGGGCGCCCATTCGGGATGATCGTGCTGGGCGACAGCTCATACGGAGACACTTTCTGTGGCGCCGGAGAACTGCTGGAAGAGGCGCTATACGAAACCGCCGCAAGGAAAGTGGGTAACACCCTGCGAATTGACGCCCTGGAAACAGCGGAACCGGAGCTCGAAGCCCTGCCCTGGACACGGGACTGGATCAACACTCTGTAGTTTCGTGTCCTGAATTGGCAGCTCACCGGAAATATCCCAATCCGGTCTTGAGCGGCGACGCGGCTGGGGCCATACTGCGGGGAACAAACATAACAAGCTTGGTATTTTGTGCGCCATACTGTTCTGCTCGTCGCCCTTCTGGGCGCATTGATCATCGTGGCCGCCGGCGTCCAGGCAGCTCCATCGGCCTCCCCCCGACTACCGCAACCAGCCATTGCCTTTCTGAAGGCTCCGGCGGCAGGGGACAGCGCGCTGACGGAACTCCTCGGCCGCCCGGACTGGCAACTGTTGTCGGAAGAGACACCAAACTTTGGGTACGTGACCGACCATTACTGGTATCGCATCCCTGTGGACAGCGAGCCTGGCAATCACGTGCTCGAAATAAGCTATCCGCAACTGGACTACGTTGGCTTCTACCTGATAGCTGACGGTGAGCCTGTCCAGACCGTAAAGACCGGGGACCACCTGCCGTTTTCACAAAGGCCACTCTCCCACCCGAGTTTCCTGATCCCCTACACCACGGACCCCGGCGTTAATTATGAAATCCTGCTCTCTGTCCAGACCAGCGGCGCTCACCAGGTGCCAATCAGGCTCTGGGAGCAGAACGCCCTGTTCGATGCCCTCACGACTGAGGACCGGCTGCACAGCCTTTACTACGGCATTCTGATCACCACCATTTTCTTTAACCTGTTCATTTTCCTGGCACTACGGGAAGCCACCTACCTTTTCTATGTGCTGTCCACCTTCAGCTATCTGTTTCTCATGGCCACCCTTCGCGGGGTGACGTTCCAGGTCTTCTGGCCAGACAATCCCTGGCTCCACAACCAGACAATGCTGATCGCCGTGCCGATGGCTGTGCTGTTTGCGCTGCTGTTCGCCCGCTCGTTCCTTCGCCTTCGCGATACCGCGCCCAGAACCGATCTGTTGCTGATGTTCTTCAGCGGGCTCAGCCTGCTCGCCATCCTCGGCACCTTCGTGCTGGAGTACAACGCGTCCATCAAGTCATCCGTGACTCTGGCACTGCCCGGCTTCCTCTTTCTCTTCATTATTGGTCCGGTGCAGTGGCTAAAACGCAACCCCCAGGCCGGTTACTTCACTGCTGCCTGGGGGCTGCTGATCCTTGGTACCATGTTGACCGCGTCCAACAAATACGGCTTGTTGCCGACCAATTGGCTGACCACCTACGGCATGCAGGTAGGCTCAGCCCTTGAGGCCATTCTGTTGACCATTGCCCTGGCAAAACGACTGTACAATGAGCGGGAAGACCGGCTCCACGCCCGGGAGGCGGAACTGAGGGCGATGGCCGCACGACGCTCGGCGGAACTGCGATTGATGGACCAGGCACTCCACGATCCGTTGACCGGCCTGCCCAACCGCACCAGTTTTGAGATGGTGATCAATGATCTCATCACCCGCATTCCGGATCACCGGTACGCCATCGCGGTGATTCATCTAAACAACCTTCAGGCCATCACCAAAACCCTTGGCCATCGCAATACCGATCGGCTGATTGAACTGGCCGCAACCCGCTACCACAGCATTGTGCGGGAAGTGCCCGGGGTACAGGCCATGGAAACCACCGCTCAACGTTCGGTCTACCTGGCCTCGCTGGAAACGGGTACGTTCGGCTTTGTCGTCGACGCAACCCTGCTAAGCACAGCACCACGAGCCATCATTCAAGGCCTCGACGAACTGCGCGAGCCAATTGACTATCTGGGGATGCAGTTACCCCTGGATCCCCAGATAGGCACGGCGATCTACCCGGAGCATGCCCAGGACACCAACTCGCTGATACGTCGGGCCCACATTGCCCAGGATTCCAACGAAGCCCGTGATCGAGGCCTGGCTTACTACCAGCCCACCCGCGACTCCTACAGCGCGGACCGGCTGACACTGGCCTCTGAACTACGACAGGCCCTGCAGAACAACGAGCTGGTTCTTCACCTGCAGCCCAAGCTGTCACTGGCACCCCATGCGGTTGTTGGACTGGAAGCGCTGATCCGCTGGCCACGCCGGAAATCCGCCATAGGGGCAGACAAAGTGATCGCCATTGCCGAACAAACCGGTCTGATCAAACCTCTGACCCGCTGGGTACTGGAGCAGTCGCTGGAACTGAGAACCCAGTTACTGGAACTGGGCTGGTCACTGAGCATTTCAGTGAACATTTCCCCCAACAACCTGAGAGAACCGGATTTCCCGATGTTTGTTCAGCAATTGATGAGCCGCTATCACAACCACCGCGGCGCTCTCACGCTGGAAGTAACCGAGACATCCATGATGCAGGACCCGGCCAACTCCCTGAAAGCGCTGAATTCCCTGCATTCGGCAGGATTCCCGGTGTCCATTGACGACTTTGGCTCGGGCTATTCATCGCTGTCCTATATCAAGCAACTGCCCGCCAGCGAAATCAAGATCGATCGCTCCCTGATCACCGATATCGCCACCCATCCCGGCGACCGCGTCATCGTGCAGACCACCATCGATATGTGCCATTCCCTGGGTTATAAGGTGGTTGCAGAGGGGGTCGAAGATGAAGACACGGCGGCACTTCTGGAAACCATGGGGTGTGACATGATCCAGGGCTACTGGCTGACACCGCCACTGCCGATTGATGAGATGCTGGTGTGGCTAACGACTGGCCGCCCCCTGTCCAATACCAGTCGCAAGATTGGCTGACACTACCGGGAACGCTTGCGAATCAGCGCTTCCTGGGTGGTGGAAGCTACCAGGCCACCCTTCCGGTTAAAGAAGTTACCCCGGTTGAACCCACGGCCAGCCGACGCACTCGGACTGTCCATGTCGTACAGCAACCACTCATCCATTCGGAAATCCCGGTGGAACCAGATCGAATGATCAAGACTCGCCACCTGCATGTTCTTGCTCATGAAGGTGACGCCATGGGGGTTGAGAGAGGTGCCCAGGAACGAGAAATCCGAAGCATAGGTCAACAGACAACGGTGCAGTACCGGGTCATCCGGCAGGTGGCCCTGGGTTTTGAACCAGCTTTGTTTGTGGGGCGGGCGGGTTTCCGGCTTGAACGGGTTAACCGGGTCCACCGGACGGATCTCAATCGGCCGCTCACGGGTCAGGCTATCCCGTAACCGCTCCGGAACGTGGGGTGCCAGCATTTCGCCGTACTCCTGCTCCGACTTCAGAGTTTCCGGATCTGGCGCCTCAGGCATGTCAAACTGATGTTCGAAGCCTTCTTCCGCCACCTGGAAAGATACCGAGCCGGTCAGGATTTCCTTGCCGCCCTGGCGGGCGATTACCCGCCGCACCGAAAAGCTGCCGCCGTCCCGCACCCGCTGGACCTCATAGTCGATTGGCATGCTGTGGTTGCCGGGACGCAGGAAATAGGCATGCAGGGAATGAGGGAGCCGACCTTCGACAGTGCGGCTGGCCGCCATCAGCCCCTGTCCCAGCACCTGGCCGCCAAAGACATTGGGGAATCCAAGGTCTTCACTGTCACCCTGGAAATGATCGTCCCCGATTGGCGAAAGATCCAGAAGATCCACCAGCTTTCTGGTTACTTCAAGCATGCCCACTCCTGTTAATTCGTTAGCTCACGAATGGGTTTCTACCTCAAGCGGGCTATTTTCGCAACAGGCTTAATCGTGAATCGGCGGCACTTCCTTGGACAGAGCCTGCTTCTCCACCGCATAACTACCGGTAACGGCGAATCCCAAAACGGTTCCATCCGCAGCCTTGAAAAGAGCCTTCACGCTGGTGCCGTCCTGCTCAACCTCCCATTCACCGTCCGCATCCGATGGCGGAGGACAGACGGATGTGGGGCAGCACGGTGTTTTGATCATCACCGGCATGGTGCCGTAGGCCACCTCGGTCCGTTCACTGGTCAGGGTCTTTGCCAGCGCCCGGGAACACGCCATCAACGGCAGGACGTACAGCAGCACATGGCCGTCCACTTCCGCGCAGTCGCCGAGGGCGTAGATGTCCGGAGCGGACGTCTCGAGGGCCCGGTTTACCTTGATACCCCGATTGACTTCAAGGCCCGCGGCCTCCGCCAAACCAATCCTCGGCCGCAGGCCGACGGCGGAAATGACCAGGTCCGCCTGCAGGGTCTCACCATTGGCCAGCGTCAGTGTCACGCCGTCACCTTCGCGGTCGATACGGTCCACGACGGTTTCCAGGTGGAAACGCACCCCCAGGTTTGTTAGTTCGGATTTGACCGCCTCGGCAGCCGGCGGCGGCAACAGGCCCGGCATCAGTGTGTCCGAGGGCGCAATCACATCCACTTCGTAGTCACCGTTGCGCAAATCGTTGGCAAATTCGCAACCAATCAGCCCGGCCCCCATGATAGCCACGCGCTTCTTGCCAGCCAGCGCTTCGCGGAACGCGCGGTAATCCATCAGGTCGTTGATGGAGAACACGCGATCCTGACCATCACCGTCGATCGACAGCCGAATCACATCCGCCCCCCAGGCCAACACCAGCTTGCTGTACCTGATGCGCTCATCGCCGGTCACCAGCTCATGGGCCTCGGTATCAATGCCGGTCACCGTGGTGTAGGTCCTCAGATCGAGATTGAGTTGCTCAATCATGGCCTCGGACGTCGCCTGGGCCAGCTCGTCAGCTTCCTTGCCCTTGGTAAAGCCGGTCGACAGCATCGGCTTGGAATAACTGAAGCCGTCGTCGGCCGTTACCATGACAATAGGGATTTCCTTGTCCTGCTTGCGGATTTCCCTGGCCAGTGAGTAACCCGACAGACCGGTACCCACGATAACGATAGGGGCTTCTGTAGTCATTCCTGTTCTCCGTCTATATTAAACCTGTATATAAGTGCTGGTGTTAACCAACCTCGATCATTTCAAAGTCTTCCTTGCCAACACCGCAATCCGGGCACACCCAGTCTTCCGGCACATCCTCCCACTTGGTGCCCGGCTCGATGCCGTCTTCCGGCCAGCCCTCGGCTTCGTCATAGATCAGGCCACACACCACACACTGCCACTTTTTCATAATCTCTCTCCGCAATTTTTGTCAGGGCGCAATGATAATTGTCAGACAATCATGCGCGCAAGCTTTTGTAGCAACTGCCCATTTCTCATATCGGGCCACCATCATACCCACCCCTCAAGAATTGACCAATGCCACTCAGGACAGTTACCCGGCGGTTTTTCTGCCAATAGCCACAAATACCCATGGTGATGCCAGGGTACAGCCCCTCCCTTCTGCCGGCTGCCTCCGGTATAATCGCCCGTTTTACGACAGGATCCGACCGCTATGACCGATACCGTCGCCGAAATGAACCAGGTAATGAGTGAAGCCGATTGCCTGGTCAATGAACAGCAGGTACAGGTTGCCATTCGCGCTCTCGCTGACACCATTACTGACCGCCTCAAAGACAGCAACCCTCTACTGTTCTGCGTGATGAACGGCGGCCTCATACTGACCGGCCAGCTGCTGCCACTGCTGAAATTCCCGGTTCAGGCGGAATACCTTCATGCCACCCGCTATCGGCAGGAGACCACTGGCGGCATCCTGGAATGGAAGTTACGCCCGGAAGCGGATATGCAGGACCGCACAGTGCTGATCGTGGATGACATTCTGGATGAAGGCACCACGCTGTGCGCCATTGCCGATTACTGTCGGGCCCATGGCGCAAAGGAAGTTCTGACCGCCGTTCTGGTCGACAAACAACACGACCGCAAGGCCCACCCGGACCTGAAAGCCGATTTCACCGGACTGGAAGTGGAAGACCGCTTCCTGTTCGGGTTCGGCATGGACTACAAAGGTTATTGGCGCAACGCTCCCGGAATTTATGCCGTTAAAGGGCTTTAATCACCGGGCAGAGGCCCTGGCCATCCCGCCCACTGACTGGTACCGGTCGCTGGCGGCAGCAGGGCTTCGCAACCCCACAGTGCATGGCCCTGCACGTTACTGGCTGCAGGTGGAAGGATCGCTGACGCGGGAACTGCAGTTACGCTGCACCCGCTCATTCCACGTGGATGTCACTCGTGAAGGCTTTGCCCTGCCAACCCGGGAAGAGGCCCGCACCCTGAACATCCCGGAACGCCAGTACGCCTGGGTCCGGGAAGTCCACCTGTGTGGCGATGGCGAACCCTGGGTCCTGGCCCGCACCATCATTCCCCTGGCCACCCTCGCTGGCGCTGGCCGGTGCCTGCGCCATCTCGGCCGCAAACCCCTTGGTGCCTGGCTGTTCAGCAACCCACTGTGGCAACGTGGCCCGTTCGAAACCGGCGTCTGCCACACCAACCATCCGGCACAACCCCCGGTCGCACGCCGCTCCCGTTTTTACAGCGGCGACAAGGCCCTGCTGGTGGGCGAATACTTCCTGCCACGCTTCTGTCACTGAAACCAGCCTTTAATCCCCCGACCTCCGCTGGCTATAATCCCCGCACAGAAGCCAGACATCACAACCCGGACCACGCCCTATGCTGCTGAATGCCATGCCCGACCACATCCAGAGCCGACTGGCCGATTACGCCAAGTTGCTGCGCCTGGACCGCCCCATCGGTAGCCTGCTCCTGCTCTGGCCCACCTATTGGGCCCTGTGGCTGGCGGCCGAAGGCGCGCCCAGTATCGGTAACCTCATCATCTTCACCCTGGGCGTGTTCCTCATGCGCGCCGCCGGCTGTGCCATCAACGACTTTGCCGACCGCAAGGTAGACCGCCACGTCAAACGCACCAAAAACCGCCCCCTGACCTCCGGCCGTATCGATGCCTGGGAAGCGGTCGCGCTGTTCCTTGGCCTCTCCCTGGCGGCGTTCCTCATGGTGGTGCTGTTCACCAACCCGCTGACCCTGTACCTGTCCTTCGGCGGCGTGGTCCTGGCCTTCATCTACCCCTTCATGAAGCGATACACCCACCTGCCGCAACTGTTCCTCGGCGCCGCCTTCTCCTGGGCCATCCCCATGGCCTGGGCGGCACAGGCCAACGAACTCACCCAACTGACCTGGCTGCTGTTCACCGCCAACGTCCTCTGGACAGTGGCCTACGACACCCTCTACGCCATGGTCGACCGTGACGACGACCTGAAAATCGGCATCAAATCCACTGCCATCCTCTTCGGCGACGCCGACCGCGCCATCATCGGCTTCCTCCAGGCGCTGGTGGTGATCATACTGGTGATGGTCGGCGGTCAGGCGGAACTGGGCATTATCTACTACCTGGGCGTACTCGCCATGGCCGGCCTGTTCGGCTACCAACAGTACCTGGCCCGGTTCCGCGAACGGGAGGGGTGTTTCAAGGCGTTCCTGAACAACAACTGGGCGGGGTTTGCGGTGTTTACCGGGCTGGTGATCGATCTGCTCATCCAGTAATCAGCAAATCTCGGAAGGCCCGAACAAGCTTGGCGTGCCGGAGTGGGCCGGGCCTCCACAAACCCTGCATTGCCAGGGATGGCAATGCGGAGCCCCCAGGGGTGAGGCAAGCGTCTATGAAGCGAAGCTTCATGCGCCGCCGAACGACCGCAATCTGCGATTGCGGGCCGGACCCGCTTGCGGGGGTTCACGGCGTGTTTGTGGAGGCCCGGCCCACTCCGGCACATCTTCCCAAGCCAAAAGCAGTTTGTGTCATATACTTGTAACACTGGGGCGTTGTAATGAAGCAGCAACAATACTAGGTCTGATACAGGTTAATGCTCATGACTGGAAAAACTGTCCTGATCGTCGATGACGAAGCCCCGATCCGCGAAATGATCGCCGTGGCCCTCGAAATGGCGGACTACGACTACCTTGAGGCATCGGACGCCCGCGAAGCGCATGCCCTGATCGTCGACAAACAACCCGACCTCGTCCTGCTCGACTGGATGCTGCCCGGCACCAGCGGCGTGGAACTAGCCCGACGCCTCAAGAAAGAAGAGGCCACCGCCGACATCCCCATCATCATGCTGACCGCCAAGGTCGAAGAAGACAACAAGATTCAGGGCCTGGAAGTCGGCGCCGACGACTACATCACCAAGCCGTTTTCGCCAAGGGAACTGGTCGCCCGCCTCAAGGCTGTCCTGCGCCGCGCCACGCCCCCCGGCGTCGATACCCCGATCGAAGTTGAAGGCCTGACCCTCGACCCTATCGGCCACCGCGTCTCCACGGCAGAAGGCGCCCTCAACATGGGGCCCACCGAATACCGGTTGCTGCAATTCTTCATGACCCACCAGGAACGGGTATATACTCGTTCACAGTTACTGGATCAGGTCTGGGGCGGCAACGTCTACGTGGAAGAACGGACGGTTGACGTACACATTCGCCGTTTGCGCAAAGCCCTGGGCGACCAGCACGACCATTTGATTCAAACCGTCCGTGGTGCCGGATACCGGTTTTCAACCAAGGCCGCATAATCAACGAGCACCCGGTACCACTTCAAGCGTAAGGCTGCCGCATGCAAAACAACTGGTCACGATATCTGCGCCTGATCATCGGTTTCCTGATCGTCTGCACTGTTGCCGGAGCGTTCTTTGGTTACCCGGTATACGGTTTAACTGCCGGCCTGATAGGCTATCTTTGGTGGACGCTGGCTCAGGCCAAGAGGCTGTATCAGTGGCTTGGCAATCCCGGAGGTACCGGCGAGGCACCGCAGAGCGTGGGCATGTGGGGGGATATTTTTGACAGCCTCCACAAACTGCACCAGAACCACCTGCGCCTGCAGGACCGTCTGAGAGCCCAGATCAACCGGGTGCAGGAATCCACCAATGCCATGCGTGACGGCGTTATCATGACCGACGCCAATGGTACCATGGAATGGTGGAATGGCTCCGCGGAATACCTGCTGGGCTTTCGTCGCAATACCGACCGGGGCCAGTACATCCATAACCTGATACGCACCCCGGCGTTCAAGGCCTATTTTGATGCCCGGGACTATCGGGAGTCGCTGGAGATCCACTCACCGGCCAAACCGCACATTCGCCTGCAGATCCAGATCAGCCTGTTCGGAGACGACGATCGCCTGATCGTCGCCAAGGACGTCACCCGGCTCTACCAACTGGAACAGATGCGTCGCGATTTCGTGGGCAACGTATCCCACGAGATGCGAACGCCCCTGACGGTGATCAGCGGCTATCTCGAAACCCTGGTGGATAACGCCGACGACCTCCCCCCCAAGTGGCGACGCGCTATCAACACCATGGCACAACAGTCCTCCCGCATGGAGGCCCTGATTACCGACCTGATCCTGCTGTCAAAGATTGAAACCGGGGAGCAAACCGTCAACGATAACGTGACCGATGTCGAAGCCCTGCTCCACCAGATTTGTCACGATGCCAGAGCCCTGAGCGGGGACAAACAGCATGAATTCAGTGTCAACATCACCGATCACCGGCTGCTGAAAGGCGATGAAAGTCAGCTGCGCAGTGCCTTCTCCAACCTGGTGTTCAATGCCGTGAAGTACACACCGGCGAAAGGTCATATCACCGTCACATGGAGCGCAAATCGCGAGGGCGCTCACCTGTCGGTTCGGGATACCGGTATTGGTATCGACCCGGTGCACATCCCCCGTCTGACCGAACGTTTCTACCGCGCCGACCCCAGCCGCCACCAGGAAACCGGTGGTACCGGCCTGGGCCTGGCGATCGTCAAACACGTCCTGTTGAACCACGACGGCAACCTGGAGATCCGCAGCCGGATTGGCGACGGCAGCGAGTTCATCTGCCATTTCCCAAGGGAGAGACTGGTGGAGCGGGCACCCGAGAAGGTTTCCTGATCAGCGGCCACCAGCACGGAAGCGTGCGATAAAGCGCGACAACTCTTCCATTTTTTGCGGGTCCTCATCGACAAAACGGATGGTAACGCTGACAAAGTCGGTGTCCTGACGCTTGTCGACAGCCTGCAACTGGTGGACGTAGCCGTTCAGCCTGGCCATCTGGTCTTCCGCAATCTCGATATCCACCACCGCCTGGTCAAGAATGCCAGGAAACTGCTGGTCACGCCTGGCAATAACTCGGACCTCAGTCAGATTAATGTCCTTGACCACGGATGTGAGTGTGCTTTCGGCAAACCGGATCGACGCCATACTCGTCACGCCGCGCGCAGCCGGTGCTTTACCGCCACCCGTTGCCTTCAGCAATGGCGAGGCCGCCGGTCGCGCATCCCGCGCCACAGGCTCCGGTGCCGGCTCCCGCTTCCGGGTCAACAGGGCGGCGGATTCCTTAAAAGCGTCCGCCGGCCCCTCCATGGATTTGCCGCCGCGGCTCATTGCATCCTGCAGCTTTCGCCCCATGACCTTGATGATCTTTTTACTGAGGCCATCAGGACTGAACGGCTTGCCAAGGTACTCGGACACCCCCTCCCTGACCGCTTCGACCACATGGTCTTTGTCACCACGACTGGTGATCATAATGAAGGGCACTTTCTCGTACTGGGGTTGCTGACGCATCCATTGCAGCAGTTCCAGACCTGACATTTCAGGCATTTCCCAGTCGCAGAGGATCAGGTCAAACACCGTACGGGACATCAGTGACTGAGCCCTGCGGCCGTTCTGGGCATCGGTGGTTTCAATCACGGGAAAGCGCTGGCGTACGGTTCGTTTCACCAGATCCCGGACAAAGCTGGCGTCATCAACCACCAGCGCCTTCAGCGTTGCCATATTTCCCGACCTTATCGCTACCAACCATAGGAACTTTACGACCAAACTATAGAGCAAAGCAGGCAACGAGGAACCCCCGTGCTACAAAAACACCACAATTCATCAGCAAAGGAACTGACGGGTTAAAGAATTGTCACCCTTAGAGGCCCAAACCGGTATTTCCGTTGGCAAAAAAAAGGCTACCATGGTTTGGTCCATTCCCATTGGACACCTCACCAACCGCCACCCACACTGAGGTTTCGCGTGTTTAAGAGACAATCAGGGACTACCCCCGGCAAAAGGATCCTCCGTTACCTGTCCATGACTGGTATCCTTGCCATCTTTTCACTTCCGGCATATTCCAATACCAATCCCGGTGACAATTTCCAGGCATGCCTTACCCGCCTCAAGGCCCACGCCATTGACGCCGGGGTAGCGGAAACAACGGCCACCAAAGTGCTTGCGCAGGTAGAGCATCTGGACCGGGTGATCGAACTGGATCGCCGGCAACCGGAGTTCACCACCACCTTCGCCAATTACCTGAACCGTCGGGTCAATGACGACCGGATCAGTACGGGGCGCTCACTGTTACTGGAGCACCGGGAACTGCTGGCCGATGTCACCCGGGAAACCGGGGTGCCCGCCCCGTACCTGCTGGCCTTCTGGGGCCTGGAAACCAACTTCGGCACTTACTTCGGTAAAATGTCGGTACCCAGCTCCCTGGCAACCCTGGCCTGCGATCCTCGCCGGAGCCGCTTCTTTACCGAGCAGTTGACCGCCGCCCTGCAGATTATTGACGAAGGCGCGATCCCCGCCGAACAGATGGAAGGCTCCTGGGCCGGCGCCATGGGTCACGTCCAGTTCATGCCGACAGTGTTCCTGAAACACGCCGTGGACGCCGATGGGGACGGCAAGCGGGACCTGTGGAACAGCCTGCCGGATGCGATGATGTCCGCCGGTAAATTTCTTCAGGACCTGGGTTGGGACAGCGATTATCGCTGGGGGCGCGAAGTGATCCTTCCGGATGGTTTCAACTATGAACTGGCCGACGGCCGGCGACTCACGCTGGACGAATGGAATGCCCTTGGTGTCACCGATGCCTTTGGCGACCCTCTTGCCGACGAACCGATCAAGGCCGCGCTGGTGGTGCCATCTGGCCACCGTGGACCGGCCTTCCTTGCCTATCGGAATTTCAACGTCATCATGGGCTGGAACCGCTCGGAATTCTATGCCATCGCCGTGGGACACCTGGCGGACCGGATCGCCGGTGCCGGCAACTTGCAGAACCCGCCACCGGAAGACCAGCCCAACCTGTCCAGGGCAGACATACTGGCCCTGCAGCAGGCGCTGAATGACAAAGGCTTTGACAGTGGCGAACCCGACGGCATCATGGGGCCCGCCACGCGTTCCGCCATCCGCAGTTTTCAGGCGAGCCACGGCATGGTTGCCGATGGCTACCCGGGAGAGCCTGTCTTTTCCCGACTCGAACTCGATCTCTGATGATGAGAATGTGAGCCCATGGACTCGATAACACAAGCTGCCCTCGGGGCCACCATTGCAGGAACGGTGGCCGGCAGGGCGCTGGGACGTTCAGTTTTGGTGATAGGCGCGGCACTGGGCACCCTTCCGGACCTCGACGTGGTTATCGATTATGGCACCGCCGTGGCCAATTTCACCCAGCATCGGGGATTCACTCACTCGCTGTTTATCCTGGTACCACTCTCTGTCCTGCTGGCATGGGTGCTGTGGCGCTGGAAGCCGGTGATCAGTTACCGACGCTGGTTGCTACTGACCGGATTGATACTGGTTACCCATCCCCTGCTGGACATTTTCACCACCTATGGTACCCAGCTGTTCTGGCCACTGGGGCCGCCCATCGCCCTGCACAGCGTTTTTATCATCGACCCGCTGTATACCCTGCCCTTGCTGTTAGCCATAGCGTGCTTCCTGGTGAATCCGGCGGCACCACGACGCCTGATGGCAGGCCTTGGCGTTTCCACGCTGTATCTCGGGTGGACGTTACTGGCACAACAGATGATCGCCAGCCGGGTCGAGCCGGCACTGGCAGAGGCAGGACTCGGCGATGCACCGCGCATGGTCCAGCCCATGCCGTTCAACACCATCCTCTGGCGTGTCACCGCCATCAGTGATGATCGTCGGGTGGAGATAGTCACCGGCTTCCTCGACGGCGACGCTCCGCTGACCCTTGAGGAGTTTCCCCGGGATCCGGTGCTGGCTGAACAGGCGCAGGCACTGGAAGAAGGACAGCGGCTGGAATGGTTTACCGAAGGATTTCTCCATTACGAACAGGTTGACGGCCTACTGCTGGCTACCGATGTCCGACTGGGGGTGCCCGGCGCGCACCCGTTTACCTTCGTGCTCGCGGTAGACAATGGCAATGGCCTGGAGCCCTACGCCAGTTATCGTCAGGATCGCGCTGTCCTGCGCCGGGAGCTACTGGGTGCCCTGTGGGCCAGATTGACCGGCACAGCACCGGTCCTGTGCCTGGCCAGCCTGGAATTGCCGCCCCCGGGAGAAGGTTGCTCCTGACTATGCGACTTGACCAGTTCATTGCCAGTACAACGCCCTTGTCCCGCAAAGAAGCCAAACGGGTCATCGGGCAGGGGCGCGTGATTGTGGACGGCCAGCCGTGCCGTCAGGTTTCCACCCATATCAGCACCGACGCCAGAGTCACCCTGGACGATGAGTTCCTGGCCCTGCCCGGCGACCGCTACCTGATGCTCAACAAACCCGAAGGCGTGGTAAGCGCAACCACCGACAGCGACCACCCCACGGTTCTGGACCTGTTGCCCGCCAATCTGCGGCAGGACCTGCATATCGCCGGCCGCCTCGACGCGGACACCACCGGATTACTGCTACTGACATCCGATGGCCAGTGGTCTCACCGCGTGACTTCGCCCCGGGTAAAGTGCCCCAAGACCTACAGGGTGACCCTCAGCGATCCGGTGACCGAAACCGCTCTTCAACAATTGCGGGGGGGAATGGAACTCAGGAATGATCCCAGACCCACCAAACCGGCCAAAGTCGTGCGCGTCAGTGATTACGAGATCAAACTGACCATCGCCGAAGGACGTTACCATCAGGTGAAGCGCATGCTGGCCGCCACGGGGAATCGGGTGGAGGCCCTACACCGGCTCAGCATCGGTGCCATCGAACTGGATAGCAGCCTGCCACCCGGTGCGTTCCGGGCGCTGACCGAGGAAGAAATCAACAGCATTCCCTGAAGCTGTTCAGATACGCTCGAACCGCTGGGCCTTCAGATTCTTGCGCACCGCACCCGCCTCGAACACCTCGCCATTCATCGCAATGTAGACGCCTGCCGGTAACAACTGGACCGCCGCCCAGGCAAACCCCAGATTGAAGACCGCATCGCTGCGGCGCATCCTGGCTGGCTGCATAGCTCCCAGAAGCACAATGGTTTTAGTATTAATCGCCGCCAGAGCCTGGGCAGTTTCTGCCATGGTATCGGTACCATGGGTGATCAGAATCTGGGCGCACTCCGATGACGCCACCGTCTGACGTATCAGCTCCCGATCATCATCATTTATCTCAAGGCTATCCTTCCTCATTAACCCGGTGATCTGGTAACCGTCGTGAATATTGGATTCACTCAGTAATTCCGGCAACAGGGAATCACCAACCTCAAACTCACTGTTGGCATCAAAATACACCTTGTCGATGGTGCCACCGGTTGTCACTATCTGAATCACTGGCTGAACCCTCGTGTACCCCTGATTTTCAGTATCAATTCACACCTGCCGTCGATTGCTCACCTGACGCTGTATCAGGCTTTCGGGCAGCGGTATAAGCCGCATTCTTTTCCTGCTCGTACGCCCTCGCCGCCGCTGCCACCTGACCGACAGCCCCGGTGTCCAGCCAGCGCCGAATGCGGCCCGCATCTCCCATCGGCGAGCGGGTACCCAGCGAATCGAGCAACACGGTTACCACCTGCTCACCGTTCATATTGGACATCATGACCAGACAACGCCCAGCCTCCGACAGATAACCGGTTTTACTCAACCCGACTCCCCAGCTGTCCCGGTGCACCAGGGCATTGGTATTGCCAAACGACAGACTGTAACGAGGCTTTCGGAACTGGCCAGTATAGTAACGGGTGGTGGAGTAATCGCCGATCTGCGGGTATTTCGCAGCAGCATTCACCAGCTTGATCAGGTCGGCTGCCGTGGACGTGTTATCCACCGACAACCCGGTTGGATCCACAAAACTCGTGCGGGTCATGCCCAGTTCCAGGGCTTTCTCGTTCATCGCCCGGACAAACGCGTCATAGCCTCCGGGATGGTGACGGGCCAGCGTGTAAGCCGCAAAGTTCTCCGATGACATCAGCGCAACCCGCAACATGTCCGCGCGGCGCATCTCGGACCCCACCCGAATGCGGGTGTATGCATTGGCTGCCGCTGGTATGTGGCGTTCCCTGAATTCCAGCCATTCGTTCAACGGCTCTCCGGATTCCATCACAACCAGGGCCGTCATCAGTTTGGTGATGGAGGCAATCGGCACAATCCTGTCTGCATGCTTGTCGACTACCAGTTCGGTACTGCCGGCATAGGCCGCCGCCGCGTTAACGGAAGCCAGCTGTAGCGATTCCGACCTTTGTTCATGGGCCTGGGCTTTGGACATGGCAAAAGTGAACATCAGGCACATCAGGCCAGACAGGACGCTTCGATACATCAATCTACCTCGGATGAATGTCTTCGATGGTGAAAAAGTGCCGCCTACTATACCAGCGAAATCCGGACAGGGACCCCCTCTCCCCCACGCCAGGATTAATCCTCCTTCACAGTTACGGTGTCCGCTTCCTGCGTGCATCGTCACATTTTTCGCTCATTCGTTTTAAACAGCAAATGCAAAATACTATAAAATAAAGTAAAATTTCTTTTAATTCATAATGTTACACAATATTTACATTTGTTATCACTGTGTAACAGTCACCTTTTAACTAAGCGGCGCACCCCCTGAATGGACCCATTGGCGAACCAGCAAACTGATCCAGGTGCCTTTCCTGCCCATAGTTGGCAGCGTATACCAGGATTGCTCCGGCGCTGGCTGCCCCTCAGCTTTCTGGGTCTTGGTCTGGCATACGGACTGACCATCACCTCAATCCTGTCCGCATCCGTCCATGGACTGGAAAGCATCCTCGGCCATACGGCTTTCACCTTGGCGTGGAAGGCTTTTATTGGCGGTCTACTGACCTTCGCCCTGTTGTTCAACATCAGTATCGTCATTATGCTTCGCCGGCCCGGGTTGGCCTGGTTAAGCGTACTGATGGTCGGAGTCATGCACAGCCAACTGGTCATGGACGGTTTCGGGCTCTGGTTCCTATGGTCCAACTGGCCCCAGTTCAACGCCCTGCTCAGTATCTCCCTGCCGTTGTGCCTGATTGCCCTGTGCCAGTTTACGCCCCACTTCCTAACCATTTCCCGACCGGTCTCATCAATACTTAACGGAGCCAGCCTGGCCGCCCTTGCCCTGGCAATTGTAATGCCCCTGGGCTTCCCCTTTCCGGGACAAGGCTCACTGCTGGTGCTGGCATCCCTGACCGGCCTCTTTATCCTTGCGGTGGTGGCGCGCCAACTCCGACACCATGTCTACGCCCGCTATTACGGCCTGTCGATCCTGGCCATTCTCATCGGTGCCACCGTGTCATCGCTGCGTACCATCGGATGGGTCCCTGTTAACAGTTTGACGGATTCGGCTTTCTTTCTTGGTGCCGCCATGGCATCGCTGGTGCTGACCAGTGGCGTCGGGCGATTATTGCTTGAAGAACGCAAAAAGCGCCTCAGCGCCGATGTCCGCGCTCGTCAGGAGGGGCAGCTCAGGGCCCAGATCGAGAAGGATTACGACCACCTGCTGAAGACTCACCGGGTGACCGGTAAACCCAACCGCGCGATACTGGAAGAGTCTCTCGAGACCCTCAGCAGCAAAAAGATTCCCTACACCCTGTGCCTGGTACGCCTGCAAAGGTTCAACGAAATAGAGCAGACGTTGGGCTATCGCACGGCCGAGGAGTTGTTGAAAACCTACCTGCGCCGCATGAGCCGCTTCCTCGAGCGCACCTTTGACTCCCGCCTGGTGAGGATTAACGGACACGCCCTGGCCAGCATCGACACGGTCAACCACGCCTTTGCCTTTTACCGACAGGATGAGCGTGAGCCCGATCAACACATCATGAACGAGCTGACGGCATGGCTTGGGACACATTTCCGCGAAGGGCGCTTTGCCTTCTCATGGAGTCCATCGGTGGGCATTGCCCATGCCCCGGAACACGGCCCCGATGCTGCAGGCGTCCTGTCTTCCGCCGGTTTCGCCTCGCTCAGTGGTGACCAGCCCCTGTGCGAGTACGACCCATCCATTGCGGAATGGCAGTACCGCCAGCAAATACTGATGCTGGATATTGAGGATGCCCTGACCAATGGCAGTATGTGGCTGGAGTATCAGCCCAAGGTGGGCATTCGTGACGAGCGAACCAGCTCCGTGGAGGCACTGATCCGGTGGCATCATCCCGAGTTTGGCAAGGTTCCTCCGGATCACTGGGTTCCCCTGGCCGAGCAGGTGGGCATGATCCATCCGGTGACGCTATGGGTCATCAACCAGGCCTGCGGTGACTACCAGCGGCTGATCTTGCGTTACGGCAAGAACATCGCAGTCGCCGTTAACATCTCAGCCAAAGACCTGGCCCACCCGCGGTTTGACCATGAGGCGATGGACATCATTGCCCGCCACAACATGCAGCCGCGTGACCTTATCCTGGAAATTACCGAAACCGCGATGATGGCGGATCCAGAATCCGCACGGACCATGATCCACACACTCAGCCAACGGGGCTTCCGCATCGCCCTGGACGACTTCGGCACCGGCCATTCCTCCCTGGGTACGCTGGCCAGTTTTGACCTGGACGAACTCAAGATTGATCGCAGCTTTCTGGAAGACATTCTGGACCATCCGGCCCGCCAGCGTGTTTTTCGCGCCGCCTTGGAGTTGGGCGAAGCGCTGGATCTGGACGTGGTCGTTGAAGGCGTGGAAGACGAAGCTATCGCGGCCTGGCTTCAGCAGTTCCCTGGCCTCCATGGCCAGGGATACTACTGGGGCCGTCCGGAACGGCTCAGGGCAGATCCGTAACCGCACCAAGGGACGCGGAACTGACAGTACGGGCGTACTTCGCCAGCACACCACGGGTAAAGCGTGGTTCCGGGGCTTTCCAGGCCTTGCGCCGCTTCTCCAGCTCGGCCTCTGATATATCCAGCTCAATGCGATTGGTCACCGCGTCGATGGTAATGGTGTCGCCGTCTTCCACCAGGGCAATCGGACCGCCCTCAGCCGCTTCCGGGGTAATATGGCCAACCACAAAGCCGTGACTGCCACCGGAGAACCGGCCATCGGTAATCAGTGCCACATCGCTGCCCAGACCCTTGCCCATGATCGCCGACGTGGGGCTCAGCATTTCACGCATGCCGGGCCCCCCTTTTGGCCCCTCGTAACGGATCACCAGCACATCACCGGCCACCACCGTGCCATCGAGAATCCGCTCCTGGGCCTCCTCCTCGGAATGGAACACCCGTGCGCGGCCGGTAAAGTGGGTGCCCTCCTTACCGGTAATCTTGGCTACCGCCCCCGTTGGCGCCAGGTTGCCAAACAGAATCCGCAGGTGACTGTCGGCCTTGATGGGGTTGTCGAAGGCATGAATGATGTCCTGCCCTTCCGGATACGGCGCCACGTCCGCCAGGTTTTCCGCCAGGGTCTGGCCGGTCACCGTCAGGCAGTCGCCGTGCAGCAGCCCACGCTCCAGTAACATCTTCATCAGCGGCTGGATACCGCCGATGGCGACCAGCTCGGACATCATGTAATGACCGCTGGGGCGCAGATCCGCCAGCACCGGCACCCGCTTACCGATCTCCACGAAATCGTCCAGTGACAGCTCGACCCCCACGGTACTGGCCATGGCCAGCAGGTGCAGCACCGCATTGGTGGAGCCGCCCAGGGCAATCACCACGGTGATGGCGTTCTCGAACGCCTCCCGTGTCATCACATCCGAGGGCTTGATGTCCTTCTCCAGAAGATTCAGCACCGCCGCCCCGGCGGCACGACAATCCTCTGCCTTGGAATCGGACACCGCGTTCTGCGCCGAACTGCCCGGCAGGCTCATGCCCATGGCTTCAATGGCCGATGCCATGGTGTTGGCGGTGTACATACCGCCACAGGAACCCGGCCCCGGTATCGCGGTTTCCTCGATCTGCTTCACCTCGATCAGGTCCAGATCGCCACGGGCGTGGGCGCCTACCGCCTCAAACACCGAGATAATGTCGGTGTGGTTTTCCCCGGGCATGATGGTGCCGCCATAGACAAAGACCGACGGCCGGTTCAGTCGTGCCAGCCCCATGATGCAGCCCGGCATGTTCTTGTCACAGCCGCCGATGGCCACCAGACCATCAAAGCCCTCGCAGCCGGCGGTGGTTTCGATGGAATCGGCAATGACCTCGCGGGATACGAGGGAGTACTTCATGCCCTCGGTACCATTGGCGATGCCGTCGGACACGGTGATAGTGTTGAAAATCAGAGCCTTGCCACCAGCATCGTCAGCTCCGGCGGCCGATTCTTCCGCCAGACGGTTGATGTGCATATTGCAGGGGGTCAGGTTACTCCAGGTCGACGCAATGCCCACCTGGGGTTTGCGGAAATCCTCATCGGTAAAGCCCACGGCCCGCAACATGGCACGGCTGGCGGATTTGCCAAGCCCGTCCACTACCGGGGCCGAGTAACGACGGCGCTTGTCCTCGGTCATCGACGTCTCCTTGCTGGTATCCAAACAATCAAAAACGCCCTGTCCGACTACCAGACAGGGCTCAGTTAATTCAGATTGTCAGAAAAACCCGCTCACAACAACGCCATCAGGCGCGGATCAGCGCATAATCCTTCAGTTCCAGGGACGACATCTGCCGCGCATACTGGGTGGCAAACCCCGGATACATGGTGGCATTGAAGCCATCCTCGGTGAGGTACCAGCTCTTGCAGCCAGAATTCCAGTTGGTCTTCGCCAGCCGCTTCTGGATCTCCCGGTTATGGCGGGCCTGGATGTGGGACTTCACATCCAGCGCCTTGATCTCCAGGGAACGCAGCACCCGCACGGCTTTGAGGATGTACTCAATCTGCGACTCCATATACACCAGCGCCGAGTTATGGCCCGGTCCCGAGTTGGGGCCAAAGATCATGTGCAGGTTGGGGTAACCGGACACATTGATACTCTTGTAGGCCTGGGCTCCGCGCCGCCATTCCTTACCCAGCTCACGACCACCCACCCCCTTGACCGGGAAAGGCGTACCGGCGTTGCTGACATCGAAGCCGGTGGCGAACACAAGGCAGTCGAACTGATGCTCAATGCCCTCGGCGGTACGGATGCCATTCTCGCTGATCCTGGCGATCGGCCAGGTAATCAGCTCGCAGTTATCCGCCTGCAGCGCCGGGTAATAGTCACTGGACATCAACACCCGCTTGCAGCCAATACGGAAATCCGGCTTCAGCTGACGGCGCATCCAGGGATCCTTCACCTGACGGTTCAGGTGCGCCTCGGCCACCTTCTCCACCACCCGCGTCAGCGGCGAATTCCAGACAATACCCAGCGCCACCGACTCATGGCCCAGATACAGTGCCTTGCGCACCGCCGCCTGACTGGCCGGCACCTTGCGGAACAACGCCCGGTTCCAGCCCGGGGTGGCAAAATCCGGCTTCGGCAACACCCAGCCCGGCGTACGCTGAAACACCTTCAGCTTCGACGCCTGCTTCACCAGCTCCGGAATAATCTGCACCGCACTGGCCCCGGTGCCAATCACCGCCACCCGCTTACCGGTAAAATCGTAATCGTGATCCCAACGGGCACTGTGCACCGTGTGGCCCTTGAACGACTCAATACCCTCAATCTTTGGCAGCCCCGGATTCGACAACGGCCCCTGAGCCATCACCACCGAACGTGCCCGGAAAGTACCACCCGTCGCCGTCGACGCCGTCCACACACCCTCTTTCTCGCTGTACTCCAGCCCCGTGACATCCTGATTGAACTTTACCATCCGCCGCAGATTGAACGAATCCGCCAGATAATGAACATACTTCAGAATCTCCCCACTGCCGGAAAAACTCCGCGACCAGTCCGGATTCGGCGCAAACGAAAACGAATACAGATTCGACGGAATATCACAGGCCGCCCCCGGATAGGTATTGTCCCGCCAGGTACCGCCAATCTCATCGGCCCGCTCCAGAATCACCACATCCCGGATACCATCCTGCTGCAACCGCAACGCCGTACCAAGACCACCAAAGCCCGCGCCGACGATCAGCACCTCATGAACATGCACATCCTGCTTAACCGGTTCAGCAGCCGCCTTCCGAGTCGCTTTCTTTCCACGCGGAGCAGTCCTGGCTTTCTCAACAACACTGGTCATAACACTCTCTCACTTTCAAACAGCGGCCCCTCTCCAATGCCGAAAGGCGAGGGCTGGGGGTTCCTTTTCTGCAGGGACAAAGGTGTCTGAGCGCAGCGAGTTCTTTTCCCGAAAGAAAAGGCCCCCCAGCCCTTGCCATGCTCCGCAGCTCAGGGCCAACAAAGTCAGGCCGTCGTACGCCAGGTCAGCCCGCGAACCCAGGTGGGCACCGGCCCCACCACTCGACTGGGGATATAACCGGTCAACTTCACCAACGCATCCACCGGCAGGTGATAAGGGTGCGACCGGTTCACCACCATCTTCCCGTGGTGACTGATAATCTGGAACCAGGGATTACGACGCCCTTCCACCGTACGCCCGCCAATCCGCTCATACTTGTTCATCGCCTCATACAGGCGCTCTTCCTTCAGCCCCATGGCGACAATGTTGTCCCGCATCTTGTTCAGCAGCGGCGCATAGGCCAGCACACCAAGAATCAGCTTGGGATTGGCCACCGTACCAATCGCCTTCACCGCCAACTGATGCATCCTGCCGCGCCCCAGCATCTCCATAACATGGAAATCCACACCCAGATGGCGCGCCTCATCGGCGTTGATCTTCTCGAATACCTCATGGCACAGGGGATCGTCCACCTCCTCCAGCAGGAACTTCAGCAATGCGCCGTCCAGGGCAATCTCCAGCATCGGAATCACCGAACCCAACACCTCCAGCGGCATGTCATCGCTGTAGCGATCCAGCCACTCGATGGTCAGCCGCAGATTGATGTTCGGCTCCGGCAACTCATCCCCGTCCAGCATGCCCCACCGGCGCATCAGCGCCATCTCGGCGTTGGCGTGGCGCTGCTCCTCGGCGTGGAAATAGGTGTAGATCTCCCGCAGAGTATCGGTCGGGGCCTTCTTGGCCATCGCCGCAAATCCCCGGGCGCCCACGTGCTCGATCCACATCAGGTCCGACATGAACGCTTTGAGCTTGGGCCACTGCTCCGGGCTGATCTTGTCCGCGCCCGGCGCGTCCCAGTCGATATCAGCCAGGGCCCACTGGCTGCCCTTGATTTTTTCGAGCATTTTGTCGAGATCAATATTGGCCACGAGCCGTCTCCCTTCGGATTGTCTGTTCAGTGCAGCCGGCTGACGCCAAATCGGTTGATCAGCCCGGTTCCCAGGGCATAAGTGCGCGGAATCAGACGCTTGGCACGCCAGATCATACGCGCATCGAACTGCGGCATAACGTAGAGGTCGCCCCGGTCCAGGGCATTCAGGGCGTCGTTCACCACCCGCTCAGGCGGCATACCGAAACGGTCCATCAGGCGGTCAAACAGCTTTGATGACTCGCCGACAATGCGACCGTTGGCCTTGATGTTGGTTTTCACCAACGTGGGGCACAGGGCGGTCACCGAGACACCGGAACCGGCCAGCTCCGCCGCCATGGTTTCGGTCAGCGCCAGTGCGCCGGCCTTGGTGACATTGTAGGCTCCCATGAGCGGAGCCGCCGAGAAGCTGGCGGTGGACGCCACATTGATGATGCCGCCGTGGCCAAGTTGCTTCAGTTTCGGGGTAAACACATGGCAGCCGTGAATCACCCCCCACAGGTTGATCCCCAGCGTCCATTTCCAGTCCGCCATTGGGGCTTCCCCTACGGGCTTGCCACCGACACCGACACCGGCATTATTGATGACCAGGCTGACCGGCTCGGGCAACACCCGCTCGGCCTCCTCGGCCAGTGCTTCCACCTGATTGAGCTTGCTGACGTCGCATTTGAACGCCCAGGCCTGACCGCCCAGCTCGTCGACCAGCGCCACGGTTTCCTCGGCGGTTGCCAGGTTAATGTCCGAGCACAGAACGGAACCGCCCCGGCGGGCGATTTCCAGTGCAAAGGCGCGGCCAATACCACTACCGGCACCGGTTACGACCGCAGCGGCGCCACGGCTGGGTTTGTTGGGCAAACGACTTCCGAACATGGAATACCTACACTTCAATTAACAGTGAATGATCAACCCACGATAAAGTGAACGCTTGTTCGGATTCAATTCGGAAAAAATTATGGCCAGAAAACCTGTTCAGCAACGCGCCAAAGCCACCGTGGACGCCATTGTCGAAGCCGGATTCATCGCCATGGCCGAGCGTGGGCCTGCCGCCACAACAACCCGGCAAATTGCTGATATTGCTGGGGTTGGCGTGGGGTCCCTGTATGAATACTTCGAGAACAAGGAAGAGATCTTCCAGGTGATGAGCGAGCGCTTCGTGGCCGACACTATTGCCATGATCCAGCCGCTGATCCCGACCATTGTTCGGAAACCGATAAAGGAGGCCGTGCTGGATTTACTCGGACACTTCCGGGACTTCCTCCAGGCCGACAACGAGCGTTATCTCAAATGCGCACGCTACGCCATGGCGCTGGACTTTGAACAACACGTGGAACCACTGCAGAAAACCCTGTCGGAACTGGTGACCCAGTACCTGATGCATCACCCGGAAACACTGAAGATCCGCAACATCCCGACCATGAGCTACATCATGATCAATGGCGGTATCTATTCCGTGGTGCGGCACCTGTGTGATCCGGCACCGCCCATCACTTTCGATGAGCTGGCGGGAGGCCTGGCGGATATGGTGAGCCATTACACCGAGCGTGAGATGGCTCTTGTTGCGCCAGAGCGCCATTGATCAGCCAGTCGCCCGAACCAGCCGCAATGGCGCGTGGGTGAGACGGGCACCATTCAGTTGGTGAACACGGGCCCAAAACCCATATTCCAGATCAGGACCGACCCGACACGGGTAGACACCAGAATAACCAGTGCCACCGTCAGCAGCGCACCGCCGTACATCACCGCGCGCTCCTTCTCGATTCCCATCACGATGGGTAGCCCGTCGTACATCAGCCAGGCGCCGTAACAGGCAGCGACAAGGAATACGATGGCGTTGAACCAGGGCACCGGGTACAACAGGGCAAATCCCGCCAGGAACAACGGGGTGCAGGAGTATGCTGCCAGGGCAATACCATTGGAGGGCACATGCTCTTCCACGGCCCCGTATGTCCTGGCCATCCAGTTGATCGCGTAACCCAGTGCAAACACACCCACCAGCATGGCCAGATAGGTCAGGATACTGAGCTGCATGGCGCTGATTTCCGTCAGTTTGATCAGGCGATCGTTACCCACGGTCCAGCCAAAGTGCGCAGTAGAGACGTAGGCGCAGATCGGCGCGATAGCGGCGAGGACCAGTACGTAAGCAACGTAGAGTCTTCTGGGAGGCGCATGTTCCTTGCGGATTTCTGCCCACTCACTGTCCGGGTGGGTAAACAGTCCAAACGCATGATTCAGGAGCATAGCTCGACCCCCTTGGGTTGGTATTGTTGTTTGTATACGTAATTACGTCCTGTCCGCATGAGCAGATCAGGCCCTGCCTGTACTTAACTATAGTCAAGAATTGCAGAAGGAAAAGCCGCAGGGGTATGAAATTCAGATGGTTTCCGGCACCAGGCGCTGCAACTGGGGGAGAGTTGGCAGGGCTTCGAACGCACCGTAATGCATGGCAGCGAATGCGCCGCACCGGGCGGAGAATGCCAGTGCCGCTTCAATGTTGCCCGGTTTTTCCAGCCAGTCGTTGAAGGCCATGCTGTCAGCAACCTGCCTGCCAAGTCCATACAGTAAACCAGCAACGAATGAATCACCGGCCGCCGTGGTATCCTTCGCCTCAACCGTCGGTGGCTGTACTATGACTTTCCGGCCCGGACTGTAGGCCTGTAGCGGCCCCGCTCCGTCCGAAACCAGCAAGAGCCGAACGCCCTCTTTCAACAGGTCGCCTGAGAGGTCGGCCCCTTCGCCGAACAGCGCCTCCAGTTCCTCACGACTGAATTTGACAATATCCGCCATACCCGCGGCCTTCAGGATATGTGGCGCCGGCACTTCGCCATCAGGCCAGAGTGCTTGCCGGTAGTTCACATCAAAACTGACCAGGCAACCGTGCTCCCTGGCCCGCCGCATCATTGCAAAGGTGGTCTGCCGGATGTCTGGCGCAGTCAGGGTGTTTGAGCAAACATGGATAATACGGCTGCTCTCCAGCAATTCATCCGGACACATTGCGGACTCATAGAGCAGGTCCGCCGTCCCGGTTCGGTAAAACGCAAAGCTGCGCTCACCCTTATGGTCGAGGGTGACAAAGGCCAGCGCCGTCATCGCCTTCGCGGTCTGGCGAGTGTGCGACACATCAACGCCGTATTCGCTCAGGGCGCTCACAATGTCGTTACCAAACACGTCCGCCCCCACCTGCCCGACAAAACCAGAACTACCGCCGAGCCTGGCGACGCCAACGGCTACATTGGCCGGGGCACCACCGGGCTGCGGAATATACCGTCGCCGTCCCGACACTGTTTCACCGCGCATATCAATCAGTGCCTCACCAAAACAGAGCACATCCGTCACGTTGGTTCTCCTCAGAGTATTTTCCCGGTTGCCGGTTATGGACAACTCTCCCGCACCAGCAGGCAGGTTGGCAGCAGCACGTTCCGGTCTTCCTTCTCGCCCAGGAAAATCTGAGCGGCGGTACGACCTTTCTCGGCACTTTGTTGGTACATGGTTGTCAGTGAGGGATGCAGGTTGGCCCCTTCCGGAATGCCGTCAAAGCCGACAATGCGCACGTCTTCCGGCACCTTCAGCCCCATCTGCAGGGCCACCTGGATGGCTGCCAGGGCGATCCGGTCACTCATGCATAACATCAGGTCAGGGCGCGGCATGCTGGTGAGTGCTTCGCGGGCGGCCTGATAGGCATCCTGGTGAGTGTTGGTGGGCGTGGACCAGATCCTGTCCGATGACACCTTGTGGCCAGCCGCTTCCAGCGCATCCAGGTAGCCACGGAGCCGACGCACGGAAATGGCCCGTGTTTCGTTGAACAACTCCTGGTCACGAATGCGGCAGACCCGATCGGTATCCACCAGCCTCAACCCCATAATGGCCACGTTTGTCGGTGGCTGTTTGAGCGCATGCTCGGCAATGCATCGGGCCCCTTCGTAGTTGTCTATGTTGACCCAGGTACATCCCTCCAGATCAAAGTCAACGGCCACCATCTGCTTGCCATGCTGCAACAGGCGCTCGTAGGTTCGCCCCTTTTTCAGCCAGCCATAAACAATGAAGCCATCCACCATCGCTTCCTGCACCCGGCTACGGTGTTCATCGTTTTCCTGGCTGGACAACAACAGCATGTTCATTTGCCGCTGGTCGAAAACCTCCGCCAGGCCATGGAGGAACTCGCTGGCCACAGGATCAGTCAGGCTGTAGGCCAGATTGTCCGCCAGCATGACCCCGACATTACCGGTGCGTCCGGTTCTCAGGCTGCGGGCGGCGGCGTTAGGGCCCAGGTAGCCATGGCGCTTGCATTCCTCCAGGATCCAACGGCGGCGGGCCTCCGACAGTTGGTCCGGCCGGTTGAAGGCGTTTGAGATAGTGGCGGTGGACACATTGAGCTTCTCGGCCATCAGCTTGACGGTCAACCGCTTTGGCCGGTTATTCCGGTTTGTTGTTTCCATTACTTACAGGCCCATGCATCAGTTACTTGCGGCTTGCTGCACCGAATCGTCTTCCATATGCAGCCTCACGCGCGGCAGGCTGTGACCGTCGGTATCGAAAACGTGCAAACGTTCAGGTTCGGCGTCCAGGGCAACCCTTTGGCCCGCCCTGATCTGACAGGGCACCGATTCACGAACCACCACCAGATCGTTCATACCGGGCATTTCCAGATAGACATAAGCCTCGTTGCCCAGATACTCCACATTCACCACTTCCAGGTCTGCATTCGGCCCCGATGGCGAGAGCCGGATATGCTCGGGTCTCAGCCCGACAGTCATCGCGGCGCCCTCTGCCACGTGAGAGGCATCCCGCTCTACCGTTACCGTTCCCATGCCACAAACCTCAACGTCTACGGATCGGCCCGGGTTTGTAGCCTTTATGGAAGCAGGAATCAGGTTCATTTTCGGTGAGCCGATGAATCCCGCCACAAACAGACTTGCTGGTGTTTCGTATAGTTCGTAGGGCGTGCCAACCTGCTCGATATGGCCACCGTTCAGCACGACAATCTTGTCGGCCAGGGTCATGGCTTCGACCTGGTCGTGGGTTACATAGATCATGGTGGATTGCAGCCGGTCATGCAGCTTCGCAATTTCCGTGCGCATTTGCACACGCAGGCTGGCATCGAGGTTGGACAGGGGTTCATCGAACAACATGATTTTCGGTTCCCGGGCCATGGCCCGGCCAATGGCTACCCGCTGGCGCTGGCCGCCGGACAGTTCACGGGGTTTGCGCTGCAGCAGGCTGGTGAGCTGGAGTACCTCCGCTGTCTTTTCCACCCACTCCCGGACCCTGCCCTTGTTGGCCTTGTCCAGTTTCAGCCCGAAGGCAATGTTTTCGTACACCGACATATGCGGGTACAGCGCGTAGGACTGGAACACCATGCCCACGCCCCGCTCCTTCGGAGACAGGTCGGTGACCACTTCACCGGCGATCTCGATATCCCCGGCCGTGGGTTCTTCCAGCCCGGCGATAAGACGCAGCAGTGTGGATTTGCCGCAGCCCGAGGGGCCGACAAAAACCACAAATTCACCGTCTTCAACCCGCAGGTCCACGCTGGGAATGATTTCAATGTTGCCAAAGGTCTTGTTGATTTTTTTCAGTTCCACACAAGCCATGGTGGAGACTCCTCTGTTGGGCCCGGCCTACGGACCGGGCCCGGATGTTTTACGTTTCCGCGAAAAATGCCTGATACGGTGGCAGCACCAGTTCGTCGCCGTCCAGATAGCCATGGAAGCCATGACCTTCCAGTGGCCGGGAAGTCCTGCAGGGCAATGGCAGTCGTAGTTCACTACCGGTCAGGTTCAGTGCCACCAGCAGGGACTGCTCGCTGGTTTCCCGGGTCCAGCACAGGGCATCCCCCGTATCGTCAAGAACGGTCAGGTCGCCACGAATCAACGCAGGCTGCTGCTGGCGCCAGTGGATCAGCTTGCGCACTGCGTTGAGCGTGGAGTTGGGGTCCGCCTCCTGTAGGCCGACAGCGAACTCCAGATGGTCTTGGTCCACGGGCAGCCAGGGTTTCCCTGAGGTAAACCCACCGTTGGGCAGTGGCTCCCACACGATCGGTGTGCGGCATCCGTCGCGGCCGCGGAATTCCGGCCAGAAACTGATGCCGTAGGGGTCCTGCAGTTCCTCGTAGGGAACCGACGCTTCCGGAAGACCGAGCTCTTCACCCTGATACAGGGATACACTGCCCCGCAAGGACAGCAACAATGCCATCAGCACACGCGGATAGAGCCGCAGGTCCTCGCCACCATCAGCCCAGCGGGAAACCACCCGCACCACGTCATGGTTGCTCAGGGCCCAGCAGGGCCAGCCATCACCAAGCCCCTGCTGATAGCTTCGCACCACTTCCCGCACATAGCCCGGGCCATGGCGATCAGACAACAGGTCGAATGAATACGCCATATGAAGGCGATCATCGCCGGCGGTATATTCCGCCATCCGCTCCAGGGGTTTATCGTCGCCGATTTCCCCCACCAGGGTGGTGTCCGGGTACTCGTCCATCAGCGCCCTCAGGTCGTTGAGGAAACCAATGTTCTCCGGCTGGCTCAGGTCATTCACATGGCGCTGGTAGGTGTAGGGGTTCACCCCCTTGGCCACAAACGTCTTGGTTTCCCCGGCCGGCACCGCCGGGTTGTCCGCCAGGCTCTGGTTGTGGAAATAGAAGTTGACGGTGTCCAGCCGGAAACCGTCCACCCCCAGCTCCAGCCAGAAGCGCATGTTATCCAGATTGGCCTGGCGCACCTCCGGATTATGGAAGTTGAGGTCCGGCTGGCTCGCCAGGAAATTGTGCAGATAATACTGCCCGCGCCGGGTATCCCAGGCCCAGGCACTGCCACCGAAGATCGACAGCCAGTTGTTGGGCGGCGTGCCGTCCGGCTTGGGGTCGGCCCAGACAAACCAGTCCGCCTTGGGGTTATCGCGGCTGCGGCGGCTTTCCTCGAACCAGGGGTGGGCATCCGAGGTGTGACTGATGACCTGGTCGATGATGACCTTCAGGTTCAGGCGATGGGCCTCGCTGACCAGTGCCCGGAAATCCTCCATGGTGCCGAACAGGGGATCCACACCCCGATAGTCGGACACATCGTAGCCAAAGTCCTTCATCGGCGAGGTAAAGAACGGCGACAGCCAGATGGCATCCACCCCCAGCGATGCCACATAGGACAGCTTTTCAGTTGCCCCCTTGAGGTCACCAACGCCATCCCCGTTGCTGTCCATGAAACTGCGGGGATAGATCTGGTAGATAATGCCCCCCTTCCACCAGGGCTGTGACTGGCTCATACACATAACTCCTCGGTTAACCTTTGACCGCGCCCGCCGTCAGGCCGGACACAATTCGACGTTGGAAAATCAGTACCAGGACCACCAGTGGCACGGTGACAATCACCGACGCTGCCATCAGGTGCCCCCAGGGCAATTCGTGCTGGGACCCGCCGGTAATCAGGGCAATGGCCACCGGAACCGTGCGTTGGTCGTCTGTCAGCGTGAAGGTCAGCGCAAACAGGAACTCGTTCCAGGCGGCGATAAACGCCAGCAGTCCGGTGGTGGCCATGGCGGGTCCCATCAACGGGATGAACACTTTGAACAGGGTGACCACCGGTGACGCGCCATCCACAATGGCGGCCTCTTCCAGCTCTTTCGGCAGCTGGCGCATGAAGGTGGTCAATACCCAGACGGTGAACGGCAGGGTAAAAATGGTGTAGGAGAACACCAGGGACAACGGATCGTTGTAGAGGTTGAACGCCCGTATCACCTCGAAGAGGCCGGACAACACCGCCACCTGGGGAAACATGGAAACTCCCAGCACAATCATCAGCACCGTTCCCCGGCCGCGGAAATGCACCCGCCCAAGGGCGTAGGCCGCGGTGAGGCCAAACACCATGGCAATGGCGACGGCGGAGGTTGCAACCAGGATGGAATTCCAGATGCTGGATACGAACGAACTCTGCCCCAGCACTGCCTGGTAGTTCTCGAAATTGAAGGTGGTGATCCAGTAATCAATGTTGAACAGCTCGGAGCCGCTCTTGAACGACGTCAGGATCGCGTAATAGAAGGGGAACACCGTGAACAGCATGATCGCAGCCAGCAGCAGACCAAACCCGGTTTTCGCCACAATTTTCCTGAACAGTTTGCGATTCATGCATCACCTCCGAACTGTTTGCGCCCCAGGTAAAGGTAGCTAATGGTCAGCAGGGCGATGATCAGGAACAGGACGGTCGAGGCCGCCGAGCCGTAACCCACATCCTGGAATTCCACCAGTTGCTGACGGGCATAAACCGACATCGACATGGTGTCCTCGCTGTTGGAGGTGAGCACGTAAATCACATCGAACACCCGCAACGCATCCAGAACCCGGAAGATGATCGCCACCATCAGTGCCGGATAGATCAGCGGCAAAGTAACGCGGAAGAACACCCGCACCGGGTGGATGCCGTCCACCTTGGCCGCCTCGTAGCAGTCCGACGGCAGCATCTGCAGCGCCGCCAGCGTCAGCAGCGCCATAAAGGGCGTGGTTTTCCACACGTCCACCATGATCACCGCCCACATCGACAGGTCCGAATTGGCCGTCCAGTTCAACGGCTCAGCGATCACGCCCAGGGTCATCAGCAGGTCGTTGATGATCCCGAACTGATCGTGGAGCATCCAGCCCCACATCTTGGCCGACACAATGGTGGGAATGGCCCAGGGAATCAGGGTGGCGGCGCGGATCAGGCCGCGCCCCCGGAACTGGGCATTCAGGGTCAGGGCGATAATCAGCCCCAGCACCGTTTCAGCTCCCACGGAAACCACCGTGAAGAACAGCGTATTCCAGACCGCCCGCCACCAGCTTGGATCCGCCAGCACGCCGTACCAGGCGCCGTTGTCGTACACCAGGTAGTTTTCGAACCCGATCATGCTGTAGGTGCTGATATCCGAGAAACTGGCATCGGTAAAGCTGAACCAGATGGTGCGCATCAGGGGCCAGCCGGCTACTGCCGCCAGTACCACCAGCATCGGGATCAGAAACATCCAGGCCGCACGCAGGCGCTGACGATGCACCCTGTTGTGCCGCCGTGTAGGGGAAACGGACCGGGCGAGTGACTGCTCGCCCGCGTCCGCGTTTGCTGAGGTAAAGGTCGGATCAGCCATGGTCATTACCAGCCGCGACGTCCGAGCCGCTTCAGTTGGGCATCAAGCTTGCTCAGCGCCTGTTCCGGCTCGGCCTTGCCCGCCAGCACATCGTGGGTGGCGTTGAAAAAGGCATTGCTGACCCGGCCATACTGGTCTCCGGTCGCCGAGGAAGGCCGGGGAACACCATTCTTGAAGGTTTCGAACAGTTCACCAAAGAACGGAACCGCCGCAAGCACTTCCTCGTCCTGATACAGGTCCGGAATGGTCGGGTTATAACTGCCCTGAATGGCGCGGCGCTTCTGCTCTTCATAGCTGGTCAGAAAGTTCACGAGAGCGGCGGCTTCGTCCACATTTTCCGAGTATTTCGACACCGCCAGCTGCCAGCCACCCAGCGTACCGGCGTGCCGGCCGTCCTCGCCGCCGCGGGGCAAAGCAACAACCCCCACCTTGCCCTTGACCGGGCTGTCCTCACTCTGGGCAAGGCTCCAGGCATAGGGCCAGTTGCGCATGTACAGCGCATTACCGGACTGGAACACACCCCTCGCCTCTTCCTCGGTGTAGTTCAGCACACTGCGGGGCGATATGCCGTCAATCCAGGTACTGGCCAGCCCAAGCGCCTCTGCAGCCTGCTCATTGTTGACGGTAACTTCACCCTCGCCGTTGACAATCGTGCCGCCATTAAAGCTGGCAATCCACTCAAGCGCATTGCAGGTCAGCCCCTCGTAAGCCCTGCCCTGCCAGACATACCCCCAGAAGCGGTCATTGCCGGCCTCGCGCTCTTTGGTCATCACGGTTTTGGCGGTATCGGTCAGTTGCTGCCAGGTCTCCGGCGTCTGCAGGCCGTACTTTTCCAGCAGGTCCTTGCGGTAATACAGGACACCGGCGTCGGTAAACCAGGGCATGGCAACCAGACGGCCATCCACCGTGTTGTTTGCCACAAGCGCCTGGAAGTGACCACTTTCTGCCCCGTCGGTGTACTCCGACAGGTCCACCAGGTGACTGGCCAACATACCGGGCCAGACCACATCGATCTGGAACACATCCACATCACCGGAGCGGGCGGCAAACAGCTGCTGGTACAGCGACAGGCGTTCGGTGGCCGAGTTTGGGGTAGAGACAATCTTGACCTCATGGCCGGTTTGCTCCGACCACGCCCGGGTACCTTCTTCGCAAAGCTGCTTCTCTGCCCCGACGGCGCCACAGGAAATGGTGATCGTTTTAGCCTGTAGGCCACCGGCCAGCAGGCTGACGGCGAGACCACCTAGAATCCACTGAAGTCCACGGAATCTGAACATGATGCTTACCTCATTTTGTTATTGTCAGTATCAGAACCAGATTTCCATCTGGGTACCAAAGGTCCACTGGCTGCTGGCAAAGTCCTCCTGGCCGAGGGCGTCGCCGCCATCAAAACCATTGAGCTCGTCGTCCCAGGTAGAATAGCTGGCAAATACGCGGATCTCGGGACGATTCCAGAATCCGCCTACCTGAGGCTTGAAGGTCGGTGCAATGGTAAAGCGGGCGTAGTCGCCGTCCACGTCACTGCGTCCCTCGTAACCCTCGGCGTTGAGGTCCATGACCTGCCAGGAGGCCTCGTACTGCATCTCGAAGTTGGCGCTCAGTTCGTTGGCCAGGCGGGTGTTGATGGTCAGCCACTGGTACTCATCCCCTTCCACATAACGGTCCTTGCTGGTTTCCGCCATGATCATCGGGGCGAGACGCCAGCTATCGCTCAACCTTGTGGTGCCGTAGACAGCCACACGGGTACTGGCGGCGTCTTCATGCAGGTTGCCATCGGCGCCGATGTTCTTGACCTCGGCCCCAAGGCCCTGGCCGTGCAGCAGCGCTGCCTTGAAGTTGCCATCGGAAACCCCGAAAAAACTGTCGCCGTGGTAGGCCAGCATGGTGTTCACACCGGTGTCGGCCGCTTCCATAACACCGCCGACAACACGCTCATCGTTGTCCGCAGCGGACATGCCGTTGATCATCCACTGAACGTTGCCGAAATAGTTGTTGGCAGTGAGGACCAGGTTGTCAGTGTCCGAGGTGCCTTCGGTGCTGTCCGGGTCGGATGGGAAGTCCAGAAAGCTGCGACCGTACAGTGAGAAGTTCGAGCGAACCGAGTCACTGAAGGTCACGTCGTAGATACCGGCACCGGTACCCGCCAGGAACACAAAATCACTGTCGAGCCAGTGGATGTCGAAGTTGTCCCGGTCAAAGCGCTTACCGGCCCAGATCGAGGCATCCTCGAAAATACCGGTGAAGCTGGCGAGGTCGCTGAATTCGACATAGGCCTGACGCACGTTCAGGGCACCGTCGCCGGCGGTCCAGTCGTTGCTGGAGGTGGTGGAGTCGGCAATCATCAGGCGGTAATGGGCCTTGGTGCCGTTGTCCGCCACGGTCTTGTAGTTGAGGATGGCTTCCAGATAGGTATCCGGTTCGTTGCCCAGCCGGCCCACGGCACCGCCGACGGATCCGGCGGGGGTCAGGTAGGGACCACCGGGGGCGCTTTTGCCCTCGTTGTTCAGAAGTAGCCCCGAGCGAGCATAGGTGTTGAAGGAGAAACCCTGTTCACCCCGGGCGTGGGGCTCGACCTCTGCCAACTTCTGCTCCAGGGCTGACAGGCGCTCTTCCACACTTTCCTGAGCGTGGACGCCAATCGACAGACTTGCAAACAGTGCCAGGGTGACTCCCGTTGCCAAAGGAGAATGGCATGATGTGATACGAAAACTCATTATTGGAACCTCGTCTTGTTTTTGTAAGGTCTGATTTCCACACAGCTTTGAGTTAAAACTTAATGCTTTAAGTTATGTGATAAAAAACTCCGATGTTCATAACTACCGCTGTGGCATCAATGGATAAGAGGCTTCACATGTGCCCAAAACTGTCTTTGTTTCTCAATCATATTTGCTGGCTGCGCTTCGGGCGCAAACAAACTTAAATGATTAAGTAATGACCAAAGATAATTTCAGTAGATAGCTTCTGCAACCTTGAGGGGAACTTAATTTTAACTTAATTTTTCAGGCAGGAAGGCAGGCCAGGTCTGACCCGGCCTGCCAAAGTGTTACGATTTTCTCGGGTCTGTGGCGACAATCAGTTCATCGTTGCGATGACGGTCCCGGAAAGACAGCAGGCTCTCGACACCCTCGAAGCTCACCAGATCCCGGAAATCCAGCCAGTCCACCAGACAATACAGACAGATCGCCGGGTAATTCCACTCCTCGAACTGGCCATCATCGACCATCGCCGCCAGCGTTCTCAAGGTCATCATGATGCGCTCACGTTGCAGATTGAAAAACATGACATCAGCGTGAGTATCAAGGCCCGAACGTTCGGACAGCAGCAGTGTTACTGCGGAATCATTGGCAGCATCTATGAGGGTAAGCTGGTTCTCCTGATTCCAGGTCAGTGGATCCCGACACTGTATGGCGCTCAGATAACGGGCAATAATACGGGAATCGTAAATCTCCTGATCGCCGTCCACCAGCATTGGAATCTTCAGGGCCGGATTGTTGCGACGCAGTTCGTCACGCCCCTCGCCATAGATGTCGAGATTGACGAAATCATGGGGTTCTTCATCCAGCAATATGCGAATACGGCGAACGTAAGGGGATGTCGTCGAACCAATCAGTTTCATGTGTTCTCCAGTCTTCAGCGGGTCAAGTCCCTAGCAGGGAAGCGGGATCCGTATAAGCATGCCCGGTTGCCTGCGCCACCTCCCCGTAGGTTATCTTGCCCTGATATACGTTCAGGCCGTGCAGCAGATGAACATCCTCTCTCAACGCCTGTTCCGGCCCCCTGTTGGCCAACGCCACAATAAAAGGCAGCGTGACATTATTCAACGCCAGCGTTGACGTGCGGGCAACGGCCCCGGGCATGTTGGCCACACAATAATGTACCACGCCATCGACCAGATAGGTGGGGGCATCGTGGGTGGTCGGCCTGGAGGTTTCGGTGCAGCCGCCCTGATCAATGGCCACATCGACGATCACACTGCCTTCCGGCATACGCGAAACCATGTCACGGGTCACCAGCTTTGGTGCCGACGCCCCGGGAATCAACACCCCGCCGATAACAAGGTCCGATTCGATCACCGACTGCTCCAGGGTTTCGGCCGTGGAAAACAGGGTGCTGATCCGGTTCCCATACAGGTGATCCAGCTCCCGCAGTACGTCCATGTTTCTGTCCAGCACGGTCACCTGGGCCCCCAGCCCGATCGCCATGGCCACGGCATTCTGCCCCACTGTACCACCGCCAATAACCGTTACCCGGGCCGGAGCTACTCCGGGCACCCCCCCCAGTAACACGCCTCGCCCACCCATGTTTTTTTCCAGGCAATGGGCACCGGCCTGGATCGACATCCGCCCGGCAACCTCCGACATGGGTGCCAGCAACGGCAGACGGCCATGGCTGTCGGTGACAGTTTCATAGGCGATACAGGTAGCCCCGGAACGCACCAGATCATCCGTCTGCGCCTTATCCGGCGCCAGATGAAGGTAGGTAAACAGGGTGTGGTCCACGGTCAACAGTGCCCGTTCATCCGCCTGCGGTTCCTTGACCTTGACGATCAGGCTGGCAGCAGCAAACACTGCAGGCCCATCGTCGACAATCTGTGCGCCCGCGTCACGGTAGAGTCCATCGGAAAAGCCAATGGCGGCACCCGCTCCGCTTTCCACAAACACCTCATGGTTATGGGAGGTCAGCTCCCGCACAGCCGCCGGGGTCATGCCCACACGGTATTCGTGGTTCTTTACTTCCCTGGGGACGCCTATCTTCATCGGTCATACCTCTCCGGCCAGCGGGCAACAGTGTTTCCTGAAGCAAAGTGTAGTAAAAAGGTCAGGTACCGGAAGCAGCCATCAAATCACCAAGGAGGAGGAACACCCATGAAGACGATCACAACTGTCCTTTCTGCCGCCACTTTCGCAATGTCACTGACCAGCACACAGGTAATCGCCGACATGCAGACAGAAACCGTCGAATATACCGTCAATGGCGAAACGTTCACCGGCTATCTCGCCTGGGACGACAACGTCGAAGGCAAACGCCCCGGCGTACTCGTCGTCCATGAATGGTGGGGCCATAACGAATTTGCCCGCAACCAGGCTGAGAAGCTGGCCGAGGCCGGCTACACCGCCTTTGCACTGGATATGTACGGCTCCGGAAAAGTCGCCGATCATCCTGATGACGCCAAGCAGTTCATGCAGGAAGCCACCAGTGACATCGACAACATCAAATCCCGCTTCACGGCGGCGATGGAGCTGCTGCAGGACCATGACAGCGTCGATAGCAACCGCATTGCCGCCCAGGGTTACTGTTTCGGTGGCGCGGTGGTACTGAACATGGCGCGCCTGGGCGTCGATCTGGATGGCGTGGTGAGCTACCACGGTGCTCTCGGCAGCCCCATCAAAGCGGAAGCCGGCAAGGTGAGCGCCCGCGTGCAGGTATACACGGGCGGTGCCGATCAGATGGTACCGTCCGACCAGGTCGCCGGTCTGGTCCGGGAGATGCAGGATGCCGAGGTAGACCTGACCCTGGTGTCATTCCCGGGGGTTCTGCATTCCTTCACCAACCCGGAAGCTGACCGGATTGGCAAGGAATTCGGCATGCCGGTCGGGTATGACAAAGCGGCAGCGGATCGTTCCTGGGAAGGCACCCTGCGTTTCTACAATGAGATTTTTGCGGAATAACCGGCCACCAGAAGGACCGCTTCAGAGGGCACTTTCAATGGTGCCCTTCACTTCCTCCATCAGCGTGTCTACGGTCTTTCCGCGGGTCGCGACCGGTGGGTGGATAATGACTTCGATAACCCCCGGACTGAACGCCGCCGTGCCCTTGGGCAGGCGATCGTGAGAGCCCCGGATCGTCACCGGAAGAATCGGCAGCTCTCCGTCCCTGGCAATCACAAAACCGCCTTTCTTGAACGGCAGCAAATGACCATCCAGTGAGCGTGTGCCCTCGGGAAACAGGAGTATTCCGGTCCCGTCCGGCAGTTGGGCAACCCCCCGCTTGATACTTTCCAGGGCATCACTCCCTTTTGACCGGTCAATAAACAGGTTTCTCGAGGTTTCCAGTGCCAGCCCGAACAACGGTACTTTTCGCAGTTCCTTCTTGATCACCCAGCGATACTGCAGCCCCAGCGACAAGACCAGCGCCGGCGGGTCGAAATAGGAGGCATGATTACTGAGAATGACGTAGCGCTGCCCCGGAACAATATTCTCCCGACCTGTCACGACGAGTCGGATACCGGTTACCTTCAGGATGATCCAGGCAAAAACCTGGGTGCCATGGAACGCAGCATTGCCGCGCTTGCCCAGCAAGGCAGCAACAACGATCGGCAAGAACAGCACCAGGGTCAACAGGGCGGCCCAGAACAGAATCCAGGTAGCTTTGAGGAATCGCAGCATAGAAGGGGTTCCTGAACATCTCGACAATGCCCATCAATAATAGGCAACAAGGGCGTAAAGATTACACAGGGAGACTGGAATCACAAAATTCAGGAGGGGCCAAAGACATAAAAAAAGGCAGCCTCAGCTGCCTTTTTTGGCGGTTATTGCTTAATCCGTGAAGGGATTACAGAGCAACAACGTTCTCCGCCTGAGGACCTTTCTGGCCCTGGGTAACGGTGAACTCAACCTGCTGGCCTTCTGCCAGGGTTTTGAAACCGCTGCCCTGAATAGCGCTGTAGTGAACAAAAACGTCCGGGCCGCCTTCACGAGTGATAAAGCCAAAGCCTTTTGCTTCGTTGAAGAACTTAACAGTACCGGTAGTAGTAGACATACTTAAACTTCCTGAAATCAATCATATTATCTGCTGCCAGACACCTTCGTGGTGCGGGGTCAGCGTTTTGCGGAAATACAGAACTCGCGGAATCAAAAACAGGACGGTCACTACTAACTGCGGAGGTACGTCTTATTCATGAAATGCTTTGCTGAATCTTTCCTACGCGAAACACTCTACTCCTGAATCCGGGGATTGCCAAGGGTAAATTCAACAATTTGTGTAGGTAAAGGTACCCATCAGCCCCGCAATAGGCCAAACGTATAAATTCCCAGTGCCGTCATGAGGATGGAACCAATCACATGGGCCAATACACCGGCAAGGGCCACGCTCCACTTGCCCTCCTGAATGGCGGCAAACATCTCCAGTGAGAAAGTGGAAAACGTGGTCAGCGCACCACAAAGGCCGGTAATGGCAAACAACCGCCACTCCGGCGCCAGTGTGCTGCCGTGCATGAAGAAACCAATCAGCAGGCCGATCAGCCAGCCCCCGGCCAGGTTGGCCACCAGGGTACCGATCGGAATGGCATGATAGCTGGCGTTCAGCCACAAGCCCAGAGCCCAGCGGAGATTGGCGCCGATGACGGCGCCAACACTCACAGCAACGAAGGATAACCACATATCAGGTCACTGCCCGTTCATGCAGGGTTGTGATCAATCACTGTGTCCTTGTTACGGGCAAACTCATCAAACGGGAAGTCGTCCACGGTGAGCATTTCCAGCACCACCGCCTCGTACTGGCGCATGAATTCCGCCTCTTCCTTCGTGTAGACGCCTGCCTCCAGGGCCGCTTCGAAGCGCTCTTCCGGGTGCAGAGCGGTCATCGGCAACTCGCCCTTGGCGTAGGCCTTGGTGACCTTGCGGTAGAGCTGCTCGGCCTTGTCATAATCCTGCAGCAGCCCGTTGTAGCGCGCGACCGGGTTTTCCACCTTGCCTTCGCCATCGGTGGTCCAGGTACTCGCAATCAGCTTGCTGCGGATCGGCGTGTCGGTTGAAATCGCCCGGGCCAGACTGCGCGCCAGGTCATCATGGGGCGCATCCCAGTGACGGCCAAGTGGCATGGTCACTGCGCGCAAGGCTGTAGCAACCGGACGGTTAGGCAGGTTCTGCAGGAATTCGTCGAGCGCATTTTCCGTGCGATGAAGTAACAGTCCCAGACTGTATTCCATCACTTCCTTCTCACCTTCCACGGGCTGGGTTTCATGCCAGTTCTTCAGCACCATGGACGCCAGATACAGGTTGGAAAGCATGTCACCCAGTCGCGCGGAGATCAGCTCGCGCATTTTAAGTTCACTGCCCAGGGTGGTCATGGCGGCATCACCACACAGCCCAAAGGCGGCACTGAACCGGGCAACGGCCTGCGCGTATCGGCGACTTGCACTGTCAAACGGTACGTCCGCACGCCCTATCCCCAGCGCTTGAGTGAATGCGCGGGCGGCATTGCCAAAGATCAGGCCGGCGTGACCAAAGAAGGCATCATCGAACGCCTCGATGTCGTCGTTGTCCTTCGCGGCCAATTCCTTGAGCACGTATGGATGACAGCGGATCGCGCCCTGACCGAAGATCATCAGGCTGCGGGTCATGATGTTGGCACCTTCCACGGTGATGGAAACCGCCGCACCACTGAAACCAATGCCAAGATAGTTACGGGGTCCCAGGGTCACCGTCTTGCCACCGTGAACATCCATCGCATCGGTCAGCACGCTGCGCTGGAACTCGGTCAGGTGGTATTTGAGGATCGCCGACGGGACGGCAGGCTTCTCGCCCTTATCGATCATGTTGGCGGTGTGGTTAACCGCTGCCTGGGCAATGTAGGTCTTGGCGGCAATCCGCGCCAGGGGTTCCTGCACCCCTTCCATATCCGCCACCGGGGTATTGAACTGTCGGCGAATCCGGGTAAAGCCACCCGCCGTGCCCACGGCGTAGGCCGCGGCACCGGCCGCACCGGATGGCAGTGTGATACAGCGGCCCACAGACAGACACTCAACCAGCATACGCCAGCCCTGACCGGCCATTTCCTGACCGCCGATAATATAATCCAGCGGGATGAACACATCCTTGCCCCTGATCGGGCCATTCAGGAACGGATGGCCAATGGGGCAATGACGACGACCGATTTCCATGCCTTTGGTGTCACGGGGAATCAACGCACAGGTGATACCGTAGTCTTCCTGATCGCCCAGTAAACCATCCGGGTCAAACATGCGGAACGCCAGTCCTACCACCGTGGCAATCGGTGCCAGGGTGATCCAGCGTTTCTCGAAGTTGAGCCGGATACCTATCACTTCCTTGCCGTCAACTTCCTGCTTGCAGACAATCCCGGTGTCCGGCAGGGAAGTGGCATCCGAGCCCGCGCGGGGACCGGTCAGGCCAAAACAGGGAATTTCACGGCCATCCGCCAGACGCGGCAGATAGTGATTCTTTTGCTCTTCGGTACCGTATTTAACCAGCAACTCACCCGGGCCGAGGGAATTCGGCACACCAACGGATACCATCAGCATCTCATTGGCCGCCAGTTTCTGCAGCACCGCGGTTTGGGCCTTGGCGGAAAAATCCAGGCCGCCGTATTCCTTCGGGATAATCATGCCGAAGAATTTCTCTTTCTTGAGAAAATCCCACAGCTCTTTCGGCAGATCGGCGCGCTCGACCGCCACGTCCCAGGCGTTACACATGGAGATCGCCTGGGTACACTGGTTATCCACGAACGCCTGCTCTTCATCGGTCAGGCCGGTGTTGCGATTGATCAACAGGTTGTGCCAATCAGGCTGCCCGGTAAACAGCTCACCATCCCAGCCCACGGTGCCCGCTTCAAGAGCAACCTTTTCAGTTTCGGAGACTTTCGGTGCCACTTTCTTGAACATGGCAAAAATGCGCGGTGTCAGCCAGTTCTTGCGAAATCCGGGCAGCCCGGCTGCGGCGGTAACGCCGGCACCGATAAACAGAATCAGCGCCAGGGTTCCGGAGGCGAAAAACAGGGATATCAGCCCGACCACCACCATCACAGTAATGGCCGGCTTGGCACCGGACTCCCGGCGCATCACGGTCAGCAGACCGGCCACCGCAATCACGAACAGAATGAAAGTCATCATAGGGTCTCTCTGTCATTCATGGATTGAATATCGAAGACTACATTTCGTTACGTTCAAGGTAACCGATCGGATGATTCCTCGCCAGTAAATCACATCATGATCAGGCAGTTACAATCACACGAATACCTTCCAGCGACAGACTGGCCTGTGTGAGTGCCGATTTTGCCGCCTGGAACTGATCCTGGAAAAATCCGATTTCCTCGTCCCGGATGGCCGGATTCACTTTCTTCAGCGCTTCAAGGCGACGGATTTCGGGTTCAAACATCCGGCTTAACTGTTCCAGTGCTTTCTCACGCATCGGCTCCAGGTGAGGGTCCGCCAGCCTTTCGGCGTGATCGACCATGGTTTCTACCTGGGGGCGGATTTGCGGCACCACCGCCTGGGCCGTGCGGCGGCGGATATTGGAACAGAGGTCGTTCAGACGGTCATGGGGCAAGGCGGCGGACAAATCGCGACCATTGACATCCACTAGCAAGCGCAGTGGCGACACCGGCAGGTATCGTGACAACTGCAGCGACTCCGGCGCCGGGCAGTGGACCGTGAACAAGGCTTCCAGCAACAGTGTGCCTGGCGGCAGCGCCTTGACCGACAGGCTGGCGAGAGCGGCCTTGCCGAGGCCGGAGCTGGTCACCGAGTCCATCACGCCGGTTACCAGTGGGTGTTCCCAGCTCATGAACGCCATGTCTTCGCGCTCAAGTGCCTGCTGGCGACTCCAGGTGACCGTCAGGCCGTCTTCCGGTAATTCAGACACATGTCCGGCATGGTAGTGTTCGCCGGGCCGGAGTACATCGGCATGCTCGGAATGATCTTCCATATCCACGCCAAGGATATCGAACGCTTCCACCATGTAGTCCCGCACTGCGGCGGAGCCTTCTTCCTCTTCGATCTGTCGGATCAGGTCGGTCGCCACATCGCGGCGACAGGAATTCATCTCGATCAGTGCATCACGGCCATTCTGCAGCAATGCGTGCAGACGCCCGGCCTCCGCACGGGATTCCTTCAACACGGCGTCCAGCTCTGTAAACCCGCCATCCACCACACGCTGCCATTCGGCCTGCACCTTATCCTGGACCGCCACACCTACGGAACAACTCTCATTGAAGGCATTGAGTCCCTCATGGAACCAGCGGAACTGGGCTTCCTGAACGGTACCTTCCAGGTAGGGGATATGGATATCGATGGTGTCGGACTGACCGATACGGTCGAGACGACCAATACGCTGCTCCAGCAGGTCGGGATTGGCCGGCAGGTCAAACAACACCAGATGGTGGGCAAACTGGAAGTTGCGCCCCTCACTGCCAATCTCGGAGCAGATCAGCGCCTGTGCGCCTTGTTCGGTGTCCGAGAAATAGGCCGCTGCCCGATCCCGCTCGATCAGGCTGAGGTGTTCGTGAAACGCGGCACTGCGGATACCGGCCCGCAGCTGCAAATAATGCTCCAGAGCCATCGCCGTGCTGGCGTGGGCACAGATCACCACCATCTTGGCCGGCTTCAGACTGGCCAGGGTTTTCTCCAGCCAGGCGACCCGGGGATCTTCCGCAAGCCATTGTTCTTCGTCAAGCGCGCGTGCCGGCGCCAGATTGACCAGGCCAAACCGGTGGGACTGATAGCTGTCGGGACATGGCAGGGGTACAGGCAGGGCGCGCCGCTCCGGAAAGCCCTGAATGGCTGCGCGGGTGTTACGGAACAGCACGCGACCGGTGCCGTGGCGATCCAGCAGGGCATCAATGATGGCCTGTTTCGGTTCGGGGGCCTTTTCCAGTACCGCCAGCTCATCCCCCAACCAGTTCTTCAGGGCGGCGCGGTCTTCCGCAGCCAGACTGCCACCGTTATCCTGCAGCCGACGCACCACCTTGTTGATGGCTTCGTACTGCTGCTCTTCCTCACGAAAGGCTTCCAGGTCGTGGAACCGGGCGGGGTCCAGCAGGCGTAAACGGGCAAAGTGGCTGGCTACACCCACCTGCTCTGGTGTCGCGGTCAATAGCAATAACCCGCGACTGGCCGCCGACAAATCTTCCACCAACTGGTATTCCGGGCTCACCTGTTCCTGACTCCAGGCCAGATGGTGGGCCTCGTCCACCACCATCAGGTCCCAACCCGCCGCGACGGCGTCCTTCTGCGCCTGCGGGCTGGACTTCAGAAAATCGAGGCTGCACAGCACCAGTTGATCGCTTTCAAACGGATTAACCGAAAACGCATCCCCGAACACTTTATTGACCAGGGCGTCGACGTCATCCTCGTTTTCGGCCAGGGCATCGTAACGGCCCTGATCAATGATGGAGAAACGCAGGTTGAAACGCCGCAGCATTTCCACCAGCCACTGGTGAATCAGTGAATCAGGCACCACGATTAATGCCCGTTTGGCACGACCGGTATGCAACTGGTAATGAAGAATCAGACCCGCTTCGATGGTTTTGCCAAGACCTACTTCATCGGCCAGCAACACCCTGGGCGCATGACGGCTGGCGACCTCGTGAGCGATGTAGATCTGATGCGGCAGGTGTTGGGTTCGTGCCCCGATCAGGCCCTGGGCCGAGGATGCCCGTAAACGCTCCTGGTGCTGCAGGGTCGCGACGCGCAGTCGGAAAGCCCCGTTACGGTCAAACTGACCGGCAAACAGGCGTTGGTGCGGTGCCGAGAAATTCACCGAACTGCTCAGTTTGACTTCGGAGATCTGCTGGATGTTTTCGCCATCGTCCGCGTGGTACATCAGGACGCCACCCAGGTCTTCCACCGCCTGCACGGTGTAGCGATCGCCATCGAAGGTCTCGATCTCCTCACCGATCTGGTAAATGATGCGGGACAGCGGGGCGTTATCAATGGCGTAGGTGCGTTCTTCGTCGGCGGCCGGGAACCCGAGCGTCACCCGTCGCCCCGAAATATCGGTGACAATTCCTAGCCCGAGGCCGGTGTCACTATGGCTGACCCAGCGCTGGCCGATAACAAAATCCGATGCGTCCAAGAAACCTCCGTCGCGTTTCAATTCAGGGTGTCTGTGTAGTCGTTGCTTTCGTCAGTGTCATTACTTCAGCTGTTTGTAGTCGGCGCCGCTCTCACGCACCCAGTAAGCCGCCGCGCCGCATACCGCCGCAGGCACCACCACCAGGTTCAGCACCGGCACCATGGCGGCCAGTGCCACCGGCAGGCCAAAACCGAAGGCAGACAACCGGGTATCTCCCAATAGCTTGCGCAACGCAGGAAAACTGACCTTGTGATTATCCGCCGGGTAATCCACGTACTGCAGTGCCATCATCCAGCAGTTAAAGAGGAACCACAGCACTGCGGCCACCAGATTCACCACCGGGATCAGCCCGATGATCAACAGGCCGATGGCCCGCGGCAGGTAGTAGAGAATTTTCTGCACCTCCCGCCACAGAGCGCGGGGAATATCGCGGATGATCTGCCCCCAGCCATCGTCCGTGCTGACCTCCTGACCCGTCAGGTGCTTTTCCGTCAATTCTGCCAGGTAGCCGTAAAAGGGCGACCCGATCAGATTCGCCAGAATAACGAACCCATAGGCCAGCATCAGAAGGATTACCACGCCGTAGAGGATCCAGAATAGCCAGTCCAGGCTCTGCAGCCAGGCCCAATCAGGTAACCACCCCATGGCGGCGGCGATCATCGCAGCAAACAGTTCAGCGAGAAAATAGAACAGCAAACCAAACAGCAAGACATTGATAACCAGGGGAATAATCACGAACAAGCGCAGGCCAGGCTGGCGAATCAACCTGAAACCTTCACCGAGGTAGCCCAGGCCACGAAAAAAGTTTCCCTTCAACATAGGTGGCATTACCTCCGCTTCAATGACAGTGACGGGGCGCAAAGCATATCATGTTGCCACACTCACCACAGCCCGATGAGCCCCCGGATTCCACCGATGTACACACAGAAAGGCCGCCTCGAACAGATTCTCGATTGCCGTCCCCTGTGGCAACTGGCCCTGCTCATATCCGTCATTGCGATCCTTTACCTGGCCACCACCAGCCAACCATACCCTGTGCCGTCGTCCCCAAATGACAAGATCAACCATCTCGTTGCCTTCACCGAGTTGACCATTCTTGCCCGGCTGGGATGGCCGCGCCTATCCGGCCTATGGCTTATTCCACCTCTCTTGCTGTTTGGCTTTGCAATAGAAATGATTCAATCCCAGTTGCCTTACCGCGAGTTTTCGCTGGCGGATCTGGCAGCAGATGCGGCAGGCGTTGCAGTCGGTTTACTGCCCTGGCCCGGGGTGAAGCGTGGTAATGCCTCCCCTTGACGGGTGCATAAAACTGAACGTGAGAATTTTCCCTGGCTTGGTGTGCGATATTTCCTACATAAGCGTAAGCCGGTGCGGCAACGTGACGTAGGCACTTTGATAGAGGCAATCGACAGATAACCTAATACTCTGTTTTGAATGCATTAATAAGGAACGCCATAAAAGTGACACCGAAATGAGGTGCAGGTGTCACACGTCTGTCAGAACAAGATTGCTATAGTTAAATCGTCAGGGATGACAGGGAAATGGAAGACGCACAGGACGCACCCCGGCAACTGGATGCAGGGAGAGGCAGGGATACATGGACGCCTCGCTTAAAGGATAATTATCTGGAACGCTGGCTAGGATGCCGGCACCACGGAGTGGATCAAGGATAATGCAACAGGGCAGTTGCAAAATTCGCAGGGACGCGACGACCTGTTCCGAAAAAGGGCAGCCTGAGGGTTGCCCTTTCTTTTTTTATGTTCCCTGCAACGCCTCCACCAGATAAATCCGGACCTGATTGAATTCCTCGAATTCATTGAGGTCCGGCCAGGTTCGACCCTCAATCACCGCTTGACGCTGATACCGCTCGTCACCCAGGTTTTTGACCCGGGAATCCGCAAGCAGCACCTGGGAGGCGGCACCGTAAAATGCCTGCAACAACGGCTTGTTCTCCGGATCGTAGAGCACGTCCGCCGCCGTCACCAAGTCGATGCCTTCCGGCTTTGCATACCAGTCCCCGCACACAGTCACCGATACATCGTTTAGCCTGGCATTGGCAGCAGCGGCATCCAGCGCCGCCGGGTCGATGTCACAGGCAATCGCTTCAGTCGCACCAGCCATCGCAGCGGCAATGGCCACCACACCGGAGCCTGAACCAAAATCCAGCACCCGTTTACCCGCCACCCATTGTGGATTCGCCAGGATCCAGGCTGCCAACACCTGCCCGCTCGCCCAGCAAAAGGACCAGTAGGCGGGTTCCGCTACCACGGCCTGCGCCTCCTCATGGCTCAGAGGCCCCTCCAACACTGTGGGATCAAACAGGTAGAGGGCAATCTGCGGACACCCGGCGGGGCGGGTAACCGCTACCCGTCCACGGCTCAGGGTCTTCTGAAGGTGGTGATTGAGTACATCCTCGTTCATCACAGCTCCGGGCTCACAGGTTATAAAAGCCCGGTATTGTAGCCTGCGCCGGTCGTCGACCATACCTGCAAGCGAGCAAAAAAACGCCGTCTCCGTTATACTGCGGCAACATTTCCCCCACGACCCAAACCACTGAAATGGCTTCCAGACCCGATACCGACGATTACCTGTCCCTGTTCCTGAACGACACCCCGATGATGGATGTCCGCGCCCCGACGGAGTTCAGCAAGGGCAGCTTCCCTTGTGCTGAAAACGCCCCACTGATGAACGACGAAGAGCGTCACCGGGTCGGTATCTGCTATAAGGAAAAGGGGCAGGACAAGGCGATTGAACTGGGCCATCAACTGGTGGCCGGTGACATCAAGGACCAGCGCATCGAAGCCTGGAAGCGCTTCATTGCCAACCACCCCGAAGGCTACCTGTTCTGTTTCCGGGGCGGGTTGCGGTCGCGACTGACCCAGCAATGGATCAAGGAAGCGGGTATCGACTACCCACTGGTTAAAGGCGGTTATAAAGCCCTTCGCCGTTTCCTGATCGACAGCCTTGAGTCTCTCATTAACTCTTCCGAGTTCCGGATACTCAGCGGCCGGACCGGCACCGGCAAGACCCGGGTACTGCAACAATTGCCCAACCCGGTCGATCTCGAGGGCCTGGCCAACCATCGTGGCTCCAGTTTTGGGCGCCAGGTCACGCCCCAGCCATCCCAGATCGACTTCGAGAATCGCCTGGCGGTTGCCATGCTCAAGGCCACCCACCGCATTGGTGGCCCGATTTACCTGGAGGATGAAAGCCGGCTTGTGGGACGCTGTGCTCTCCCGGAGAATCTCCGGCAGCGGATGTCAGACGCGCCACTGATGGTACTGGAACAGCCGATGTCCGAGCGAATAGCCATTATTCGGGAAGACTATGTGGAAAACATGCTCGCCGACTATACTGCACGGGATGGCGGGGAAGCCGGCTGGCAGAACTTCCATGATTACCTGTTGAGTGCCCTGGATCGAATCCGTAAACGCCTGGGTGGAGAGCGCCACCAACATCTGCGAAAGCTGATGACTGAAGCACTGGACCAACAGCAGGACAATGGCGACCTTGGTGGCCACGACCTCTGGATACAGGCATTACTGGAAGACTATTACGACCCGATGTATGACTATCAGCTCAGTCAGAAGAAAGGGCGGATTGTGGTTCAGGGCAGTCCAACGACCATTATTGACTGGGCCAATCGCTAAACGGTTTCGTAGGGAAACCTGAACAATCACCTGAAAAACTAACGAAGAACAAGGAGTCGCCTGATGGAAGATCTGTTTGGTGCAGACGGAAAAGCCTCTGAGATTGTCGACCAGGGCATTGCCCTGATCATGAGTTACGCCCCCAAAGTCGTTCTCGCGATTATCACACTGGTTGTCGGCCTCTGGCTGATCAATCGTTTTGTTGCAATCCTTGATGCCAAGCTGAGCCAGAAAGACCCGACACTGAACAAGTTCCTGTGCGGTCTTGTCGGTGCTGTCCTCAAGATCCTGCTGCTGATTTCCGTTGCATCGATGGTCGGCATTGCCACCACCTCTTTCATTGCCCTTGTCGGTGCCGCCGGCCTGGCCATCGGTCTGGCCCTTCAAGGCAGCCTGGGCAACTTTGCCGGTGGCGTGCTGATCCTGATCTTCAAACCGTTCAAGGTGGGTGACACCATCGAGGCTCAGGGCTACTTGGGCGCAGTCGACGAGATCAGCATCCTCTACACCATCGTCAATACCTTCGACAACCGCCGGGTGGTGATTCCCAACGGCAGCCTGTCCAACGCGACCCTGGTGAATGTCAGCATCTACGACAAGCGCCGCTGCGACATGACCTTTGGCATCGGCTATAACGATGATATCGACAAGGCCAAGGCCATCTGCCAGCGACTGATTGAAGAAGACGAGCGCTCTCTGACAACTCCGGCACCGACCATCGCCGTCAGCGGCCTGGGCGACAACTCCGTGAACATCATGGTTCGCGCCTGGGTGGCCACCGATAACCTCTGGCCCTATAACTGGGACATGCAAGAGAAGGTGAAGAAAGCGTTCGATGCGGAAGGCATCTCCATCCCCTTCCCCCAGCGCGACGTTCACGTCTACAAACACGAGTAAAAACGGGACAGACGTCCCACGGATACATCCGGTTACTCGCATTCTGCTCAGCCTCAACTAAGCTGACGGTAATGGCGCCGAATTCCCACGCGGAGCGGCGCCAGGCCACCGGGGCCAGGCATAGAACAATCACCGGCCCCAGTTCGCTGTCATTGCTGGTAGGAGGTTGTCACTATGCCGGTACAGCAGTTGAAGGAGTTCCTTGACCAGGCAAGCGTGGAGTACATGTGCCTGTCCCACCCTCCGGCGTTCACCGCCCAGGAACTGGCCCACCATGTAAAAATTGCCGGTGACCGGGTTGTCAAAACCGTCATCATCGAACTCGATGGCAAGATGGCCATGCTGGTCATGCCTGCCACCTGGCGCATACGCTGGGACCGACTCTCGGGCATCCTGGATACCGATTTTGTCGATCTTGCGGATGAGCAGGAATTCAAGGACCGGTTCCCCGATTGCGAAGTCGGGGCCATGCCCCCCTTTGGCAATCTGTTCGATATGTCGGTCTATTGCGCCGAGGCTTTGACGGAGCAACAGGAGCTGGCATTCGCCGCTGGCAGTCATACCGAATCCGTGCACATGAAAACCACCGATTTTATGGACCTGGTTCAACCCGTGGTGCTCAACCAGGGATTCGTCAGGCCGGGAGCCCAGAAACCGGCCTGGCTGGCAAAAGGCCGCCGTCGCCCGGAACACCTGCCCAGAACGCGGGCACCAAGGGCCGCCGGCTACTGATCGACGGCACCGGACAAGCCGGGGTCGTCGGGTCGCTTGTTTGAAATCTTCCATCGCGTAAACTGGAAGCTTCAGACAGGAACCCGTTATGACTCAAGCTTTTGACATTGTTGTTGCCGGTGCCGGCATGGTGGGTGCAGCCCTGGCCACGGGCCTGGGCCAAAGCGGTTTTCGTGTGGCCCTGGTCGACAAGACCAGCGCCCCGACTTTCGACACCAACAGCGTTCCCGACCTTCGTGTTTCCGCCCTCAGCGCCGGAAGTGAGCGCTACCTCCAGCAACTCGGGGCCTGGTCACAGATGTTGGCCATGCGCATGACGGTCTACCGCCGTCTCGCGGTCTGGGACCAGGCACAACACCCCTTGAGTAAACTGATCCCCCGTAAACTGGGAGAGGTCGTTTTCGATGCCGCCAGCCTCTCCGCCACGCACCTGGGTCACATTGTTGAGAACCGGATCACCCAACAGGCGCTGTGGCAATGTGCAGACGAACAGCCCTCCGTGACCGTTCTCTCCGGCAACGGCGTAACCTCCGTGGCTAACGGCAATGATCGGGCGACCGTGACGCTGGAAGACGGTAGCGAACTGACCTGTGAACTGGTGATAGGTGCTGACGGTGCCCCGTCACGGATACGGGACATGGCGGGCATTGGCGTCACCCGAGACCAGTATGCCCAGCAGGCCATGGTGGTCTCGGTGCGTTATCTGGGATCGGTGGAGGACATCACCTGGCAGGCGTTCTATCCTTCCGGCCCGAGGGCGTTCCTGCCCCTGCACAGTGCCGGCGATCAACACCCGGGAGAAAGCTGGGCCTCGCTGGTCTGGTACGATGCCCCGGGGGAACTTGCCCGCCTGAAGGCGCTGGACACCGAATCACTGATGGCCGAGATCCAGAAGGCGTTCCCGGACGACCTGCCCCTGCTGACCCACGTAGATGCCCGCGCCAGTTTCCCCATCGCCCGCCAACACGCCAAACACTACAGTCAGGGACGAATCGTCCTCGTCGGCGATGCCGCCCACACCATCAACCCACTGGCCGGGCAGGGGGTGAATCTCGGCTTCCAGGACGCCGCCTGCCTGCAGTCCCTGATCCGCGAAACCCGGCGAGCCGGCTGCGATCTCGCTGATTCCCAATGGCTTGCACGCTACGAGCAGCAACGACGCCCCGCCAACCGCCGCATGATGCTGGCCATGGATGCCTTCTACCACCTGTTCAGCAACCGCATCCCGCCGGTTCACCTGTTACGCAACCTCGGCCTCGGCGCCGCCCGCGCCCTGCCCTTCGCACGCAACCAGGTCGCCCGCTACGCCATGGGGATCGACGATGAGCTTCCCGCAGTGGTAAAACAGATTACTTCCCGACTACCGGGGCTGCATCTGCCCTGACACCGGTACGCGATAACAACCAAGGAGTCATCATGTCAGAAACGATTTTCACCAAGATCATCAACCGGGAAATTCCGGCAGACATTCTCTACGAGGACGACATCAGCCTGGCGTTCAGCGACATTAATCCCCAGGCGCCGGTGCATTTCCTGGTGATTCCCAAAAAAGAGATCGCCACGATCAATGACCTCACCGAAGCCGACCGCGAACTGGTCGGGCACTTGTATCTGGTGGCGGCGAAGATTGCCAGGGAGAAAGGCGTTGCGGACGATGGCTATCGGGTAGTGATGAACTGCGGCGAAAACTCCGGGCAGACGGTGTTCCACATCCACCTGCATGTGCTGGGTGGAAAGCCCCTCGGATGGCCTCCGTATACTGACAGGATGAAGCGGGCCTGATTCTTTTGTCTCGACCTTTTTTTGACTTGGGGGGAGGCAAGCGGGCCGGTCCTTCTGTCCGGGACACGCTCAAGGCATCCATGCGCGCTTAGCTTTCGCCATCCCTGGCGAAAGATAGTCCCGGACAGAAGGACCGGCCCGCTTGCTCGAACGTTGGTGCCAATACCTCAATACCGTCTATGAGAGTTCGATGATCGTCGGCCGAGCTAACTCACAGGTCTGATTGGCCGGTGTGCGGTGTGGCTTTCCCGGACTATCTTTGGCCATGGATGGCCAAAGCTAAGCGCCCAGGACGGCTCGAGCGTGTCCGGGAAAGCCACACCGCACAGCGGCCCTCCCGCCCAAACCGGCATGCCTGAAACTTAGTCAGCGACCGACAACTTTCTCGGCTTCTTCCACCGGCGTATGGCGAACATCCTCGCCCTTGACCATGAAAATCACGTTCTCGGCGATGTTGCAGGCATGATCCCCCACCCGCTCCAGGGCACGCAGCACCCACATCACCGACATGCACCGTGAAATGTTGCGCGTATCTTCCATCATGAAGGTCAACAGAGTCCGGGCGGCAGCCTGGTACTCCTCGTCTACCCGCTTGTCTTCCTTCATGATCCGCAACGCCTGCTCGGAATCCAGTCGGGCGAAGGCGTCCAGGGCGTCGTGCAGCATTGCCAGCACGTGATTGCCGATGTGGCGGACTTCCACGTAGCCGCGGGGCGCCTGACCTTCCTCGTTGAGCTTGATGGCGAACTTGGCGATTTTCTTGGCTTCATCCCCCACCCGCTCCAGGTCGGCCACCATCTTGATCACCGAAATGACCAACCGTAGATCCCGTGCAGTCGGCTGACGACGTGCAATGATCAGGGTCGCCTCTTCATCGATATCCATTTCCATCTGGTCGACTTTCTTGTCACCAGCGCGCACTTCATCCGCCAGGTGGCCATCGTTATCCACCAGGGCCTGAATCGCCCGATCCACTTGGGCTTCCACCATACCACCCATTTTCAGGAATTCGGTCTTCAGCTCCAGCAGTTCATCGTTGAACTTGTGCGATATGTGATCGCCGTATACGTCATCCTTTGTGTTTGGCATAACTCTGTTCTCCAGTGTTCAACAATTGCCGGGTTAACCGAAACGACCGGTGATATAGGATTCAGTCAGCTCATGCTCCGGCGCCGTAAAGACTTTGTTTGTCTCGTTCACTTCCACCAAGTGCCCCAGATGGAAATACGCGGTGCGATGAGACACACGGGCTGCCTGCTGCATGGAGTGGGTCACGATCACGATGGTATAGCTTTCCGACATTTCGGAGATCAACTCTTCCACCTTGGCCGTCGCGATCGGATCCAGCGCTGAACACGGCTCGTCCATCAGGATCACCTCCGGGCTCACCGCAATCGCGCGAGCGATACACAAGCGTTGTTGCTGACCACCGGACATACCGGTTGCCGTAGCATCCAGACGGTCCTTCACTTCGTCCCAGAGCCCCGCCTTACGCAGGCTGTTCTCGACAATATCGTCCAGATCCGACTTGCGGTTGGCCAGACCATGTATGCGTGGGCCGTAAGCCACGTTGTCGTAGATGGACTTCGGAAACGGGTTCGGTTTCTGGAATACCATACCGACCCGGGCCCGCAGCTCCACCACATCGCGTTTTGAATGGTAGATGTCCTCATCGTCCAGCATCAACTGGCCTTTAACCCGACAGATATCGATACTGTCGTTCATCCGGTTCAGACAGCGGAGAAACGTGGACTTACCGCAGCCAGACGGCCCGATAAAGGATATGACCTCATTCCGGGCAATATCCAGGCTGATGTCCTTGATGGCGCGGTCCTCGCCATAGAACACTTCAACGTTGCGCAGCTTGAACTTCGGGTCGTCGGCGTAGGGAAGGCCTACCGTCCTGCCCTCCTCAACCGGCATATCTTCCCGTTTCTTCTCTGTCACCACGTCCTGAACGGGGACAGCAGCCTCATTCTGCCGCTCCGCTGCACTGGTAATTGTTTCGTTTACACTCATAAATTTCTCCTTTACCACCGGCGCTCAAGACGCTTACGGAGCCAGATGGCCAATGCGTTCATACTGATCATGAAGGCAAGCAGTACCATGATGCCGGCGGATGCCAGCTCAACAAAGCCCTGCTCGGAGCTGCTTGCCCAAAGGTAAATCTGTACCGGCAGCACCGTGGCGGAACTGAAAAAGCCGTCCGGCACATCAACAATGAATGCCACCATGCCAATCAGCAGCAACGGTGCCGTTTCACCCAGGGCCTGGGCCATGCCGATAATGGAACCGGTCAGCATGCCCGGCATTGCCAGCGGCACCACATGATGGAGCACTACCTGCATCTTCGACGCCCCGATACCCTCGGCTGCTTCCCGGATCGACGGCGGCACACTCTTGATGGCCGCCCGGCTGGAAATAATAATGGTTGGCAGCGTCATCAATGCCAGTACCAGCCCGCCCACAACGGGAACCGAGCGCGGCATGCCAAACAACCCGATAAACACCGCCAGGCCTAACAGACCAAAGATGATCGAGGGCACAGCGGCCAGATTGTTGATGTTGACTTCGATGAAATCGGTGATCCTGTTCTGCGGGGCAAACTCCTCCAGATAGATCGCGGCCGCAATGCCCACGGGGAATGAAATTGCCAGGGTGACCAGCATGGTGAAAAGGGAGCCGACAATAGCGCCCAGGATGCCCGCATTACCCGGCTCTCTGGAATCCCCACGACTGAACAGCACGTCGTTGAAGCTGGTATTAATGACACCTTTTTCCAGCAATTCATCCACCCACGCCTGCTGTCGCTCTGACAGGCGGATGCTGTAGCTGGGATCATCCGCATGTTTCACATACACCGACACAGTATCGTGGGCAAGAAACTCCATGGTTTGCGTGGTATTCAACAGATCCGGATTCTCCTCCAGCAGGTCACGGATCTCGCTGGCGGCATAACTGCCCACCAGCCGGCCCAATTCACGCCGGGCCGCCGCGCCCTCGGCTTCCGGAAAATGCTCCTGAAGGGCCGCGATGATCGGCGCCACGAAGTCGGCCATGGACATTTGGTCGTCATCCGCGGGATCGTCCAGATACATGGCCTCTGAATCCAGAGTCACATCCAGAGTAATCGTTGTCTTCACAAACCCGCTGTGCCCCTTGCCGATGATGTCGGCAAACAGGATGAACAGGGAAGCCAGGGCGATAAAAATCGCCACAATGCCGTACAAACGAAACCGACGCTCCTTGCGGTACCGGCGCTTCAGAGACTGGCGGACAATCTCCGCCTGAGAACGTTGATCAGTCATACTGTTCCCTATATTTACGAACGATCTTGAGAGCGATCACGTTGAGCAGCAGCGTGACTATAAAGAGCATCATGCCCAGTGCGAATGCAGACAGTGTCTTGGCGCTGTCAAACTCCTGATCACCCACCAGCAGCGTGGCAATCTGAACCGTCACTGTCGTCACCGACTCCAGCGGATTGGCCGTCAGGTTGGCCGCAAGCCCGGCCGCCATCACCACGATCATCGTCTCACCAATAGCCCGCGATGCCGCCAGCAGGATGCCACCGATGATCCCCGGGAGCGCCGCCGGGAAAATCACCTTTTTCATGGTTTCCGACTGGGTCGCACCAAGAGCGAGGGAGCCGTCCCGCAGCGTTTGGGGTACCGCGTTAATCACATCGTCCGACAGCGATGACACGAATGGAATGATCATGATGCCCATAACCAGACCGGCGGCAAGAGCACTCTGGGAGGAGGCTTCCAGTCCGATCAGCTCAGCAGCGTCGCGAATAAAGGGGGCGACGGTCAGCGCGGCAAAGAAGCCATAAACCACGGTCGGTACACCCGCCAGCATTTCCAGTAACGGTTTGACGACGGAGCGCACCCGCTTGCCGGCGTACTCGGACAGGTAAATGGCGGACAACAAACCGATGGGCACTGCGACCAGCAGCGCAATTGCGGATATCAGCAGCGTGCCGGTGAACAGGGGAATGACACCAAAGGCACCCTCAGAACCTACCTGATCCGCCCGTAAGGCTGTCTGGGGGCTCCAGGTGGTACCAAACAGGAAATCGGCAATGGGGACTTTTCCAAAGAACCTCACGGTTTCAAAGATAACGGAAAAGACGATACCCACGGTGGTCAGTACCGCAACCGCCGCACACACGAAGAAAATACGCCGCAGCGTCCGCTCCACACTCTCCCGGGCATTTATATGGGGCGCCACCCGCGTCCAGGCAAAAGCTGCACCCAGAGCGGCAATCAGCAGAACCAGAATGGCCTTGAACGTCCTGCTTTGTTCCCGAATGTTCTCCAGGAGCCCTGCGGCACCGGCGATGTGATCCGGCACAAACTCCGGATTCAGTTTACCCGCGGCGACGTTGCTGATCTGTGAAAGCACCAGGCTCGCCTCTCCGGGAGATTTTGGCCATACGTCCTGAGGCAATGACGCGATGACAATGCCCTGAATGACCTTGCCTTCAAAACCGGCCCAGGCAGCCAGCACGATCAGCGCAGGGATTGCACACCACAGGGCGGCACGGGCTGCGTAGTAAAAAGGAAGCGCCTTGAGATTCCGGATACCGCCAAGCGGTGCTGCCACTGCCCGGGATCGCATGAATGCGAGGCCATAGGCAACCACAGCAAGTACCAGAACCAGGGGCAAGAGATTGGCCGTCTGCATAACAGTCTCTGTATTGATGGCGTATTAGTTAGCTAGGGCGTCTATTGTGCCAGCTTGCTGGCCATAATTAATCATCTGAACGCAATAAAGGAACGCGGACCAGCCGGCCCGCGTTCCCTTGATCTCATCCCTGATCTTTTCAATCAGTCCTTAAATCTCATTACCAGTCATTGGCTTGAAGCCTTTCACTGCCTTGGCAGTTTGCATGCGCACATTACGCGGGTTCGGGATCAGGCCTACGTCAACCAGATAGCCGTTGTCGCCCCAGGCACCTTCACTGGTGAATTCAGCAACGTATTCCTGAATCCCCGGAACTACACCCACGTGGGCATTTTTCACGTAGAAGAACAGAGAGCGAGCTACGGGATACTCCTCGGCCGCGATCGACTCAGGTGTTGGCTCAACACCGTTGATCGTAGATGCCTGAATCTGGCCTTCGTTTTCCATCAGGAAGCTGTAGCCGAAGATTCCCAGAGTGTCCTTATCCTGTGCCAGACGCTGGACAATCAGGTTGTCATTCTCACCAGCTTCGACGAACGGACCGTCTTCACGCATGCTGTGACAGATGGACTTGTACCGGGATTTGTCCTGCTTCTTGATAGCAGCAATCCAGTCGTATTGCTTGCAGCCACCTTCCATTGCGATTTCAACGAACGCGTCACGGGTACCGGATGTCGGAGGCGGGCCCATCACACTGATTTCCTTGTTTGGCAGGCTGGAGTCGATATCACTCCACTTCTGGTACGGGTTGGCCACCAGTTCTTCGCTACCGTCCGGGTTCGGAACTTCCTTGGCCAGGGCCAGGAAAATCTGCTCCAGAGTCAGATCCATCTGCTCCGCATCCTTGGAATTGGCAATCACAATACCGTCAGCACCGATCTTGACTTCGGTGATATCGGTTACGCCATTGGCCCGGCAGTTCTCAAACTCACTTTTCTTGATGCGACGGGAGGCGTTAGTAATGTCCGGGTGCTGAGTACCCACACCTTCACAGAACAATTTCAGGCCGCCACCGGAGCCGGTGGACTCCAGCTTCGGAGTCGGGAAGTCGGTGTTACGACCAAAACGCTCGGCAACCACGGTGGCGAACGGGTAAACGGTGGAGGATCCCACAATATTGATCGTGTCACGAGCCATGGCCGGAGTGGATACGGCGGCGATGCTGCCCGCCAGGGCAACGGATGCAAGAGCTGTTTTCAGTTTAATCACGCTGAGTCTCCATTATCATTTGGACGTTATCGTCGGATTTGCTTTGCCGATGTGAGAAGACTAATCATCCACTGTGACAACTTTGTTACAGGCATTGAAATATAGATCACATGGTGCAAATTTTCTTGCAGACTGCCCGCAGGCCGTTAACATGCGTGTAAAACAATACTCAGCGATATAAAAGGCAGGCTCCATGACCACACTCGATGATGACAAACCCACCCCCAAAGGCGAGCTGATTCTCCAGATTGTCCCGCTACCCTCGGACACCAATGCCAACGGCGATGTCTTTGCCGGCTGGCTGGTCAAGCAAATGGATATTGCCGCCGCCACCATTGCCGGGCGGATCTCCCAGGGCCGTAACGCCACGGTCGCGATGGATCGGATGGAATTCCTGTCGCCACTCAGGGTCGGCTCGCAGGTCGGTTGCTACTGTGAGCTGGTGGACATAGGTCGCAGTTCGATGAAGATTGAAGTGGAAGTGTGGACCCTGGACCGCACGGCCAAACACCCCCGTAAGGTCACCGAAGGCCGGTTTGTCTATGTCGCCATTGACGAGCATGGCCGTATTCGGGAAGTGCCCGAACAGCCCTGAAGGATTTGATTGTGAAGGCCCTCCTGACAGCTTCAATCATTACCATGCTGTGCTGGATACCCAACGCCATTGCGGGCAAGCTGATGGTGGCCGCGGCATCGAACCTGCAATATGCAATGGAGGACATTCTGGAGCAGTTCAGGGACCGGCACCCCAACGATACCATTAACGTGGTGTACGGCTCGTCCGGCAAGCTGAGCACCCAGATCGCCCAAGGCGCACCCTACGATCTCTACTTCTCTGCTGATATTACCTACCCGCGCCAGCTCGCCCGCCAGGGCCTGGCCGCTTCGGAGGTTATGCCTTACGGAGTCGGGCGGATCGTACTATGGAGTGCCACCCGGGACGCCAGCGCAATGACACTGAAGGATCTGGCGTCAGAGGACATTCAGCGCATTGCGATCGCCAACCCCCGGCATGCCCCCTACGGGGCACGCGCCAGGGAAGCCCTGGAAGCCGCCGGTGTATGGCCACAGATTCAGGACAAGCTGATCCTTGGCAGCAATATTTCCCAGGCAGCCCAGTTTGTGGAAACGGGTAATGCCCAGGCCGGCATTATCGCACTATCCCTGATAATGAGCCCAAGGCTGGCATCCTCCGGCAGTTACTGGCTGATTCCGGACTCGCAGCACAAACCGCTGGAGCAGGGATACATCATCACCCAACGCGCCGCGGACAATGAATTGGCCTGGCGATTTTCCGCGTTCCTGGACAGCGACAGGGTCCGTCAGATCATGAGGGACAATGGCTTTGACCTTCCCGACGACCAGCCGGGGGCCTCATCCATTGACGACACCACCCAGCAAAGCTTCAATGCAGGCGATCAACAGGCCTCCAGCGGAGCATAGGCCAGTACCAGCCACTTGGCGCCTTCGTCGAAATTGACCTGCACTCGCGTGTGATGCCCCGTGCCTTCGGAATTCATCACAATGCCTTCTCCGAACTTCGGATGACGCACCCGCTGCCCCAGGCTGAAACCAGATTGCGCCGCCGAGTCCTGACTGAACAGGCTTTCGTTGGGCCGCTCCAGCATCGCCGGGCGGGTTACGGTATTGCGCAGCCGCACTTCCTGGATGCAGTCCCCCGGAATTTCCCGCACAAACCGTGATAACGCGTGGAACTTCTCCTGCCCGTACAGACGGCGGGATTCCGCGTAAGTGAGCACCAGCTTTTTCATCGCTCGGGTAATCCCCACATACGCCAACCGCCGTTCTTCCTCCATTCGCCCCGGCTCCTCCAGCGACATGCTGTGGGGGAACAACCCTTCCTCCACACCCGCAAGAAACACCAGCGGGAACTCAAGCCCCTTGGCGGAGTGGAGCGTCATCAACTGGACGCTGTCCTCATGGGAATCAGCCTGGGATTCTCCGGCATCCAACGCCGCCTGGGCGATGAACTCCGCCAGCGGATCGACGCCGTCCTCCACCTCAAAGTCCGACAACGCATTGACCAGTTCCTCCAGGTTTTCCACCCGGGCCTGACCTTTCTCGCCCTTCTCACTGGCGTGGTAGTCCTTCAGCCCGCTGGCTTCGATGGTCTGCTTCATCAGGCCATGCAGGGAGGCGTCGTCCACCATCTCTGACAGATCGTTGATGATTGCCATAAACGACTGCAATCCGGTTTTGGCGCGCCCCTTCATCAACCCCGCTTCCAGCAGCCGCTCTGCGGCCTCCCACAGGGAGATACTCTGGCCGGTGGCCACTTCCCGCAGCTCCGCCAGACTTTTCGCGCCGATGCCCCGCGCCGGCACATTCACCACCCGCTCGAAGGCGGCATCGTCACGGCGGTAATGCACCAGACGCAGGTATGCCAAAGCGTTACGGATTTCCTGGCGATCATAGAAGCGTAAACCACCGTAAACCCGGTAAGGTATGCCCTGACGCATCAGCGCTTCTTCCAGTACCCGGGACTGGGCGTTGGAGCGATAGAGAATGGCCGATTCGCTGCGCAGGTTGCCGTCCTGCACCCAGCCGGAAATGGTGTCGGCGATGTAGTTGGCTTCGTCCTGTTCGTTGAACGCGGCGTAGAGGCTGATCGGTTCTCCATCGGGGCCGTCGGTCCACAACTCCTTGCCCAGGCGCCCCTGGTTGTTGGCAATCACCGAATTGGCTGCCTTGAGGATCAGTTGCGTGGAGCGATAATTCTGCTCCAACCGGACCAGCCGGGCGTTGGGGAAATCCCGCTGGTATTGCTGGATATTCTCGATTTTCGCGCCCCGCCAACCGTAGATGGACTGATCGTCGTCCCCGACGATGGTCAAGGGCACGCGGTTACTGGCCAATACCTGCAACCAGGCGTACTGGATCGTGTTGGTGTCCTGGAACTCGTCCACCAGAATGTGCTGGAAGCGGTTCTGGTAGTGAGCCAGCAATTCCGGCCGGTGCAGCCACAGTTCGTGTGAGCGCAGTAACAGTTCACCAAAATCCACCAGGCCGCTTTGCTGGCACAGTTTTTCGTACTGGCGGTACACGGTCAGCATGGTGGAGGTGAAATGATCCCCCGGATTCTCCTGAATATGATCCGCCCGCAGGCCCTCATCCTTATGGCTGTTGATGAACCACTGGGCCTGCTTCGGTGGCCAGCGGCTCTCATCAATCTGGAGCTCCCGCATCACCCGTTTGATCAGCCGTAGCTGATCGTCGCTGTCCAGCACCTGGAAATTCTCCGGCAAGCCGGCATCCTGCCAATGCGAGCGCAACAGGCGATGGGCGATGCCATGGAAGGTGCCGAACCACAGGCCACGGGCCGGGATGTCCATCATCTGCTCGATGCGGTAACGCATCTCCCGGGCGGCCTTGTTGGTAAAGGTCACCGCCAGAATCCCCGTCGGCGGCACACGGTCCACCTGCATCAACCACGCAATCCGGTGCACCAGAACCCGCGTTTTGCCACTGCCGGCACCGGCCAGCACCAGCAGGTGGTCGTTCTGGGCGGTCACGGCCTCGCGTTGGGCGTCGTTGAGGGCGTCGATAATGTGGGAGACATCCATAGAGATTCGGTCGCTACTGGTTAAATGAACAGGTATCGGATTATAACAGGAGAATAACGTGTTTGCCGGGGGCCTTGGGATAGCCCTCTTTCCTATGGCGGGTCGCACGAGGGCGGGCCCCTGTCCGGGACACGCTACGAGCACATCCATGTGCGCTTAGGTGTGGCCATCCTTGGCCACACATAGTCCCGGACAGGGGCCCACCCTCGCGCTTGTCGTACTTGGGAGAGAGCTTTTCTTTTAAAAACCTCTAGGTACTGTTTGAGCTTCTACGAACTCAAACAAGCCTTCCAGACCACCTTCTCGGCCAATACCGGAGGCTTTCATGCCGCCGAATGGCGCTTCCGGGGTCGGACCGGTGCCAGTGTTCCAGCCGACATGGCCGAAGCGCAGGCCGGCGGCTACCCGCTGGGCGCGTTCGGCGTCGTTGGTGAACACATAAGAGGCCAGACCGAACTCGGTGTCGTTACCCGCTTCGATGACTTCCTCTTCGGTGCGGAACAGTGCCATCGGCACCAGTGGGCCGAAGGTTTCCTCGCGGTAGCAGCACATGTCCCGGTTCACGTCGGTTATCACGGTCGGCGGGAAGAACAGGTGGCCTTCGCCGAGGTCCTCTGGCTTCTTGCCGGCGACGAGACCTGCGCCTTTCTCGAGGGCGTCCTCAAGGTGGCGTTTGACCTTGTCGAAGCCGGCCTTGTTGATCAGCGGGCCAAGGTCCACGTCTTCGGTCAGGCCATCGCCCACGGTCATCTTGTTGACCCGGTCCGCCAGCTTTTCACCGAAGGCATCGGCGACTTTCTCGTGGATGAATATCCGGTTGGCGCAGACGCAGGTCTGGCCACCACCGCGGAATTTGTTGGCGATCAGGTTGTCGGCGGCGGCGTCCAGGTCGGCGTCATCGAACACGATGAACGGTGCGTTGCCGCCCAACTCCAGGGCCAGTTTTTTCACCTGATCGGCAGTATCCACCACCAGTTTCCGGCCCACCTCGGTGGAGCCGGTGAAGCTGAGCATGGGCACGTCCGGGCTTTCGCACAACACCTTGCCGATCACGCTGGCCTTGCCCATCACCAGGTTGACCATGCCGTCGGGCAGGTCGACGTGTTTGTCCATCAGGCTGAACAGGGCAATCATGGTCAGCGGGGTTTCGCTGGCCGGCTTGATCACCGAGGGGCAGCCGGCGGCCAGGGCGGCGGACAGTTTCTTGGCGATCATGCCGATGGGGAAGTTCCATGGCGTGATCAGACCGGCCACACCAATGGGCCGGTAATGGACGGTCCAGGTACAGTCCTTGGGCTTTTCGGTCAGGGTGTGGGCATCCAGCGCCTGGATGTGTTTGGAACAGTAATCGAAGAAGCCGGCGGCGTAGTCCACTTCACCCTGGGCCTCTTTCAATGGCTTGCCATGCTCCATGCACAGGATGCGCCCCACTTCTTCCTTGTTTTCCCTTAGCGCGTCGCGGATGCCCTCCAGCCACCGGCGGCGGGTTTCCAGGGTATAAGGACTGGTCAGCCGAAGCGCGGATTTGCCCGCTTCCACAGCCGCCAACACATCCGACTCGGGCATGGAGGGAAGGCTGGCAATGACTTTGCCCGTTGCGGGGTTGTAGACGTCAAACGTATGACCTTCGGCAGAATCAGACCAGCGACCGCCGATATAGCCAGTCAACTTTTCAAGCAGGGGTGACTCGATCATCTCGGCTCCTCTCATCATTCAGTGATTAACGGTCGAAAAGCAGGGTTCCGTTGGTGTTTGCATCACGGCAGTATGACTCTCATAGTGGATGCAGAAACCCGGGCTGTAAAGTAACAGCAAGCGGTTTTGACCACCCGGTTTCTACGCCTATACTCGGAGAGTGACCCATTCAGGAGGCCGGCAAATGAAAGCTTTTTTTCACCCTGCACAGGACCAGCATATTCCCAAGACCTACTTTACCCGTGGTCAGATGCGCCAGCCCCAGGAAGTGCCCGATCGCACCGGTCAGATGTTGGATGGCCTGAAAGCCATGGGGGTTCCGGTATTGCAGCCGGCGGACCAGGGCGCGGGGCCGATCTCCAAAGTGCACGATCTCGGCTACCTGAGATTCCTGGAATCTGCTCACCGGCGCTGGATGGAGATTCCCGAAGACTGGGGCGAGGAGGTCATGTCCAACATCTTTGTGCGCTCACCCAATGCCATGAAAGGTATTCTTGCGGAGGCGGCCCGATATCTGGCGGATGGCAGCTGTCCGATCGGCGCCAATACCTGGAGCGCCGCCTACTGGTCCGCACAAACCGCGCTGGGTGCCGCCGACGCCCTGATCGCCGGAGAGCGGATTTCCTATGCGGTATGCCGTCCACCGGGGCATCATGCCCGCAAGGACGCTGCCGGCGGCTTCTGTTACCTGAACAATGCTGCCATTGCCGCTGAACATATGAAGAGCCGCTTCCCGCGGCTGGTGATACTCGATACCGACATGCACCATGGCCAGGGCATTCAGGAAATCTTCTACGATCGCAGCGATGTTCTCTATATCTCGATACATGGTGACCCAACCAATTTCTATCCGGTGGTCAGCGGGTTCGAGAACGAGTGTGGGGAAGGCGAGGGGTACGGCTACAACATTAATATGCCGATGCCCCATGGTTCCTCGGAAGAGGATTTCTTCCGGAAACTGGACGAGGCTCTGACGGCCATTCGCCTGTTCCAGCCGGATGCACTGGTACTAACCCTGGGCTTTGATATTTACAAGGACGACCCCCAGGCCAAGGTGTCCGTTTCATCCGAAGGTTTTTCCCGCATCGGCACCCATATCCGCCAGACCGGCCTACCGACCCTGGTGGTGCAGGAAGGCGGTTATGACCTTGAGACCCTGAGCACCAATGTGCAGCAGTTTTTCAAGGGTATTGAAGGTTAACGATGGCTTGTCGGATTAGGCGAAGCCGTAATCCGACATAACCCCCTCGCAAGCACTGCATTTCAGGACGCCGGGGCATACACCTTGATGTTGGTATGCCCCTCGGCCTTCAGGTGGCCGGCGTGCATGCGGCTCATGGTGCCACGATCACAGTACAGCAGGTACTGTTTTTCCTGGGGCAACGACTCGATCTTCTGATTCAACTCATAGAAAGGAATCTGCAGTACTTCGTTGTTGGTCATCAACAGCGGTGACTGCTCTTCTTCGGATGGATGGCGCACATCGATGATGACATCGTTGACGTCCGGGGTATGCACCAGTTCCACCTCTTCCGGCGTGGTGGTGGTTTCCAGCAGGCGGGCAACCGGCGTTTCTTCACGGCTGTCGATTGCCTGCTGCAACACCGTCGCATCCATTTCAGCCTCGTCTTCCTCCACCCGGTGCAGTTTGGCGCGGGTGGCAGGCTTCTGGGAAATCACGCCACAGTACTCCGGCATGGTGCGAGCGTAGGGCTCGGTGCCGATTTCCTTCGCGATCCGGATAATGGTTTCCTTGTCCATGGAGATCAGGGGCCGGAGCACAACCTCGTCACTGGCGCGATCGACCACGTTGAGGTTGGTCAGGGTCTGGCTCGAGACCTGGGCAACCGCATCGCCGGTCACCAGGCCCACGGCATTGCTCTCACGGGCAATGGCGGAGGCCGCCTTCAGCATCTGGCGCTTCAGCACCACTCCCCAGTGCCGGTGATTGACCGACCGCATGATTTCTCCGATAACCCCATCGAAGGGCACGGAAATGAACTTGGCACCGTGGGACGAACCGTAGCGTTCCCAGATGTAGTGGGTGACCTGGCGAACTCCCACCTCGTGGGCCGTGCCGCCCAGGTTGAAGAACAGGAAGTGGCTGCGAAGCCCCCGACGCATCATCAGGTAGGCAGCCACGGACGAGTCAAAGCCACCGGAAACCAGCGTCATCACGGTTTCCACACTGCCCAGCGGATAACCACCCAGGCCCCGGTGCTTGCGATGAGCAATATGGTAATGGTTGTCCTGAATCTCGATGCGGACCTCGACCTGGGGAGACTTCAGGTTCACGCCCAATGGACTGGAGGCCTGCATCAGCGAGCCGCCTACATGGCGCTCAAGATCGATGGAGCGGAAATCGTGCTTTCCGTGACGACGAACCCGGACCGCAAAGGTCTTGTCTTTGATTCGTTCGGCAAACGCTTCTATCGCTTTGTCCGCCACATCGTCCATACTGACAAATGGGAAAACAGCAATTTCCTGAATCGTGGAGATACCCGGGATGCGCATTAATTCGTCAATAACCACACTGGACAGCCCCCGGCCATCAGGAACCTCTACCGTCACGCGATCCCAGCTGCCATCCACCTGGATGTCACTGTCCTGGCGCGACAGCACCTTGCGGATGTTCTGGCGCAGGTGCCGCATTTGCTGGCGACGTACAGGTTTGCTTTTAATAGCGACTTCCGCCGCAGGACGAATCAGGAGTCTCATAAATCGGAATTTTGTCGGGTGGCGTATTGGAAAGAATAGGCCTAGTCTAACGGTTTTGACGGACGCCTCAAAATCAGGCATTGCCGTAACACCATAATCAGCGACCTGCGGGGCCGACCATGACGCCCACTCAGCACAATGTTCAGGAGCCACACTGTTCATGATAGAAACGACCATCAATGCCCTGGTGTCTCCCGAGGGCAGTCTTGAGATTCTTTCCAACCACGAAGTCAACCGACTGAAAGACAAGAGTGAGGGTGGTCTTTACCGACTGTTCCGCCAGTGTGCCCTGGCGGTGCTGAACACCGGCGTTGAAACCGACGACTGTAAGTCACTGATGGAAGCACACGCCGATTTCGACGTCCGGCTGGTCCCTCAACCCCGCGGCCTGAAGCTCGAACTGGTGAATGCACCGGCTCACGCTTTTGTCGACGGGGCCATGTTACGGGCCATTCGCGAGCATTTGTTCTCGGTGTTGCGGGATATCATCTATTCCTACTCAATTCCTGAGTCGGCCTCCGGCTTTCGCAGGGATGACCCGCAGGACATCACCAATCTGATCTTTCACATCCTGCGCAATGCGCGGGTGCTGCAGGCGGGGCGCCAACCGGACCTGGTGGTGTGCTGGGGTGGCCATTCCATTAACCAGCAGGAATATCAATACAGCAAGGAAGTGGGGCATCAGTTGGGTTTGCGGGCATTGAGCATCTGTACCGGGTGCGGCCCGGGCGCCATGAAAGGTCCGATGAAGGGAGCCACCATCGGCCACGCCAAGCAGCGGGTGAAGAACGGCCGCTATATCGGCCTGACCGAACCGGGCATTATCGGCGCCGAGGCTCCCAACCCCATTGTTAATGAACTGGTGATCATGCCGGACATCGAAAAGCGTCTGGAAGCGTTTGTCCGTACGGGCCATGGCGTCATTGTCTTCCCAGGCGGCGTTGGCACCGCCGAGGAAATTCTCTACCTGCTGGGCATTCTATTGCACCCGGACAATGCCGACCTGCCCTTCCCGGTGGTTTTTACCGGGCAGCGGGAAAACGCCGAATACTTCGAGATGATCGATAAATTCATCCGCAATGCCCTGGGAGATGAAGCGTCAAGCAAGTACGAGATCATTATCGATGACCCGGTGAGGGTCGCACAGACCATGAAAAAAGGCATGAAGGAAGTGGAAACCTTCCGGCGGGCGATGCAGGATGCCTATTACTTCAACTGGATGCTAAAGATTGATCCGGTGTTCCAGTTACCGTTCAACCCCAATCACGACAACATGCTGGCACTGGAGCTGCATAGAAACCAGCCGGTTCACATGATCGCCGCCAACCTGCGCAAGGCTTTCAGCGGCATTGTTGCGGGTAATGTAAAAGAGAGCGGTATCCGGCAGGTGCAGGAGAAAGGGCCGTTTGAAATTGCCGGCGATCCCAGCCTGATCCAGCCACTGGAAGCGATGCTTGAGCAGTTTGTCGCACAGAACCGGATGAAGCTGCCCGGCACGACCGCCTACAAGCCCAGCTACCGCATTGTCAGTCGGGCGGCCTGAGCCGCCCGGCAGTCAGGAGTCAAGACCGGACAATATCCGGAATTACTCACCACCATCCGCTGGCAGGCTGGAATAGTACGCGGCAAGATTGGCAATATCCTCGTCACTCAGGGCCGCAGCCTGGCCTTGCATGACCACCGCCTGGCCGCCGGCACGCTGCTTGTTCTTGTAAGCCTTCAGGGCATTCTGCAGGTAGACTTCATTCTGCCCCGCCAGGTTCGGATAGCCGGGAATCGAGGCTATGCCGTTCTTGCCGTGGCAGGCGGCACATACCGCAGCCTTGGCTTTACCCGCTTCGGCGTCGGCGGCCAAGCCCCCAACAGGAATGACGCTGCCGAGTGCAAACAGACCGGCAATGGTATAGTGTTTCAAACGCATTGGTTCTACCCTCTCATCGTTGTAATAACCGGCGCCAACCACACGCCGGACATAAACTCGCCTTCACTTATAGCACAGCAACAGGCGTCCTCAAATGTGCGATATCAAGGCGGGTAGAATCGACACAGTACATCAAAAACGCAACAACCGGTTCCAACCGGCGGAGACACAAACATGCCCATTCAGGTGCAAGAACTGGACTGCCTCGAAGGCCGCATTGGCCAGATCACCCTGGACTCCCCCGCAACCCTGAATGCCCTCTCCAGAGATATGATCGACGACATGCAGGCAGCCCTTGACCGCTGGGCAAGTGATGATCACATCGCTCTCGTGATTCTTCAGGGTGCGGGCGATCGGGCATTCTGTGCCGGCGGCAACATTCGTGACCTCCATGGCGCCCTCACCAGGGGCGGTGATCCCGCCACCGCAACAGAATTCTTTCAACGCGAATACCACCTCGACTACACAATCCATCGCTTCCCGAAACCGGTGGTCGGCATTGGACATGGTGTAGTCATGGGCGGAGGCCTGGGGCTGCTGGCTGCTTGTCGTTACCGTCTGATAACCCCGGACGTCACCATGGCCATGCCGGAAGTGGCTATCGGCCTTTTTCCCGATGTGGGCGCAAGCTGGTTCCTCAATCGCCTCCCGGGGCGCCTGGGGTTGTTTATGGGACTGACCGGATGCCGGCTGAATGCCTCCGACGTGATCCGTGTGGGGCTGGCGGACATGGCCATCCTGCCGGAGGAACGCACATCCCTGACAGAACGCTTGCAGAACGAACGCTGGACCGGCGAAGCCGCCGCTGACGACAACCGGCTGTTTCGCTTGCTCAACCAGCTGAATGCCGTGGATTACAGGTCCCTCGGAGCCAGTGAACTGGCGAATCACGAACAGACAATCGCCAGACTGGGTGCCGGTGATGACCTGGCCGCCATTGTCGACCGCCTGATTTCCGCGGACATCAACAGCAACTGGTGGGAAAGCGCCGTCCACAACCTGAGAACCGGGTGCCCGGTGTCCATGTGGCTGGTGTGGCAACAGCTCAAACGCGCACAACAGATGTCGCTCAAGGACGTCTTCCGGATGGAACTGGCCATGGCCACCGAATGTACCCGTCGCCCAGACCTGCCGGAAGGCATACGGGCCCGGATGGTGGACAAGGACAACAACCCCAAGTGGTCATTCAGCAGCCTTCAGGAGATACCGGAGGAGGTCATTGATGCCCACTTTCATCCGGCGTGGGATGACGTCACTGATCCGATGCAACTGGACTGACCCGGAACACTAGTGCCGGGCGCCTGCCTGGATCAACAACATCTCCAGGTCGCGGTTACCGTTGCCCCGTGCCAGCTCCAGGGCAGTCATGCCATCCCTCGATCGGTAGTTCACATCGGCTCCTGCGGCCAGTAGCATTTCTGCCGTGAGCATGTCGCCGCTGTCAACAACGTGCATCAACAAAGAGCGACCGCCCTGGCTGACGTTGACATTGGCACCAGCCGCCAGCAACACCCTCACCACTGACAAATGACCATTCCTGGCAGCCCGGATCACGGCCGTGGAGCCGTCCGAATCGCTGGCATTCACCGGTGCTCCGGCGGCCAGGACTAACTCGACCAACCGTCGATTGCCGCTCTGTGCAGCAACCATCAACGGTGTCTCACCGCCGTCGTCCGGCGCCAGCGCGGCCTTGAGCTCCGGACGGATGCCCATCCCGGGATCGGAGGCACAGCCGGCAACAAACAGACTGAATGCAAGGGATAAAACAAATACGGGATAAACGGCGCCAGCTTCCTTGGCCATGATAAGGTCTCTGTTGATTATTATTGCCCGTATTCTGATCAGGTCTGGTCGGGAATTAAATCGAGCGGATCACAAGTTCCGTGAGTGTTGCAGGAGTTCGCCGGTCAATTGACGTAATCGATGTTCACCGTCCTTCTGCCCACGGCACAAACCGGCATGCTGGAGCTCAGGCCAGGACCAGCCCTGAATCACCCGACGACACCACAAATCCGCATCATCACTGGACGCCAGGATTCGGGACAGGCTCCGCCCCAGGCTTACCTTCCGTAATACCGGCACCATCAGCTCAAAACCGCGATAGCCTCCGGCAAAGCTCTCCAGGTCACGGCGGTCTTCGTCATTCAGTGTCTGTCCGGTGGCCAGCTCGGCTGTCAGCAGGTATACCAGTTCCGGTTCCATATCGCGCCAGTAGAGCGGAACCAGGGTCAGCCAGTGTTCGGCCAGGCGCCGGCGAATCCTTGGCAGCAGGTCATCGCCACGTGCGGACGTGCTGCGGAGCATCTGGATCGGGTATTCCCCGGTACTCGCCTCCCGGGTCATGCCCGGGCGGATCAGCGCCAGTCCGGCGCTCTGCCAGAATCGGATCAGGTCTGCGCTGCCGCCGAAGCTGGTGCCCAGACCGTCATAACCCTGGCTCTTGGCATGGGCGCACGCAGTCTCCACCAGTTGGGTTCCCAGCCCACGTAACCGGCATTGCTCACTCACAGCGATCCTGACCACCCTCAGCCATTGGCAGCAGGCCGCTTCCGGAAAACCGCTGTGATTGGCGAGAGACTGGGCCAACAAGTGGCCGCGCACGCGACGCTGTCCGCGCATCACCCGATCCGCCAGCTCCGGACTCAGGCCCCCTTCCTGCCTGGCCCAGAGCACACCCGCCAGCCGCCCTCCGACCGTCAGTCGCCAGCTGACTGCCTGGGGGTCATCCAGCCATTGGCGCAGGTCCGCGGGCGTGGTGCGGTAGTGTGCGTTCACCAGCAGGCCAAAGGCTTCCGCCAGCTCCTGTTCGCTGGCCCGGGCCGGGACCCAGGGCTCTATTCTTGTCTCGCCATCACCGGGTACCTGATCGGGCGCGTCGGCGTGCAGAAGAAACATCCGTGAAATCAGCGGCTCCAGAGGATCTGTGGCGGACCAGCGAATGGGCGCCTTCAGGGTCGCGCCGCGCCACTGGGGGGTACGGGTATCAAGCACCTGACGAAAGCGGATGGCAAAACCACGCCCCGACCCTTCGTAACCATGAACGGTGGAGGCGAACACTACCCGCGGCCAGCCGGTGAGAATCCGCGCCAGACGCTCGGCCGGCAGGGCCGCCGCTTCGTCCACCAGAATCAGCTCCGCTTCCGGGGCCTGAGCCAGCAGTTGATCCGGCGACAGGTAGCTCAAACGGGCACCGTCTGGCAACACCAGTTCTCCGGCCAGACCTTCTTCATAACCACCCTCCCCGGCCGTCAACCTGGCATGATGGAACAGGGTCGCGACGGTTTCGATGCCGGGCGCGGTGACCACCACATGCCTCCGGCCCTGCTGGAGCAGCCTGACCGCCGCTATACCCAACGCCGCCGACTTGCCACGGCCACGGTCGGCGGTGAGTACCAGCGGCCGACGGCGACGGCCCTGACCAGTATGTATGATCGCGCCGATAGCCTGTTGCTGATCGCGGGTCTGACCAACCTCGAACGGTTGCCGCAGACCATCCAATTGCGGCAGGGCCGGGGCGGCGTCCTCCGCCGGGTTGAACCGGATAACCGCCGGCGATGCCGCGATAACCGCGGACAGCCTGGCGGCAAACGGGTGATGATCGGCCCCGTCGAGGCCGGTGCGGATATAGTCGGGGTCGTCGAAAGTGGACCACTGATCCAGCGGCGGCATCAGCCAGATCAGCAAGCCGCCCGCTTTGAGAGTGCCCGCCAGCGCCGCCAGGCTGTCGGGAGAATTCCCCTGCCAGCCGTCCCAGACCACCACATCAAGCTCTCGCCCCAACCACTGGCGGGCCTTTCGCGGCGGCACCGGAAGCAGACGATCATCCGGCACAACCTCCGGCCTCCCCGTCCAGATGCCGCCCTGCCATGACAAGGCCGGCAACAGCTGCCGGAGCCAGTCGATGGCGCAGGCCCGGTCACCCTCCAGAAACACAAGGCGGCGCTCACCCCTGGCGGCCAGTTGTTGCTGCAGTCTGCGCCAGGCGTCGATGTCCGGTGCCGGCTTGGCGGTGGCGGGTCCCATTAGCTGAGGTCGGTTCCATGGGACTTGAGGTCGGTGAGCGCACAGATTTCCAGGGCAGCCCGGTGGGTCGCGCGCAGCCTGACTCTCGGTGCACAGCCGGCTTCGAACGCTTCCTGCCAGCGCGCGGCGCACAGGCACCAGTTGTCCCCTGACTTGAGGCCGGGAAACCCGAATTCCGGCCTGGGGGTGCTGAGGTCATTGCCACGGGCCCTGGAGAATGCCAGGAAGTCGTCGGTGACGACAACGCAAACGGTATGGGAGCCAAAGTCGTCCGGACCGGTGTTGCAACAGCCATCCCGGTAGAAGCCGGTCACTGGATCCTGGCCACAGGCTTCAAGCTGCTCGCCAAGTACATTTACTGCTTCAGCCATCTGCATCATGCTCTCCTTTGGTTTGGGAGTAAGCGGGCAATTATGTCGGACCGGTATCCGCACTACCAGTCGCCCGCTACAATAGCGCCCATGCAGACCCAACCCCACACAGCTGATACCACCGAACTGCCGGATTATCTCACCGATGAGCAGCGGGCGATCATCACCGCCGGCTACGAGCATTCGGTAATTACCGCCGTGGCCGGCAGCGGCAAGACATCGACACTGGCCTGGCGCATCCGCTATCTCCTGCAGCAGGGCCATGCCCCCGAGCGCATGCTGGTACTGATGTTCAATCGCAGCGCCCGAACAGACTTTGAGCGTAAGCTGCAGGCGGTGTGCAGTCAAAGTGGGCTGGCAACGCCGGAAGTCCGCACCTATCACGCCATGGGCCTGCGCCTGTACAAACGCTTCGTGCGGGAGGGCTATCTGCCGGGCTTCTCCGACAAGATCCTGAGCGAGCAGGAAATCAACTATCAGGCCTGGCAACTGACCCGTCGACTGGCACCGGAAGACCTGGCCGATGACATCCGCCGCAACAAGAAAGACTTCGTGGAAACCGCCACCAGCTTCATTGATCTGGTGAAAACCACACTGTCCCCAGTCGAAGTGGTGTTTGAGGAGCTCGGCTATTCCGACAAACACCGTTACCTGATCGACCTGTTCCACGCCTTCGAACAGTGGCGCAAAAGCCAGAGCCGCATCAGCTACGCCGACATGCTGTATGAGCCGGTGATGGCAATTCACCAGAACCAGCCGTTGCAGCGCCTGGTGGGTAACAAGATGGACCTGATCCTGGTGGACGAGTACCAGGACACCAACGAGATCCAGCACCTGTTGTTGCGCTACGTCGCCGGGGAACGGGCGCGGGTGACGGTGGTGGGTGATCCCGACCAGACCATTTACGAATTTCGCGGCGCCAAACCGGAGTTCATTCTCAAACGGTTCAGCGACGAATTCGAAAGCCCGCTGGAACAGACGCTGAGCTACAGCTTCCGCTACGGCCACCAGGTCGCCCTGCTGGCCAACCACCTGATCTGCAACAACACCGGTCGCAAAGACGTGCTTTGTCACGCCCACCCTTCAACGCCAGACACCACGATCTCCCTGCACGAATCCGGCAGTGACAGCGACACCGTACTGGACATCCTGCAGCGACAGTCCCCTGAACAGCGGGTGGATACGGCCATTCTGTTCCGGGTCTGGAGCCAGAGCGTGCCCATTGAACTGAAATTGCTGGCCAGGCAAATTCCCTACCGTATCGACGCTGGCAAAGGCGCTTTGTTCAGCCGTGAAATTCAGGCGGTCGGGGCACTGCTGACGGTCATCGCCGGAAAACTGGATAACCTGCCACCGGACGACCGTCTGAGCATTGCGCGACAACTCCTGCGCTTTCCCCACATTGGTCTGAAGGAACCGGAGCTGGAGCAACTCGCCAGTTTCCTGTCCGGTTTCGGCACCGGTTGGCATGAACGGCTGCTGGCAATGGACTTCGACGCGCTGGCCCCCATGGCGGCGCGGAAACTGCGCAAACTGGGCGAAGTGCTGGCCCGTCTGCAGGGCTATCGGGGCCCCGTGTCCAATGCGATTGCGGTCTACGCTGAACACACGGATCTGTACGAGGGTATCCGCAGCCTCGCATTGACCCACGAAGCCGCGGATGAGCGAATCGACACCATCCACGGCTTCCGTGACTACCTGAAAGGTCTCGACGTGGACGCCAGCGGTGCCCTGCAACACCTCAAGGCCCTGAAAAAACAGGCCAGCGAGGCCGCCAGCCACGGCGTACTGCTATCCACCATCCATCGCACCAAGGGGCTGGAATGGCCCATCGTCATCCTCCCCGGGCTGCAGGAAAAGTACCTGCCCTACAGCCCCCGGGCCGAGGATGATCCCCGTGCCTTTATGGAGAGTGAGCGCCGGCTGTTGTATGTGGCCATGACCCGGACACGTAACCACCTGCATCTGATTACCCGCCCCGCCAGTACCCAGCCCCACCTGGATGGCGATCTGGGCCCCAGCCGGTTCATCAGTGAGCTGTGCTTCCCGCTGTCGGCCGAGTTTGGCGCCTGGCTTGATCAACGGTCCGCCGGAAATTCCACAGCCTTCCGGGCGAACTCGCCACTGACGTCAATTGCCAATCGTTATGCGGACCGTGAGGCGGTGACACTCGAAGGTACACAGCAGGCCCCCAAAGCCAGCAGCGCACCACTGTGGGCCCGAAATCGGCTGAGTCACACGATATTCGGAGAAGGGGTGGTTATCGCGGAAGACGACAGCGCGTTCGAAGTGCGCTTCGATTCCGGCGAAACCCTGAACTTCAGCAAGAAAAGCGCGCACCTGTACTTTACCGTCGTGGCCTGATTGGCCAGAGTCCAATGTAGTCGGGCATGCGTACAATGACATCTGCGTAATTTCTTTGTTTTTTTGAAACCTGTCACTTAGTTTTAACGTCAGGGCTACTTGAAGCAACTCTCAAAAGTCGCTTTTAATGACAATCGAACAGGAGGTTCTGCATGAACATCATGCGCCCATTTGCCGTGGCCACCCTGGCTGCATCCCTTGTCACTCCAGCTTTGGCCGACAGCCAGGAAAGCGTCTATCTCAACCCGTTTGCTGCCTATCAGTATTTTGGTGACAAGCGTGACCTGAGTGAGACAGGCACCTTCGGTGTTGGCCTTGAGTATCGGTTCCTTCCAAACTGGGCCGTTGAAGCGGTGTACTCCCGTGCCGATGCCGATCGTAAATACCGGCCCGGATCTTCCGACTTCGACGAAATCCGTCTCGACGGCACCTACTACTTTGCCGGTCAGGACGAAGCCTGGAACCCTTACGTATCCCTGGGTGCCGGCCACGCCGATTTCGGTGATGACGTACTGGCGGTGCAGACAGCCGGTTCCGACCACGATGAAACCCGTGTCAACGTGGGCGCAGGTGTTCGTTACAACGTCAGCGATCTGGTGTCCATTCGCGGCGATCTTCGCGAATTCCATGGCATCGACGAGAGCACATTCGATACCCAGGTATCCCTGGGCCTGAGCCTGGCCTTCCACCGCACCACGTCGGATCCGGAACCTGCGGATACCGATAACGATGGTGTACCGGATAGTCGTGACCAGTGCCCCGGCACTCCTGCGGGCGCCACCGTGGACAGCGCCGGATGCGAGCGTGACGGTGATAACGACGGTGTTGCGGATAGCCGCGACGAGTGTCCGAACACGCCGGCCGGTGCCAGCGTCAACAGCAAGGGTTGTGAACTGGACAGCGACAACGACGGCGTGGTTGACAGCAAGGATCAGTGCCCGGGTACCACAGCCGGCGCCGAAGTTGATTCAACCGGTTGCGAAGGCGTGACTGAAACCGTGGAAACCATCGAACTGCGCGTTCAGTTCCCCAACAACAGCGCGGTGATTGATGACACCTACGACGCGGAAATCCGGAAGGTTGCCGACTTTATGGCAGAGCATCCGGAAACGACCGTGGAAATCGCCGGTCACTCTGACAGCATTGGTGATGCCGACTACAACCGCGACCTGTCCCAGCGTCGTGCCGAGGCGGTTGCCAACCGACTGACCCAGTCACTGGGGGTTGATGCCGATCGCGTGAGCGCCATGGGTTATGGTGAAGCGGAACCGATTGCCAGCAACGATACGCCGGCTGGCCGCGCCCAGAACCGTCGGGTTGAAGCCCGCATCCAGGTTAGCCGCTGATAGAAATCTCGACTATCCTCATAGGCGCCTTCGGGCGCCTTTTTTATTGCCTCAGGAGAGGCTCGCCCCCTCCTCTGACGGCATCAATCAGGATATTGCGGGGCGTCAGCTGACGGTCACAGAAGGTCCCCAGCCTGACCTCATATCCCTGCTCCTCCAGATACAACGTGTAATCCAGTACCAGCCAGAGTTCCAGTGGACGGCGAAACAGATGGCGAACCAGTTCGTGGCGGCGCACCTGTGAGAATCGCCGTTCACCAACGCTCTGCCAATAATGGAAGTCGATGCCTGCCGGCAAAGTCAGTCCCTTCTTATCCGCCGCCCAGCGACAGAAGGTCTCGAAATCCTCACCCGCCAGCCGTGCCGGATGCGAAGGCACGGGCAGGTAGTCATCCTCCCCGCGCAGCGCGCGCTGTAAACCATCAAACCCCAGCCGCCAACCGCTGACCCACGCGGTTTCCGCCCTCACCCGCGCCGGTGCAGTGACCGTTTCCTGAACCGCCAGCCGCAATTCACTGCGATTCAGCGCCAGCACCTCGCGATTGCCATTGACTCTGGCCGACAATGGTCGGTAGTCCGTTGTGGCGGTCAGGTGATAGCAGCACGGTGAGAAACTCACCCGCGCCGCATTACCCCCGGTGGCCTTACGGATCAGTCGACGGTGCAGATCCCCGCAGGCATGGAGCGCCACGCCGTGAACACCTTCAGGCACGGCGACATCCAATGCCATAACATCCTGTCGGTGCAGGGTGACGTCGTCATTGAAACGGCGGGCCAGGCGGTTGCCATCCATCACCAGTGCGTCGTCCCACTCCAACCCTGTGACCGGAACTGAGCACTGTGCCGCAAGTGTCCGGGCCAGGTGTCCCTTACCGCAACACCAGTCCAGTACCGGGCCTGTCAGGGGTTTGACCGCCGCCGCAAACGCACCGGCCTGCAGACGCTTGCGACCGGGCATATCGGTGGCACGGGTTTCCGGCAGAGTGCTTGCCGCGACGGTTTCCTGCTGATCGGTCATTGCCGGCAGTGCCACCAGTGATTGTCTTTCGCCCAGGGATGGCAGCAACCCGCTCAGGCGCTCCGCCAGCTGGTCGGGATGGTCGTCGTAGAATTCACAGTCACTGTCACTGAGCCCTTCGATATCATGGGCAAGGTCACGATACGGTACTGTCCAGGCCGGTCGGGGATCGGTAAACGGTGCCGGCCGCCACAGTGTCTGGTGCGCCGACAACCACTGGTTGAGTTGCCGCCAGCGGTTATAAACACTTTCTGCCGGGTCGTGTAAACTCGCCGCCGGAGGTAACGTCATGCAACTGGCCTTTGTACTTGTTGAACCCAAGGTTCCCGAAAATGTCGGAGCGGCTGCCCGTGCCTTGTGCACCATGGGCTTTGGCGAGCTCTGGCTGGTCAACTCCGACCTGCACACCCGCCCCGAAGCCCACTGGCTGGCCCATGGCAGCGATCATATTCTGGATAATGCGCGCATTTTCCCTGATCTGGCGGCGGTAAGAAACTCCGTAGACCTGCTGATGGGGACATCCGCCAAGCCCCGGCACCAGCGGCAGGACTGGCATGAGCCCTCACGGTTGCGGGAGGTGCTGGGCAGTAAAGGCACCTCGGTAGCCACGGCGGCCCTGGTGTTCGGTCGCGAGGACCGGGGTCTGTCTAATGAGGAACTGGCGTTGTGTGACCTGCTGACGGGCATTCCGATGAAGGTGGCTTATCCTTCCCTGAATCTTGCCCAGTCTGTGATGCTGTATGCCTGGGAAATGTCCGGGTTGTCCGTTGCTGCCGAGGCTGCAAAAGCGCCCGCTCAGAACGATGGACGGCTTGGCGCCCTCAGACAGCGGCTGGAGACTTTGTTGCCGGCGCTGGACACGCCTCCGGAGGGGAAGTTGTCGCAGTGGGTATTCGAGCGTTTGCCGTTACTTACGGACCGGGATATCGGGTTTGTTCATACCTTGTGCGGCAACCTGGAGCGCACTGTTGTTGGGGGAAAGAGCCGGATGGACCAACCCTCCCGGGATACGCGGTGAATACTTCCCTGTACGCTCGACGAAAACATCCCTGTTTTCGACGATCCCGGGAGGGTTGGTCCGTCCGGCTCCCGGGCTCTGGTGCGCGCACCGTTTGCGGGATTACTCGCTGAATCGGCCAGGGCGGAACGCATCAAGACAAACCGCAGGCTCCTCTCCCTCAATCACCTGAGCAATCACATCCGCACTGCCCGCCGACAGGGTCCAGCCGAAGGTGCCGTGGCCGGTATTGAGATAGAGATTATCTTTCGGCCCCCGGCCGATGATGGCGGGGCCGTCCGGCGTCATGGGGCGGAAGCCGGTCCAGCTTTCGGCAGCGTCGAGATCGGCGCAGCCCGGGAAACGGGACTCCACGGATTTGCGGATGGTGGCCAGGCGGGCCTCGGGGATGTCGCGGTTGAAGTCGGTCAGTTCGACGAATCCGGTGGCGCGCAGTCGGTTGCCCAGGCGGGTGGAGACGACTTTGAAGTTGTCATCATGGATGGTGGAGGCCGGGGCGCGATCCGGGTCCTTCAAGGGTACGGTCAGGCTGTAACCCTTGACCGGGTAGATTGGCAGGTCGAGGCCCAACGGCTTCACGAGATGGTTTGACCAACAACCGGCACTGATCACGAAGGCATCAGCTTCCAGAGTTTCCAGTAATCCGCCTGCTGTCCGGAGGGTGACGGCACGAACCTCGTGGTCACCGGCAATCAGTTCTTCCGCCTCCACGTTGTAGCGAATCGTCACGCCGTTTGCCTCGCAGGCTTGCGCCAATTCCCGGCAGAACAGGTGGCAGTCGCCGGTGCCATCGGTGTCGTAGCTCAGGGCGCCGTAGAGCGGGCCGTCTCCCATCATCCCCGGTTCCGCTTCCCGGACCTGCGCCGGTGTCAGCAGGCGGGAGGGGATGCCCAACTCAGCCAGCAGGCCCTGGGTCGCCCGGTAGCCTTCCAGGGCTTCCGGTGTGCTGGCCAGATGGAGCAAGCCCAGGTGGGCGCCATCGAACGCCAGGTTCAGTTCTTTTTCGAGGGTCAGAAAGCGTTCCCGGCTGTGCATACCCAGCCGTAACATTGCCCGCCGGTTCAGGCCGAACAGGCCCGGTGACCATGCGTAACGTAAGGTGTCGAACATGAACTTGAGCGTCTCCACAGAGGGAGGCACCCGCAGTTTCAGGGGACCATCCTGTTTGAACAGCCAGGGCAGCGCCTTGAACACCATCGCCGGATCGGCCCAGGGATAGACCACGCCGTAGGAACGCTGGGCGGCATTGCCCTTGCTGGTTTCATTACCAGCCATTTCGTGGCGCTCCAGCACCGTGACGCGATGGCCCCTGCGATTCAGCTCATAGGCGGTGGTCATTCCCACTACGCCCCCACCAACGACGACAATATGCATGCACTCTCCACTTCATTAATCTGGAATTCTGTTCCAGGGCTCGCTGCAGCTACCTATCAATGCAATACAGGTCAACAATCGCACAAGCTGTTAAACTTGCCTGACCAAACTTTCAGAATAGCAGCCAAATCCGTGGTTGCGATGGAGTGTAGTACCTGGCAATGAGTAAGAAACGTCGTGAGATTCCCGTATTTGATCACCCGATCATTGAGACCCACTGCCATCTCGATTACCTGAAGGACCGGCCTCTGGACGAAATCCTCAAGCAGGCACAGCAGGTCAATATCGAGAAAGTGATCACCATTGCGGTGTCCCCGGATAACCTGGCCCGGGTCCGCGAGCTCAGTCAGATTGCACCCTGGGTCTACGGCACACAGGGCATTCACCCCCACGATGCTGAAAGCTACTGCGATGAAGTGGAAGCGGAAATCCGTGCCCATGCCGGGGATGAGAAGATCGTCGCGGTCGGCGAAATCGGACTGGACTACTTCTATGACAACGCCGACCGGGAGATTCAGCGGCAGGTGTTCCGGCGTCAGCTCCAGATCGCCTGTGATACCGACCGTCCTGTTGTCATCCATAGCCGGGAAGCGGACGATGACACCATTGCTATCCTCGGCGAATTCGAGGACTCCCTGACCCGTCGCGGCGTAATTCATAGCTTTACTTCAGGGCCAGGGCTCGCCCGGTACGCCCTGGATCAGGGCTGGTGCCTGGGGTTCAATGGCATTACCACCTTCAACAAAGCCGAAAATGTACGGGACATCGTACGCATGGCGCCCATTGAACAGATCCTTCTGGAAACCGATTCACCGTTCCTGACGCCTGTGCCCTATCGCGGACGCGAGAATGCGCCGTTTTACCTCCCCTTTGTGGCCGAGAAAATTGCCGAAGTGAAGGACTTGCCACTGCCGGAAGTGCTTACGCACACCTATCGAAACAGCCTGAGGACGTTCTTCCCCGAGCATTGATGCGGGTGCGTCAAGCTACTCGGCGCAGTCAGCCCAGCGAGAGAAACACGCCCATCAGTACCGGAGACAGGAACGACAGCACAAAGCCGGAGGCGATGGCCACTGGCACGCAGGTCAGCCCGCCACTGCTGCGTATCACTGGCAGGGTGAAATCCATGGCGGTGGCGCCGCCGTAACCAATCGCCATGGCCGGGCGCCGGGCAATCAGCAACGGAATAATGGCCAGCGCAATAATTTCCCGGATGACGTCATTGAGGAAAGCCACACCACCCCAGGCCGGCCCCAGGGCATCACCGATCACAATGCCCGACAGGGAATACCAGCCAAAGCCGGATGCCAGCGCCAGGGAGTCATGCCAGGCCAGATCCAACCAGGGCACCAGGAAAAGGCCCGCGAGCAATGAACTGCCAGCCATAGCAAGGGCGATGCCCAGCCCCTGGCGATTCATCAACAGCTTGCGCAGTGACAGCCCGGCATTGCGTAGCTGAAGCCCGATCAGGAACAGCAGCAACATCAGCGACCAGGTCGCCAGATCTTCCGCCATCGGCAGGGCGGGCAATACAAAATAGCCCGCCAGCACACCAACGGCAACGGCAGCCAGTGGCTTGAGACCGGCCAGAAACAAACGTTGGTAGCCGGGCCGGGGCGAATCCCCGTCAGCAGCCACTTCCATCGGTTGCCAGCGGTGAAATAACCACAGACCAGTCAGATTCGCCAGCAACAGTACTGTCACCAGAGCCACCACCTGAAGAGCCATGTTACCCAGTTGCTGGGCAAGTCCCTCCATCTGCCCCAGACCAAGCCCCAGTAGCGCCAGGATGAAATACACCAGACCTTCCACAGCGTAATGGATTGCTGTCATCAAGTGACGGTTCTCCAACGGCAGGGCAAAGCCCAGAAACAACGGGGCAAGAATCAGCAATGCGCCGGTTAGCATGGAGTCCTCGAAACAGAAAAAATGAAGGGATTCAGCCGATAGGTTCGTACTGATCGGGATCAAACAGGCAGCTGCCATCGCTGGTCGCGCTGTCTGTACGAATGGTGCGGGCAAGACGCTGGGCCGGGACCGACCAGACCACATGGTCCTCCGGCCTTGGTTGATAATCGTTTTCCAGCAACGCGCCGGCAACCGCACGAAGCACGGCTTCGGCCTGGCCGATACTGCGATAGGGGCCCTGACAACGGTGTTTTTCCGGTTGACCTGCATGGCAGCCGCTCAGAGCCACCAATGCCCAGATCTCTTCTCCCACGGGTTTCACAAACAGCTCCACCCGCCGCCCGTCACGAATCATCACCAGTGCCCTCAGGGGACCACGACCATGGAAATAGTGAAGTTTCACCGTGCGCACTCGCGCTGGTCAGTGGAGTTCATGGCTGGGCTGGCCCTGCACCAGCACCCAGGGCGCGACGACCACGGCCCACAACTCGGCGTTACGGTCATACCAGGCCTGCGCCATATCCGGCGGCACATCGCCAATCCGGCCTTCTTTCATCCATTGTTCGAAACGCTCTTTGTTGTCGGCGGCAAGTTCCGCGGCAACGTCCAGCAAATCCAGATCGGGGGCAACACGGACCACATGCCCGCGGGCATAATAGGTCTGCAGGTCGTGCCAGTTTATCAGGGAGGTTTCCAGATTCAGTTTGGCAAGTAGTTCGTCCCGGGACGGGGTTGATGACATGGCAAGGCCTCGGCAACTTCAGACTTTCGGTGTTGCTTCCAGCTTACCTGAAATCCGGACTTGAGACATCTGCTCCCGACCGGGCAATCAAAGGAAAACAACGGCCACCACACCTCAAGCACAGTGGTGGCCGTGTGCCTATCAGGCGGACTTCAACATCTCCCGCACCACATAGTGCAGGATACCGCCATGTTTGAAGTAGACTGCTTCATTCGCGGTGTCGATCCGCGATTTCAGCTCACAACTGTCGGTTGAACCATCCTTGTATTTCACCGTCATTTTCAGGGTCTGGCCCGGCTTGATCTCACCGGACAGCCCTTCAATGCTGATGGTTTCCTCACCGGTCAGTTTCAGGCTCTTGCGGTCGGTTCCCTCGGGGAACTGCAATGGCATGACGCCCATACCAATCAGGTTGGAGCGGTGAATCCGCTCATAGGATTCCGCCACCACGGCCTTCACTCCCAGCAGGCGGGTGCCTTTGGCCGCCCAGTCACGGCTGGAGCCGGTGCCGTATTCCTTGCCGGCGATGACCACCAGAGGTGTGCCCTGCTCCTGGTACTTCATGGCGGCATCGTAGATCGCCATTTGCTCACCGGTCGGAACAAATTTGGTGTAACCACCCTCGACGCCGTCGAGCATTTCATTCTTGATGCGGACGTTGGCAAAAGTGCCGCGCATCATCACCTGATGGTTACCCCGGCGGGAGCCGTAGGAGTTGAAATCATGGGGGTCAACCCCGTGCTCCTGCAGGTACTTGCCGGCTGGCGTATCCGGCTTGAAGGAACCGGCCGGAGAGATATGGTCCGTGGTCACCGAATCCCCCAGCAAGGCCAGGATGTTGGCATCCTTTATGTCCTCGATGGGATCCGGCTCCGGTCCCATGCCCTCAAAAAACGGCGGATGCTGAATGTAGGTGGACTTGTCCGACCATTCATACACCTTGCTCTCCGGGAATTTGATGGCTTTCCAGGTGTCATCGCCTTCAAAAACCTCAGCATATTCCTTGTGGAACATGTCGGTTTTTACCTTCTCCACCGCTTCGGCGATTTCCTGCTGGCTGGGCCACAAATCTTTCAGATACACCTCATTGCCATCCTTGTCGGTGCCCAGGGGATCATTGAACAGGTCCAGACGAACATTACCCGCCAGGGCGTAGGCCACCACCAGCGGCGGCGAGGCCAGCCAGTTGGTTTTCACCAGCGGATGCACCCGGCCCTCGAAGTTCCGGTTACCGGACAGCACTGATGCCACTGTCAGGTTGCCGTCATTGATCGCTTTTTCAACCGCATCCGGCAACGGGCCGGAGTTGCCAATACAGGTGGTGCACCCGTAACCCACCAGGTTGAAACCCAGCTTGTCCAGGTCGTCCTGAAAACCGCCGACCCTCAGGTAGTCAGTCACCACCTTGGATCCCGGCGCCAGGGACGTCTTCACCCAGGGTTTGGTTTTCAGGCCCTTGGCCACCGCCTTTTGGGCGATCAGGCCGGCAGCCATCATCACGCTGGGGTTGGAGGTGTTGGTGCAGGAAGTGATTGCCGCAATCACCACGGCGCCCGGGTCCAGGCGGGTTTTCTCCCCGTTCATTTCCATCGGCTGACTGGCGTGGTGTTCGTAGCTGTCCTCGACGCCAACCGCCGTCTGCCCGCCTTCGGATTCGAGATTGGCTTCCCGGCTACCGGTATCGCCGTCGGCGGTTTCCATCAACAGTTCGAAGGAAGACTTCATGTTCTTCAGGGCAACCCGGTCCTGCGGACGTTTGGGGCCGGCCAGGCTGGCCTCGACATCGCCCATATCCAGCTCCAGCTTGTCGGTATAGACCGGCTCGTGGCCCGGTTCGCGCCACAGCCCCTGGGCCCTGGCATAAGTTTCCACCAGTTCCAGCTGTTCCTGCTCGCGGCCCGTCAGCTGCATGTACTTGATGGTCTGCTCGTCCACCGGGAAGAAACCACAGGTGGCACCGTACTCCGGCGCCATGTTGGCAATGGTCGCCCGATCGGCCACCGGCATATCCTTCAGGCCGTCACCGTAAAACTCGACGAACTTGCCGACCACGCCCTTCTTGCGCAGCATCTCCGTGACCGTCAGCACCAGGTCCGTGGCGGTGATGCCCTCCCGCAGCTTCCCGGTGATCTTGAAGCCCACGACCTCCGGAATCAGCATCGACACCGGCTGCCCCAGCATCGCGGCTTCAGCTTCAATACCCCCGACACCCCAGCCCAGAATCCCCAGGCCATTGATCATAGTAGTGTGGGAGTCGGTGCCCACCAAGGTATCCGGATAGGCAATATGCTTGCCGTTCTGCTCTTTGTGCCAGACGGTCTTACCCAGATACTCCAGGTTCACCTGGTGGCAGATACCGGTACCCGGAGGTACCACACGGAAATTGTCAAAAGCCTGCTGGCCCCAACGCAGGAACTCGTAACGCTCCCGGTTACGCTCCATCTCAATGGTGACGTTATCCTTGAAGGAAGACGCATCCCCGAACTTGTCCACCATCACCGAGTGGTCAATGACCAGATCCACCGGCGACAGCGGGTTGATCATCGCCGGGTCCTTGCCCGCCACCTTCACAGCCTCGCGCATGGCGGCGAGATCCACCACCCCCGGCACACCGGTGAAATCCTGCATCAGTACCCGTGCGGGGCGAAACTGGATCTCGGTGTCGGATCTGCGGTCTTTCATCCACTGCACCATGGCATCAATGTGGCTTCGATCCACCGTGACGTCGTCTTCGTTGCGCAGCAGGTTCTCCAACAATACTTTCAGGGAAAAAGGTAAACGGTTGAGATCCCCGAGCGTGTCTGCTGCCTTGGGCAGGCTGTAATAATGGAAGGTTTTACCACCAGCCTCGAGGCTGGAAAAGGTTTTCAGGCTGTCTTTACCAGGATTGTCAGTCGACATGAGATGCCTCCTTTTTCGTCGTTATCCGAGCATTCCGGAAGGCTATACAAGTGCCTTTCCCTCAATGTACTCCAACTGATACTGAATAGATTGGGGTAAAGGCACTTGTATGAGAAGTCACCTATAACTATTGCAGCGATTGGCGAGACTTCAACCACGGTTGCATGAATGTTCGGAATCACGACCGTGAATGCTCCAGGCAAACCTGGCGCACAATAGTCACCTCCTTCCATTGTGGCAACGGCCAGGCTTCTGTCATTATTAACTTCCGATCCTCTGACGGACCAGAACCAGCTTGATTGTGAAACACGATTGTCATTACCACCCGGGTACCCCCGCCAAGTGGCACTGCGGCGAGTGTCAGATTCATTACTGCGGTCGCTGCATGCCCGATGCCGATAGCCGTAAACGCCACGCCCTTTGCCCTCACTGTAGCCGTGTCATGCGCTACCTCGGTGCCGCAACAGAGGCGGTGCCGTTCTGGAACCGGCTCGGGGCTTTTTTCCGCTACCCGTTCCACACCGATCCCTTGCTGGTCATCGCCATTTGTACCCTGGTGCCACTGATCACACCCGGCAATATTGTGGGCATCATTATCACCCTGCTATTGGCGCTGGCATTGCTGAAATACACCTATGCCGTCATCAACCACACCGCTGAAGGCCATATGAAGCCGCCACCCCTGGCGGTCGCCTTTACCGGCAGCGGTTTTGACATTGTGATTCTGCAACTTCTGGTTTTCGCCTTGATGGGCGGGCTGGTGGGGGCAGCCGCCATGGTTGGCGGACCGCTACTGATGATGCTGGTGCTGGCGTTTGTGATCCTGGCCCTGCCCGCCAGCATCATGGTGCTGGCCATGGAACATTCGGTGGGCGCGGCGGTGAACCCGATGAACCTGGCGGTACTGATTTCACGCATCGGCACCCCCTACTTCCTGCTCTACGGCTACCTGATACTGCTGACCCTGGCCTCCGGCGCCGCCCAGGACTTTGCGGTCAACCACTTCCCCTTCTGGTTCTCCCAGCCCCTGGCCGGCTTCCTGAACAGTACGTTTACCCTGATCCTGTTCCACATGCTGGGTTACCTGCTGTTCCAGTATCAGGAAGAACTGGGGTTCGCCAGTGACTTCCAGGAAGCAGAAGTTGAAGCACCTTCCCAGAGAAAGGACCGAAGCGTCCGCTTCGATGCCGACATCGACATGAACCTCAAGGACGGCAACTACGACCGCGTCCAGGCCATGCTGAAGGAAGCCCTGAAGAAGGATCCCCACAACAGCCTGCGTCTGGGACAGTTCTACCAGCTACTGGATGCACGCAACGACAGCGCCGAAATGTACCGCAATCATCCGCGGCTGCTTGGATGGCTGGCCGCCCATAATGACGGAGACGGCATCGCCCGGCTGCTGGAAACCCTGGAAAGAACGGAACCCGGCTTTCGCCTGAACGATCCGGAACTGGCCGTGCAATGCGCGCGGGCACTGTATCACCGCGGCCACTTCAAGCCCCTGCTGAAACTCATGCAGGACTTTCACAAACGTTTCCCGGAAAGCAACGAACTGGCGCCGGCCTACATCCTGGTGGCCCAGGCCCTGGCCAATGGCCTGAACCAGTGGGAAAAGGCCACGGCGTTTCTCAACTACATTCAAAAACGCTGCGGGAACCACCCACTGCATGAGCAGATTGCAACTTATCTCAAGCAGGCAGAGAACAGGGAGCCACTGAAGGGCCCGAGGGCTTCGTTTTTAGTTGAGGAGTAAAACACAGAGAAAGGCCATCGGCTGGGAGGGCTGTCCAAAACACGCTGTGAATACATCCCTGTACGCTCCGCTCCGCCATCCATGGCTCCGCAGGGTTTTGGACAGCCCTCCCAACCGATGCCCCCCAGACCTCTCAGTTAGCCGACAATAGCTGCCGGTAGTGACGGGCTTTCGGACCCATCTCGCGTTTTTCGAATTCCTCAACAAGTAGGCGGCAGGCCTCACCGGTGAGCAACTCAGCGCCGGTGTTCCGTAGACGCTCGAACGCCTTTTCCGCTGCCTTCAGGTCATCATGGCGCAGGCTGGTGAACAACACGCGATTATGGTCCTCCGCAGCCAATGGCGAATACCCTTCCCCTTTGCCCAGGTACTCCTGCCAGATTTCCACCAGGCGTTCCGGCTGACGGCGGCTGATGGTTTCGCTCATCAGTTCGCGGGTTCGTTCCCGGTACTCCGGCAAGTCTGGCCGTAACTTGGCCAACTGATACAGATGCTCCAGCAGAATGGGACGATCGGGATAGCGCTCCCACAGGGCCTCGAACTGTCGGCGGGCCACCTCGAACTCCATGCGTCCCAGGCTGCCCATGGCCTGGGCGTAGGCCGTGGTGAAACGCTCATCCTGTTCTTCCTCCTCCGGCTCGAAAAACGTCTCGCGCACCTGAAGTACACTCCGACCCAACAACCACACCAGGGCCGCCCCGCCAATCAGGCCACCGGCGTGGGCCATGTAGGCGATCCCGGTGGCACCGGCGAACCAGTAATCGTAGATTTCCTTGCCGAGCCAGACCGGCAGGACCGCCAACGCCGGTGCCCGAAAGTAATTGAAGTAAACGCCAATAAAGTAGAAAAAGCGGATTTTCTGCAAGCCGTAGATGGCTACGTACATCCCCATCAGCCCGGAAATGGAACCAGAGGCACCAACCAAAGGCAACGGACTGCCAAGGGAAAACGCCGTAAACACCAGCCCCGACAGAACACCGCATAACAGGTAGGCCAGCAGGTAACGGCCCGGGCCCAGAGCCTTTTCCACGGTAAACCCCAGCAAGAACAGGAACAGCAGGTTACCGATAATATGCCCCCAGCCACCGTGCAGGAACTGGTAGGTAATCAGCGTATACAACGACAATTCCGCAGGCACCAGCCCCAGCTGATTGGAGCTGAGACGATCAATATAACGGGTCTGGATCGCTGTGCGCTGCTCTAGCCATTGCTGTCGGTCGGCGGGGGCCCACAGCAACTCCCGGTTGTCCCGCATGTACTGGTAAAACTCGGGATTGACCAACAAACTGACCGCCACCCAGACCTCTTCACCGGATTCCCGCAATTGCTGGAAATCCTGCAATTCCAGAATTCGTTCGGACTCGCCCTCAAAACGGATCTGCCGTTGCAGGTAGTCTTCGTAGACCGGCGCTTCCAGTTCGGGCAGATCAGACGCCAGGTATTCCTCAATGGCCCCTTCCATCAAACGGCTGTCACCGCCCTGATAAAACAGGAAAACGAGCAGGCAGGTTGCGATCAGGCCCAGAGTTGCCCAGGGCGGTCGGCGCCAGTTCACGGCGTTTTCGGCAGGAATAATCAGCATAGGCGGTCACAATTCATCATAATCTGTCCCTGAAACACTGTTTTTTACCACAGCAAGGCCAGCTTTTCGCGCTCAAATGACAGTCAGGGTAGTTCACAACCCCATTATTGGATGGCTGTCACACCAGATTCACACAAATGCCATTCAATCGGGGCAACCGGTAAGGCGTGATCCACCCGTTATCGACCATTCGCCAATTGCCGTTATTCCCGGCTACGCCAATAGTAGCCGGGAATAACAAGAAAAACCGGACACTGGAAACAAGGACACTGACATGACCGTACTCGTACTGGACAACCCGGAAATGCTGGCAAAAGCCGCTGTGGAAGCCGGCTTTATAATGTCCGAAACCATGGAAAACAGCCCCCAAAAGCCTCACAGGATGCGTTTCCATTATGGTTTTAACAAGCACACCCTGGACAGCCAGGATGTGGAGATCCTGCGTCAACACGCGGTCTATTTGCGACAACAGCCCGGTGTCCGTATTCACATCCACGGCCACTCGGATAATTTCGGTGCGGAAGATTACAACCGCTTCCTGTCCCGCCTCAGGGCCACCGCGGCTGCCCGCCAGCTGATGCAGGAAGGTGTCAGGGAGTCCCAGATTGTGATCAGTGGCTGGGGCAGCTCAAGGCCGCTGGCGCGACCGGAGGACCGGGCCGCAAACCGCCGCCTGGAACTGGAGTACCTGACCCTGGAAATGGCCAGGGCACTCTGAGGTTTTTTTCCGTGTGTGGCCGCTGGCAGACTCGGGGAGCGATTGTCACCCTGAGTCTTTCCTCAGCCATAGACCTGATACACATTCCACAATAACAGCAGCGCCGCTACCAGGATTGCCAGCCAGGTCAGGACAATGCCCGCCATCCTGGCCCAATGGGTGCCGCCCCGGCCATTGATCATGCCCCAGGCGTGCAGAACACGCCCGACAACAAGCGCCATGCCGGCCCAATAAACCAGTTGCCCGGGCACACCATTGAGCTCGGCGAGGCCCAGCATCAGCAGCCCCAGCGGCGCATATTCCACCAGGTTGGCATGGGCCCGCACCGCGGCTTCGAAATCCCGGTCATCCGTGACGCCCATGCCTTTCCGGTATTTCAGGCGAAAGCGCACCACGTGGGTCGACAACACCAGCAACAGCAGACCGGTAACAGCTGCGAATACCGCAGTAACAGGTACAATCATATTCAGGCCTTCTTGATGGCGCTGACAATGGCCAGGAGCAGCACCGCGCCAACGGTTGCGGTCACCAGTTCACCCACAGCTCCCTGGGCCGCCAGCCCCAGCAAGCGGAAGACGAAGCCGCCGATAAAAGAGCCCACAATGCCAATACCGATGTTGGCCAGCACACCAAAGCCACGGCCCTTCATGATCAGGCCGGCCAGCCAGCCGGCAACGCCACCAATAATCAGAAACAGAATCAGATTCATAACACGCCTCTCCCTGCCTTTCGGACGAATTGTTCAGACTCCGAAAGACTGCCCTGTTTTCTGTTCTGCTTCAAGAACATCCGGTCAGGACATAGCGGAAATGGCGGCTTCCATCTCGCGCTGACAACGTGCCATCAGCTCGGGAATGTCATCGGTGGTCAGACCAGAGGTTTCAACGGGAGGAAGAATCCGGATCGATACCGGCTCGCGGCGACCGGACCAGCCAAGAGTGCCATCCTCATACTGGCTGGCACATACCATGGTAATCGGGGCACCGGAAGCCACTGCGGCGTGGAAGGCGCCTTTCTTGAACTTCTGCAGTCCACGCCCGCGGCTGCGGGTACCTTCCGGGAAGATCCACAGACTTTTGTGCTCCCGCACAACGGCGTCGCTGGTCGCCTGCATCACCGCGACGGCTTTGTGAGAACGGGCACGATCAAGGATTACATTCCCGCCCAGCCAGAATATCTGACCGAAAAATGGAATCCACACCAAAGACGACTTGCCGACGGTTACTGTTCGTGGCGGCAACAGATCCCCCATCAAGAACAGATCGTCGTTGTGTTGATGGTTGGCGATGACGATCGTTGGCCGGTCCCGGGGCATGTTCTCCTGCCCGCTCAGCGGCCGATCCATCCCCAGGATAAACCGGCCCACCCGGGCAACCACCCAGCCGAATAACCGGTTATTGTCCGGATTGAACGGCCGCGCGATGTAGAGCAACAACGCTAAAAAACAGATAACCGGCACACTCAGCCAGGCGAGGAATTTTCTCAGAGCACCCATGGAACAACCCGTTTACGCAATTTGGCGAACAAGTGTAAGCCATACTCATAGCCCCGCAACAGTGTCAATTTGCACCGGATTCCGCTCATTGCTGACCAGCGGCGGCTGACCGGCTCTGGCTTCCACGACGTAACGCAGGGGACCACGATTATCGAGGCTGTCAAAAGGGTAGCAGGTCACCAGCAGCAGGGTGTCGTCACCAAGCTGACTGGTGTCAATCCGCTCATGGCGACTGTCGACAACACGGACATTATCGACCCGATAGTGGTACCAGCGCCCGGAGCGTGTCTGCAGTTTCAACTCACTGCCCTGCTCCAGGTGACGCAGGCCACTGAAATGCGTATCCCGGTGCCCCGCAATCACCACCGGCCCGGCACCGGCGGCGTGACCCAGTACCTGCCCCGGCCCGAAGGCCAGACTTTCGCCATGGGCACCCTCCAGCACAATCATCGACTGCCCCAGTTCCGGCAACGACAGCCTGGCCACCGGCCAGGTGTCGGCCCAAGGCCAGGGGCGGGTCTCGGTCTGCCGGGCCTGGCTCTCGGCCCAGGCCAGCTCCAACAGCTCCTGGGCCACCACGGCCTTGAGGGGAATCCACAACCCGGCGGTCAGAATCGTGGCGGACATCATCACCATCAGCAGCAGTAACCGGTTCATGCGAACACCCTCCGATGCACCATCAATGCCGCCGTTGAGAACATCACTCCCAGTAGTCCCAAGGCGATCAACAGTGGTGATATTGTTGCCGTCTGGGGATAGCGCAACATGGCAGGCTGGCTACCGGCGGGCAGCAACGTAGGCAGATGATCGGTTTCCAGGGCGGTACCGGTATCCCGGACCGGTGTCTTGTCCAGCGCCACGAAACTGGTGTAACGGGTCATCAACTGGTGGTCCAGAGCCAGCGTGGTGACGTCCCGCCGGGTGGCCTCATCCACCTGGGCCGACAGACCGGTGTCCAGCAGGCTGTCGATTTTCTGTCGCGCCCAGTAGCGATGGAGCCCCTTGCCGGGCGCCGCCTGTTTCAGGTCCAGGGATTGCTGCCAGCGGCTGCCATCGGGCAGCCGGCCGGACACTGCCAGCTCACCACGGGCGGCCCTGCCGCGGGTCACCTGTACCATGGGTTCGCCCTTGAACAGATCACCGGTGCGCCCGGGAAAACTCTCAGAGGCGGCCTGTTGGTCCGGCCACTGGGCCCGGATATCGGTCAGTACCGGGGACTGCATCTTGCCGAACAATTCGTCCAGCGGTCCGGATACATCGCCCAGGTTGATGGCGGTGTAGGTGCCACGGCCATAGCGGGCCGCCTCGCGCATGAAATGCATGTTGGGCGCCGACCCTATGCCCACGGTGAACAGCCGGCTGTTACCCAGTTGCTGGCGAATCCTGTCGAACAGCGCTGCTTCGTTGCCTACCGCGCCGTCGGTCATGAACACCACCTGGCGGACATACCCGGTGGCATTCTCTTCACCCTGTTCCGTGCTCCCCTGCCTCAAGGCAACATCCAGTGCCGAGGCCATTTCGGTCCCACCGTTGGCCGCCAGGTTACGGACATAGCGCCGCGCCTGATCCAGGTTGTAACTGTCGGCGGGCACCGCCTGCTGGTAGAGGGTGCTGGTCTGGCTGTTGAACTGGATGACGTTGAAGCGGTCGCCCGGCCCCAGGGTATCCAGCCCCCTCAATAGCGAGGCCCGGGCCTGACGGATGGACTGCCCGGCCATGGAGCCGGAAGTGTCGATCACGAAGATCAGCTCTCGCGGCAGTTGCCGATCCCGCGCCAGACCCGGCACTAGCAGGGCCAGCAGGTAGTCCTCCCCCTGCCACTGCTCATGAAATACGGCTGCAGAGGGTTCCTGCCCTCGTACCGGTGCCCAGCGCACCACCAGGTCCCGGTCCATCAGGATGTCGCCCTCGTCCGGGGTAACCGTTACCGCGTCGCCGTTCCAGGTGCTGGTAAGGCCGTGGGTCGGGCTGGTCACTGTGGCCACCGGCAGTCCGGCGTTGATCACCAGTTCCACCTTCGCCCGGTGACTGTCCGGGCCAACATCTTCCGGCAGGACAGTAAAAGGGCTGATTTTGTCAGCATCGGCGACCTGGGTGGTGGGTGTAGCCCAACCGCCCTGCCACTGTTTCGGCTCCTCGGCAACGGGCGCTCCCGGCATGTAGCGAGGGGTGAGTGTGGTGGGTAGACGCAGCTCGAACTCACCGGACTGGTAGCGCACCGCCTGCTGGTAATGCAGCTCGACACTCACCGTCTCCCCCGGTGGAATGTTGGCCAGACGGGTGGTGAACAGGTTGGGCCGCTGCTGGTCTACCCGCGCCGCCCTGCGCCCCTCCTTTTTGGCCCGCTCATATTGCCGCTTGGCTTCGGCACGCTCCTTGATCTCACCCACGATCACCCGCTCCCCCGCAGTCATGGTGAGCGCGTAGACGCTGGCGTTCTCCGGCAGCGGGAACACGAACACACCTTCGCGCCATTGCTGGCTGGTATTCTCGAAACTCTGACGCAGGCGGGTATCGGCGATCAGACCGCTGACCGTTACCCGATAATCGGTGGTCAGCAGGGTGGCTGGCCCCTGCCACTGGCCGGCACTGTCGACAAAGTGGAAGGCGCCAGTGCCCTCGGGCTGGACAGAGCCCTCCATGGCTTCCGCCATCATCGAGTGGCTGGCGAGCATCAGCAGGAAGGCCAGCCAGAGACTGATTCCTTCCATACAGCGGATGGCGCGACGAGCGGTCGGGCGAGTCGCCGCGCCGCGGGATGGGGTTGCTACAGCGCTAGTCAGCATCGTTGGATTCCTTTCTTTTTGGTGAATCGTGATGCTGATTTCACCCCATCGAAGCGGTCATCCTGTGTCAGAATCTGGCAGTGCGGCTGCCAATTATGATGAATTGTGGCAAAAGCGCCCCGTTTCCTTGTGATCGTGCGCGGGCGTGATTAAATAGGCGCTGCACATTACTGTATTCGCCGAAAAGGACAGCAAAGACACATGAAGCGGCACATTGTCTTGATCGAGGACGAACCCGCCATTCGCGAAAACTACCGGGACGCGTTCGAGCGCCGGGGCTATCATGTGTCCGCTTATGGCGACCGTGCCAGTGCCTTCCAGGTGTTGCGCCATAACCTGCCGGATCTGGCGATTATCGACGTTGGCCTGGGGGATGAACCGGAGGGCGGCTTCACCCTGTGCCAGGATCTCAGGAGCCTGTCCAAGACCCTGCCGATCATTTTCCTCACAGCGCGGGACAGCGACATCGATTCCGTTCATGGTCTGCGCCTGGGGGCGGATGACTACGTCACCAAGGACATGAGCCTGGATCACCTGCTGGCGCGTGTCACTGCCCTGCTGCGTCGCGCCGACGCCTGGGCGGAGGCGTTGAAGAAGCCGGACGAAGTGCTCCAGCGGGGCAAGCTGACCCTGAATGTGGACCGAATGACGGCGGACTGGGAAAACCAGCCTGTCGACCTGACCGTTACCGAATTCTGGATGCTCCACTCCCTGGTCCAGCATCCCGGCCACGTACGCAGCCGCGATCAGCTGATGGAAGCCGCCAGCACGGTGCTGGATGACAACACCGTGACGTCTCACATCAAACGCATCCGCCGCAAGTTCCAGCAACTGGACAGCGACTTCGACGGCATCCAGACCGCGTACGGCATGGGCTATCGCTGGAACGCCCATGAGGTGTAAGCCTTGAGTCTGAAGCGCCAGCTGCTTGTCGCCAGCCTGCTGATGCTGCTGATTCCATGGGCCGGCCTGCAGTTTGTGCTGGAACTGGATGAAGCTCTGCGGGAGCAAGCGGCAGAGCAGTTACAGGAACAGGCCAAACGGATGGCGGAAACCGCCGGTGACTGGCTGATCGGCAATAGCGCAGTGCCATCGGGCACTCCTGTCATATATGCCCACCCGGTCAGCCAGCCACCCCGCATGGACGGTTATGGCTACGATTGGCCGGGGTACAACGAAGAGCTTTCGCAACAACAATGGCAGGCCAGTCCGGACGAAGCCACTACGCCCGCACTGCGCTGGCAAGCCGCCACTGATCAACGCTACCTGTACCTGCTGGTTCGGGTTGAACGTCCCGGCATTCGTTACTTCAACCCCGGCTCTCCCGACCAATCACACGACCGCCTGCGCCTGATTATGGTCGACGGCGCCCACCAAACCGAACGGATCATCCGGACACCGGCACCCGGACGCGTCAATGCCATCACCACCGGTCGTGACCCTGATAACGATTTCCGTATTACCGGTTACTGGGAAAGTGTCGAGAACGGCTACCAGCTGGAGCTGAAACTACCGCTGCCAGCCAAAGGCAGTCGTCTCGGCCTGGTTGCCGAATGGCCTGGCAGGGACGGCATCGACACCACCGGCACAACCATTAATCCGCCACCAGTACTGGTGAGCCGGTTGCCGCAGCTGGAACAACATCTCTCAAGCCAGATGGCCAGCGGTCAACAACTGCGGGTACTCGAACCCGACGGCTGGGTCATTGCCCGCCAGGCGCTGGCAACCAAGCACCATCGGCCGGAATTCGACTCCCTCAGTCCGCTGGAGGTAGTGGAGCAGATTGCCCTCAACGGTCTCCGGACGCTGGTGCAGCTCTATCAACCGAACCCGCAACCCATTGACGAAACCGCCATCCGGCCCGACCCCGACACCCTTCCCGACAGTGGTCTGGTACGTCACCGCGATGGCGACAGCTTCCTGATGGTGACACAACCGGTGTTCAGTGGTCGCACCCTGGTGCTTGAGCAATCGCTGGACCAGTTGTTGTCGCTGTCCGGCCATACCCTGGGCTCGGTGATCGCCCGCAGTACCCTGCTGGTGGTGGGGCTGATGCTGGTACTGCTGGGCTATGTCAGTTGGCTGTCCTGGCGGATCACCCGACTGCAACGGGCGGTCAGTGCCAGCGTCGACGACGACGGCCGGATCATCGGTACGTTACCGACCACACGCGCCCGTGACGAACTGGGGCAACTGCACCAGCACTTTGGCCAGATGGTCGATCGGCTGCACGGCTATAACGAATACCTGGAAAGCTTTTCCCGCCGACTGTCCCACGAGCTGAAAACCCCGGTAGCCGTGGTGCGCTCGTCCCTGGATAACCTGCGCCACGCCGAATCCGACAGTGAACGCACCAATTACATCGAGCGGGCCACCACCGCCACGGATCGGCTCAGCCAGATCCTGAATGGCATGAGTGAAGCCGCCAGGCTGGAACAGAGTTTCGACCATGCCGAGAAGGAACGCTTCGATCTGGCGGAGGTGATGGACCAGACCACTCGTGCCTATCAGCAGCTGGATGCCGATCACCGGATCGTCTACAAGGGACCTGTCGAGGGCTGTATCCTGCACGGATCACCGGAGCTGATCGTCCAGTTACTGGACAAGCTGGTGGACAATGCCCGGGACTTCACCGCGACCGGCGACCTGATCGAAACCCGCCTTACACGGCGGGGCAAGAACCTGGAACTGGGCGTATTTAATCAGGGGCCACCGCTGCCGGAACAGCTGAGCTCCGATATTTTCAATCCGTTCGTATCCATACGAAAAGGCTCCCAGGAAGGACACCTGGGGCAGGGCCTGCTGATCGTGAAGCTGATTGCCGAACACCACGGCGGGTCAGTCACGGCGGGTAATGAGGACAACGGCGTACTGTTCACCGTCAGTCTGCCCACGCACACTCCCGTATCAGCCCAGTGAGCGACTTTCAGAGTATGCAGACAAGCCACTGGTCGTATTTCCCCTTGCCCGGCTTTCCCCTACCCTTGTGACCTGTCCGGGATTCAAGCCATCTGACATCGTGGAGACCAACCAGCGTGGGATCAAGCCTTTCAGCCCTTGCCATTCACCCGTTACGGGATGATCTGTATAACGAGCTGCATTCCCGCCCCTTCCAGGTATTGCCAACGCCTGCCCGGGTGACCCACATTGCCGTTCTCACCACACCCGAGCAGCGCGAGGCTCAGTTCCAGCACCTGCAGGAGCTGCATCGCCTGCTGGGCCACCCGGAACCGGAACAGGAAGTCAGTTGCTTCGAGAAAACCTTTGGCAACCTCCGGGTGCGGCGCGAGATGCATATGGAATTTGCGTCCTACACCTTTATCAACCTCGATCCGGCAGAGACTGGCGCGCCCTTCGCGGAAACCGGCATCAGCCTGCTTCCCGACGGTTGGCTGGATAAGCTGACAGGCACCGTCATTGCCGCGTTTCATATTCATCTGCAGACCCAGGCCGGGCAAGGGATGGAAGACCTGGATTATGTCCGCCAGCACTTTGAAGGACTCAGGTTGGTGGGTAGCAGCCCCCAGGAAGGTGCTGCCCGGGTATGGGGCACATTCCAGCTGCACAGCGATGGTTTTGGCCGTTTCATGGTGATGAACCACCACATGTCTGACAGCCAGCTCGGTCGCCTGACCCAGCGCCTGATGGAAATCGAAACCTATCGCCTGATGTCGCTGCTGGCGCTGCCCCTGGCCAGGGAAACCTCGCCATCCCTCAACGAGATGGACCAGAAACTGGCGGTGATTACCCAGTCCCTGGCGGACAATGATGACGTTGACGAGCCCGCATTACTGGCGGAATTGACGGCCATAGCCGCACGTATAGAGGCCTTCAGGGCCCATTCCACTTTCCGGTTCTCGGCAACCCGGGCCTACCACCGGCTGGTACTGGCAAGGCTGGAGGCGCTCCGTGAAGATGAACTGTCCGGACACCTGACCATCACCGAATTCATGACCCGGCGCCTGACCCCGGCGGTAAAAACCTGCGAAGCGGTGAGCGAGAGACTGGAAGACCTGTCGCGACGGGTCGATCGTGCCTCGGACATGATGCGCACCCGGGTCGAGCTGGCAATCCAGAGCCAGAACCAGCAGCTACTGAGTTCCATGGACCGGCGCTCCAAGATTCAACTGATGATGCAGCACACCGTGGAAGGCTTCTCGGTAGTGGCCATCACCTACTACCTGATCGGCCTGCTCAAACTCGGGCTGGATTCCGTTTACGAAGCCGGGTTCGACCTCAACAAGTCACTGGTACTGGGCATTGCCATTCCCGTGGTGATGGCTCTGGTGTACACGGGTGTGCGGGTGGTACACCATCGCTTCATTCGTATGGCCAAGCAGCAGTAGCTGACTCCCTGATTACCGGTTCTGCTGGTCGCCTCCGGCAAACTGCCGGTAGAACTGTTGCGCGGTACGGCCGTTACGCACCCCCTTGGCGGTGGCAAAGCGGACCGCCTCCCGGTGCAGTGCCTCCCGGTCTGCCACCTGCGGGAACAGGGCATCCACCGCCTGCAGGTAAACGTCCTGGGAAAACGGATAGAAAGACAGCTGCAAGCCGAACCGGTCCGCCAGGGACACCTGTTCCTCGATCGCCTCCGCCGGATGCAGCTCGCCATCACGCATCTCGCTTTTCAGGTTGTCAGACATGAACTCCGGCATCAGGTGTCGACGGTTGGAAGTGGCATAAACCCGCACGTTCTCCGGCGGCAGCTCCAGCGAGCCCTCCAGCACGCTCTTGAGGGCCTTGTAGCCGGACTCACCGACATCAAACGACAGGTCATCGCAGAAAATCACAAAGCGGTAGGACAGGTCGCAGATATCATCGACAATCTCCGGCAGGTTCACCAGGTCGTCCTTGTCGACCTCGATCATCCGCAACCCCCGGTCCTGATAACGGTTCAGCAGCGCCTTGATCAACGACGACTTGCCGGTACCCCTGGAGCCCCAGAGCAAGGCGTTATTGGACGGCTCGCCGGCAAGGAAACGCTCGGTATTTCGCTCCAGCGCCTGTTGCTGGCGTTCGATGCCGGTCAGCGCCTGCCACTGTATCGGATCCAGGCGGCGAATGACCCTCAGGCCGGATCTGTGGCGGCGCCAGACCGCTGCCGGGGTTGTCGCCCAATCGATGGTTGTTGTCTTCATCACACCTCTGTCCTATTCCGCAGGTCGCCAGGTTATGAAACACTGGCAAACAGATTGATCGCAAATCAAGGAGACTTTACCGCAAATGGCTGTGAAATCCGTTGCCCTGGTGGCACACGACAACAAGAAGAAGGAGCTGGTGGACTGGGTGTCCGAGAACCAGACCCGCTTCGCGCAACTGTCCCTGTATGCCACCGGTACCACCGGCCGGTTACTGGGAGAGAACCTCGGACGGGACGACATCCACTGCCTGCTCAGCGGCCCCCTGGGCGGGGATCAGCAGATCGGGGCGAAAATTGCCGAGGGCGAAATTGACCTGCTGGTGTTTTTCTGGGACCCCCTGGAACCCCAACCCCACGATCCGGACATCAAGGCCCTGCTGCGGATCGCGGCGCTGTGGAATATTCCGGTGGCCTGCAACCGCGCCACGGCGGAGTTTATTCTGACATCGGCCTATATGACCGACGATCAGCACCGTCCGCGCAAGCCGGATTTTTCTGACTACACCGGTCGCAAGGTCAGCTGACCGGTTTGCGGGCCAGAAACACCGTATTGGTGGATTCCCGGTTCTGGAACGGATTGAAGAACGACACCACCCGGGCGTCCACATCGGTGAACAGGGTTCGCAAGGTGGCCATGAACTCCTCATCCGGCGGGTCATTGGACCACATGGCGAACACCCCGCCCGGGTGCAGGTGGGCCGCCATTTTGCCAAGGCTGTCTCCGGTGTAGAAACTGGCGTTGGAGTCGTGCAGAAGCGCTCGCGGTGAATGGTCGATGTCCAGCAGGATGGCGTCGAACAACTTGCCCGGCTGTTCGGGGTCAAACCCAGCGTCGGACACCGCCAGGTCAAAGAAACTGCCATGGACATAACGGCAGCGATCATCGGCGTTGAGCACTTTCCCCAGGGGCACTTTTTCCTGTTCGTGCCAGCGGATCACGGTATCCAGCGCGTCAACCACCAGCAATTCACCCACCCGGTCATGGCGGAGAGCGGCTTCCGCGGTGTATCCCAGACCCAGACCGCCTACCACCACCTTCAGCGCCTGCCCCTCGGTCATTTCCAGTCCCAGGTCCGACAGGGCCACCTCGGCGTCCACGAACATGCTGGACATCAGGAATTCCTCGCCCAGCTTCACTTCATAGATATCCCGTTCGCCCAGGGCGGGAATCCGCCGGCGCCGCAGGGTAATCTCCCCCAGCTGTGAGGGTTGGCTGTCGATTTCTTCAAACAATAGGCCCATGCGCTGCTTCCCAAACGTATTCAAAGTGGCCATGCTAACACTGGACGCTGCTAATGCAGGCACCTTAATACCAACACGTCTACACTACCTATTCCGCCTATAAAGGATTATAAGCGACGTGATGAGCGCCATCTTCCCTTCGCTCTGCCAACCACACAGGGTCTGGTACCTGCTGTGGTGTATAGCACTGCTGGCGCTAACCGTGGCTCCTCCCGCAAGGGGAGCGGAATCACCCCCTGTCACGATCGGTATTGTTGCAGATAACCAGCCATACTCCACCATAACCGGCCGTGACGCGTCCGGCTTCTCCATCGATGTCCTCAAGGAAGTGGAGCGTCATTCCGGTCTCAACTTTGAGTTCCGTGCCGGGAGCTGGCCGGAGATCTATCCTGCCTTCCTGAATGGTGAACTGGATGCCATCGACAATATCTCGTTCAGTGAGGAACGAGCAAAAGACATCCTGTTCACCCCGCCCTACCACGTTCGCCAGACCTACCTGATGCATGATACGGAAAGGCCCATTAACCCGGTCAGTTCCCTGGAAGAGCTGAAGGCGTTACAGGTTGGCGTGGTCAGGGACGTCTACTACCGGGATCTCCTGCTGGACAATGGGATCAACGTAAAAACCTATGATTCACTGTCCAGCCAGATGCGTGCCCTGGCCTTCGGCTGGGTGGATGCCATTATCGGACCGGAGCTGACCCTGAAATACTATGCCAACCTGGCCGGTTTCCGCTTCCTCGATTTCGCGGGCCCCGCCCCCCTCGGCCCCATGTCCCAGGAGGACATCCGCATTGGAGTCCTGAAGTCCAACCAGGCCCTGTTCAAAAAAATCCGTACGGGCCTGGAAGCGGTGCCGAAAGAGCGCATCGAGACGCTGCTGGAACGCTGGCAGGAGTATGGCGGCGCCCGTATCTCAGAAGCCCCGGGGATCAGCCTGAGTGACGCTGACCAGCTGTATCTCCAGCAAACGGGTCCGGTACGCGTCGGCATTATGCACGAATATGCTCCGTTCAGCTTCGAGGATGGAGGACAGCTGCAGGGACTGACAGTGGATGTCCTTAACCGCATTGCCGACCTGACCGGCTTGCAGGTCATCCCCGTTGGCGGGCAGTGGTCAGATCTTTATGGGATGTTCCGCAATGGCGAAATTGACGTCATGGCCAATATGTCGTTTAACACCGAGCGGGCGTCATTTACGCACTTCACCGAGCCTTACCACGTGATCCCCAACGTGGCCTTCACGCTTAACAATGACCTGTTTTTCGACAGCCTGGATAAGCTGGACGGTCTCACCGTGGCCCTGGGTTCCGGCATTTACTATGAACAGGCGGTAAAAGACCGGCTGGGTGACCGTACCCACACCTTTACCTCGCAACGAGCCATGTTCCAGTCGCTGGCCGACGGCAGTGTGGACGTTGTCCTCGCGGCCCTGCCCAACGGCAACTACTGGGTACGGGAGCTGGGCATTACCGGTGTCCGTATCGCCGGGGAACTGGCGCTCGGCAACACGCCCGGGGAAGACCTTCGCTTTGGTGTGCGCCCCGCACTGGCGCCGCTGGCGAATATAATGGATACAGCCCTCGCTGCCATCAGCCCTACCGAGAGGCGTATCATTGAGGATCGTTGGCTCGGCGCTTCGTTCAACCGGCCTGACCAGCCAAGAACCATTACGTTCTCTGACCAGGAACAGGCCTGGCTTGAGCAACGCAATCAGCAACTGACACTGTGTGTTGACCCCGACTGGATGCCTCTGGAAGGGCTTAATCAGCGCGGCCAGCATACCGGCCTGTCAGCTGAGGTATTCCAGCTGTTCGCTGAGCGATCCGATATCCACTTTGATGTTTTACCAAATGCCAGCTGGCAGAAAGCCCTTCAGGCGGTCAGGGAACGGCGTTGTGACCTTCTTCCCATGGCCATGAAAACCCCGCAAAAGGCCCGCTTCCTCAGCTTCACGGAACCTTATCTTCAGATTCCCAACGTGGTGATTGGCAGGATCGAGGCGCCATTTTTGGAAGGGCTGGGAGATCTGGAAGGTATGCAACTCGGTATTGTCTCAGACTACGCCTTTGCCGAACTGTTGAAGCAACGGCAGCCAGGCATCCAGCTGGTGGACATTCCCAACGAGAAGGCGGGGTTACGCATGCTGCAACAGGGAGAACTGGATGGCAGCATTGCGACACTGGCAACCGCCAGCCATCATATGCAGGAGTTGGGGCTCGCGGACCTGAAGGTCATCGGGCGCATACCTGCGGACTGGTCCCTCTCGGTTGCCACTCGCAACGATGAGCCCATCCTGCTGGGTATCATGCAGAAACTGGTGGCCAGCCTGAGTGCCGAGGAAAAACAACGCCTGGATAACCAGTGGCGTAAGGTACAGCTGGAACAAACCGTGGACTATACTCTGCTGTGGCAGCTGGTTCTGATCGCAGCCATCATCCTGAGCCTGTTGTTCTACTGGAATCGAAAGCTCGGGCGCCTGAACCGGGAACTTGCAATCGCCAACGCCACCCTGCAGCATCTGAGTGTCACAGACGACCTGACGCAACTGGGCAATCGCAGCTATTTTGATCGCGAGTTCAACCAGAGTTTCCAGTGGTGCCAACGCCATCGCGCGGGTTTTGCAGTGGCCATGGTGGATGCCGATCACTTCAAGAAGATCAATGACACCTATGGTCATGAGGCTGGCGATCTGTGCCTGAAGGCTTTGTCTGACAGCATGCGTGCCCATTTCCGGCGCGACACTGACCGGATCGCCCGCTTTGGCGGCGAAGAATTTGTGATCTTCACCACCTATCGGGACAGGGGCGACATGATCAAACGGCTCGACGACTTCCGCGCGGCGGTCAGCCACAGCCTGAACGTCAGTGACAACCCGGATATCCGGCTCACCATTAGCATCGGGCTTGCCATTGGCGTTCCCGGCACCACTATCGAACCGGACGAGTTCCTTCGGCAGGCGGATCAGGCCCTGTATCTTGCCAAACAAAATGGCCGGAACCGGCTGGAGGTCAAAGCGGTCTCAACCTAGTCGTCCAATCTTTCAGGAAACAATCACAAGGAGAATCCCATGGCGAAGATCTACGAAGATAACTCTCTGTCGATCGGCAACACCCCGCTGATCAAACTCAACCGGGTCAATGACGGCGCCACCATCTGGGCCAAAATTGAGGGTAGAAACCCGGCGTATTCCGTGAAGTGCCGTATTGGCGCCGCCATGATCTGGGATGCCGAAAAACGGGGCGTACTGAAACCGGGCATCACCATTGTCGAGCCTACCAGCGGCAATACCGGTATTGCACTGGCGTTTGTCGCGGCCGCCCGGGGCTACAAACTGATCCTGACCATGCCATCGTCCATGAGCCTCGAACGCCGCAAGGTGCTCAAGGCCCTTGGAGCGGAACTGGTGCTGACCGAACCGGCCAAGGGAATGCCGGGTGCCATTGCCAAGGCAGAGGAGATCGTGGCCGCCGATCCCGAGCACCACTTCATGCCCCAGCAATTCGATAACCCGGCCAATCCCCGTATTCACGAGGACACCACCGGCCCGGAAATCTGGGACGACACCGATGGCGCGGTGGATATTTTCGTTGCCGGTGTGGGCACGGGTGGCACCATCACCGGGGTATCACGGTACATCAAGCACACCAAGGGCAAGGACATTACCTCGGTCGCCGTGGAACCCACGGATTCCCCTATCATCACTCAGGTCATGGCGGGAGAAGAACCCAAACCCTCGCCCCATAAAATCCAGGGTATTGGTGCCGGCTTCGTGCCCAAGAACCTCGACCTGGACCTGGTCGACCAAGTGGAAACCGTCAGTAACGAAGACGCCATTGCCATGGCACACCGACTGATCCAGGAGGAAGGCATCCTGTCCGGGATATCCTGCGGTGCGGCCGTGGTTGCAGCAGTGCGGGTCAGCAAACAACCAGAGAACAAAGGCAAGAATATTGTCGTGGTGCTACCGGACTCCGCCGAGCGTTACCTGTCATCCGCGCTGTTTGCGGATCGGTTTGGCGACCAGGAGAACGTTCAGTAGAACCCTCTACACCGGCAGCGGGCAGGGAGCCTGCTGTCGGCGTTCACGCGACTTAGCAGCGCTCGTCCTGAGGCGCGAGCAACTGCCCTGCGCCGGTGGCCACTGCCGCAACGCTCCGATAAGAGAGCTTTGATATGTTGTGGTGAGTGACCCGAACGGCTCGGCTCCAGGGGCGGGTAACGGGAATGCGATGGAGTACATTAAAGGTCTCATCCGCAATCGACAGATGCACTCGCTCCAGTTTTCCGGCACCCTGCGCAATACCATGGGTCAATACATCTGCGATGCCCAGCCACCAATCACGACCATGTTCATTTCCGGTTTTCATATCAACCACTCCACCAGTTGCCGGGCCACATCAGGATGATGCGCCAGACGAATATGATCCACACCCGGAAAGCTCGCCATGCCGGCAAGTTTCCATCCGGTGCGTTCTTCGCCACGGGCACTGGCCTCATGAACCAGCGCATCCCCGAACAGGGCATTCACCGGATGCGTCCGGGAACGGGCCAGCAAACCGCAGACCACGAAATGCCGCACCCCCGGAACCAGGGGTGGCTCCCCCTGATCCGCAGGTACCACATCGCCACGGGACAGATTGCGAATACCTTCGCTGCGTAGATCGATCACCTCACCGGCGACCCGCAAATAGTCACGGGGAGCACGCATGAGCAGATCTGCAGTGGCTTTCGCCCCTTTGGCCAACCAGGAACCATCGTGAGGCGAGCCAAGATAAACACAGTCGGTCAGGCACTCCATCCAGCGATGATTCTGGGCTTGCCCGTAATGACAGGCACTGCGGATCAACAGCCCTCCCATACTATGGCCCATAAGGACGATACGCTCCAACGGAACCGGCCAGGCAGACACCAAGTCTTCCAGCAATGCTGCCAGTGCCTCGCCATTCCGATAGATCGGCCTTCCCGTGTTGTAGCGCAGAGTCAGCGGTGTAATTTCCCGGGACGCACTTGTCAGCAGAGAACCGTAACTCAGGCCGCTCTGACCGGGAAACGTCCATACCGACTCCAGCTCCATCAGCCCGTGAATTGAAAGGCAAAGGGTGGAACCCGGGGCATCGAGTTGCGGGGCACGGTGATCCAGTGACGAGCGCCCGTGGAACAGTTCCATGGGCACTGCCAAAGGGTTTTTCCGTGCCTCAAGCCAGTCCCCAAGGAACCCACTGAGGATGGCCGAAGCATGCCTTTGCCACGCCGGGCTGGTATCTGAGTCCATTACTTATTCGCTATTGTTGATGGTATAGCTACCAGTGTACTCGGATACCCAACATAGCGATTGGCTGAACCTCCACCGGACACAGGCGTGGCAGCAACTACATCTCAATGACTTCGTCCGGCAAGCCCCATGCAATTGGCATAGAAGGTGGTGGTCGCCGGCCAATCGGAAAAGATGCCGATCACCCCGACCTCCCGGGCCAGTACGTCGATCACATTGAACACATCACCATCATTGTTGATAGCGTCGGCAATGGTCTGGTGGTACCAGCCACCACCGTCCGCCAGCGGACCACTGCGTTCAACCGTCCAGGCGATCATGTCCAGGCCCGCAGCCCGGGCATTCTCGGCATACTCCGATGGTACTATCTGTTGGTGGCCATCCAGGGTCAACATTTTCCAAAGCGCCGGCGCCAACACGTTTACCCCTTGGGCAGACAGGTTCTCCATCCAGGCCAGGGATGAGTTTTCCGCTGTCAGTGGCTCCTGATCCAGAAACACCGCCTGCTGTCCGAACCGGGGCAGTTCATTCACCCAGAACAGCACATCGGCCAGCAGGAATGATTGCGGCCATACATCTTCAGGGCTCACGCCCGCGTCGATGTAATCCTGAATCATCTGACGGGCATAGTCCTGCTGGGTGTAATCCCCTTCATAGGGCATCTCCACCACCGGCGTCTTTAATTCCGGCGTAAACTTCACACCCAGGGCCTTGAACAGCTCAATACTTTCTTTGTGGCTGAGCAACGTGCCACGGCTGCTGTATAGATCGGTACGCCACGGAGCCGTGCCTTGCACATAGTCCTCGGGCGTCGTCGCCATGGGGTTGAAGGCATCCATCTTGCCCTCGAGGGACTTGAACTCCGCCAGCGTGATATCGCTGGTGCGACACTCCGCCTGGGCCTCGGTGCCACTGAGCGGATCTGCCGGTACGAACGGCTGGGTGCATTTGGCATTGAGTTCGGGGATGGTCACGATGTTGGTGGTGGTATGAAGATCGTTCTGGGCATGGCGGCAGACCAACTCCCGGTCCTTGGTGAAAGCAACATCACACTCGACAATACCGGCCCCCATCTGTGCGGCCGCGACATAGGATTCCAGGGTATGTTCCGGGAACTGCAGCGGTGCGCCCCGGTGACCGATTGAGAAATCGGTGGGTCTGGGATTTTTCGCGGTGCAGGCCTGCAGGGTTTCTTTCAGCGGCCCTTCGTCCATATCCGCCACCAGCCAGAGTGGGCGGGGACCAAGATGAACCTCCCGCTTTCCGTTGTGAAAGGCTTCATTCAGACCCTGCCCTTTTTCCAGGCCGGGCGGTACCCAGTTCTCGCCTTTACCGTGCCCACCAGGGCCAGCATGGACAACGGAGAACAAAGACATCAACAATGCTGTAATCAGTAACGTGCGTAACTTCATAACAAGCTCCCTGTGCAATGAATGATACTGCACGGCCATAGTGGGGGCTGTGGGTTACGTTGGGGTGACGATCAGATGACCTAATCAGAGGCCGGTCCATACGTCGGCGGTTCATCGTCACGAACGCGCAAAAAACTGGCAAACCGTGGCAACCCGGTACTCGTATAGCCACTGTACCTATACGTTATGACTGCGCCCACGGGCGGTGGATCCTCACGCTCGCTGTCCGAGAAACCCGTGCCGATACGCAGTTTGCGACCGTTATCCAGCTCCACCAACAGCGCGCCCATTTTCCCGGTCAGCCGGCCCTTCCCCGGTCGGTGCCCGAGGACCACCGCCTCGGCATCCTGAAAGCGCTTCACCTTGAGAAGATCCCGGGAGCGGCCGGCAAGGTACAGACCGTCCCCACGTTTGAGCATCAACCCCTCACCCCCACGGGCAATCACCTCGTCCAGTTGATGCATCAGCCGCTGGTGGTCGGTTGCCGCACGCTGTTCGACCAGAACCAGGTGCTCAATGCCGGCATCGTTGACCGTGGAGCGGAGCATCTTCAGGCGTTCACTGAAAGGCCGGTCCTGCCAGGGCATATCAAACACCATGAAGCGAATCTTCCGCCAGTCGCTGTCACGGGGCTCCAGCCGTCGAACCGCACCCGACAACTCGGCAAACCGTTCACGGCCCATCCACAACTCACCATCCAGCGGCCGATCCGGCAGATCCCGGGTGAACCAGTCAGGTGCATGGAACACATTCCCCCGCCTGGACAACAGCCGGGAGCCATCCCAATAGGCCCTGACGCCATCGTACTTCTCACTGACCCAGTAACCTTCAAGGGACATCCCCTGCTGATAAACATCCGCCAGTGGCACGCCCGGTGGTGCCGCCTCTAGGATCCCGACAAACAGAAGCTGAAAAATGAGGGCACAACGACAAGCCGTCATGAGGAGACGTGAAAACATGCAAATCCCTTGCGTCAGATAGGACGAGAGGCTTCCTGCCTCCCAAAAGAATTCATTTCAAACCGATCAACTACTACAGGTTTCCTCTACCTTCTTGCGAAAACGTTCCCGGATCCGGGTATTCTCGGACTCACTGACGAACACCCGCTCACCCTCCTCATTCAGGTTATAGAAGGTCGAGACGCTGTCCATGTACTTGAGACGGGCGCGAAGTTTGGTACATAGTTCCGCGCGCTTCGCTGCCTGCTTCTCGGCCTTGGCATCCGCAGCACGCTGCTGATCCCGCTCCTGCTGCTTCTGTTCCAGGAACGCATTCATCTTCTGCTGACGGTCACGGGCGGCGTTATCTACACGGGCCGGCGCGGACTCCACTTGGACCTCCTGACTGGCCGCCTGGGTTGGCGGACGGTCACCAAAATGGGTGCGGCCTTCTGAGTCTGTCCAGCGGTATACTTCCGCCAGGCTAGCGGTGGGAGAGAGAAGCAGCAGGGTTAGTAATGTCCTTATCAACATTTTGAAATCCTTTTTGGTGAGCATCTACGCGGATGCAGGATCAGTAATAATTGATTTTCCCGAAAATGGCTTCAATTTCCTTCGGCCACTTAAATTTTAACGGCGTAAATTTCCACCAAATAATTGAAGGTATAAAAATACAGAAAATTACATGCCCAAAGAAACGACGCCCCGGCTGATCAGCCACATGTCTGTTATACGAGTCATAATTCACTGCATACAAGTGCTCTTCATCCTCACTTTTGACGCCTTTCTCATAATATCTGACAATAAAATTCCACTTCCGATACAAGTGATCCTCTTTGAAATAGGAGGAAATCCTCTTGCGCTGCAGCGGCTTCTTGGGGGGGTACCACAAAAGTAATGCTTATCCCGAAGATACAGGTGGGAATAATATTGCCTATCCCAAACAACACCGGAGCCGAAATACTGCAAATTATACGAAAAGCTAACCTCCAACTCGTCCCACGGAATCCGGTAGAAGGTGCCCCGATGCCCGGCGTAAACAAAGCCTTCCCGCCGGTCAATCCGGACTGGTAGCACTACCGGAACAAAGATCTCGAACAGGTAAAATCCAATCCAGGCAGGCACGAAAAAAACAGCGGTTGCCAACAGCGCCTCACCGGAAAAAACAACATCAAGCAACCACATCAAACCAAGCACACACGCCATGAACAGGCCAACGATGCCTAACATGTATCTTCGAAGAATCGAAAACACCGGCCGAATGTCCATAAACCGGTCACTGATATAGGCCACCCCATGGTCCATATTTTCCGATGAATCGGACACCCCCGCCACTTTCCGGGCGGGGGGGCTGGCCAGTCGCTCGCCATACGTACGATACAGTCGCTTTTCCAGCTGTTGCTCGATGTCCGTCTCCGGGAGATCACAGCTCAAAGGTGAGTCGCTCATCAACTCCTAACTCCTCTACATCATTTCCATTCAGGATGATTCGCATCCCGTAATCCCCCGTGACTTTCCTGCCATCTTTAACGTACTCGATTAGCATTTCCAGTTGATCACAATAATCGTGATTGTAGTGAGTAAAGTGGTATTCGGCTCCATGGGAGGAAAAGCTGGCATTCACTCTCCGTTCAAATAAACCGGAAATTTCTTTGGTGCCATCATCGAATACCAAGTTCTTTTCCACCTCAAACAGTCTGATGGAAATAGCACAAGAGGCCTCGCTATACCCAGGAAAATACGCAGTGAAGCCTGTAAATTCTGACAGTACCTTTTGTCCCCCCTGGTGAGTGATTGCATAGTGCTTGGGCATATGCTCGGTTATCCGCACAACCGGAGAGAATAGCAGGTAGTAGAAGGCGTCTAGCTCCGCCTCGAAGTATTCCCGAACCGTTGCCCCCTCATCTGCAGCGGTAATGGCTTTGCTCGCCTCCAGGAGTTCATGGTTAGGCAGCCTCGATTGATCATCCCAGTACCGGAGAGTGGGCGCGTTACCCCAGAATGATAGCGACAGGAAATTTTCGATACGGGAGCGAGCGATGTACAGCTGGATCGCGGTGACTGCGACGGTGATCACCACCAAGACCGCACCTACAAGCGCAATAGGAGCACCCACCACGGTTGCAGTCCCTGCCACAGACAAAGCGATCAGGTAGCCGATACCGGCGGCTAGCCCGATTTGGACAACAGAAAGGGACACCGCCACGTCATGGCCGGTGTGCCAAGCCCGCCAAGCAGATCTACCCTCTAGGCATACTGATAGTAGCGGGCCAACGTATGGGAGAAACTTTACAAAGGCTCTCGTTATTAACCTTGCACCAGCAGAAAACACCTTCAGGTCTTTTAGCCCGCGAAGAGCGACCGAAACTCTAGATCCAGCCGCCGACAGGTTCCCCCCCATGGCCTTGGCATATTCCGACTGGATAACCAGCCCGCTGAGGTTAACTATCCCCTCGGCCACGCCCCACAGACTGTCCACGAAGGGCAACCACTTGTCGATGGCGGATTGGTCGGTCAGCATTACATCCTGCTGGGTTTCCTTCAATCCGGTGAACAGGCTCGCCATGTTAAACGCCTGGAAAAAAGTTACTGCTCCGATGAATTTACCCCGGTTCTGCTTGATCACGTCAACTACCGGGTCAAGACGGGCATGAAACCAGCCAAACGGATTGTCCTTGAAGTCCGGTTCCAGGTGGAACACATCAATCAAACTGTCGCGCAGGCGGTTCCTGATATCTGCTTCCATCATACCGACGGCGAGGGGAGACATTGCGAGCTTGGAGACGCTTTGGCCCGAGGTTTCTGCCAGAGACTCCTGATTGACTTTCAACAACAACTCCGTGGCAGTGTCCAGCGTCATGCCATTTTCGTGGACGTCGATACCGTAGCGTCTGGACACCTGCTTGATCCACTTTTTCCACTGCGGGCGGGTTTGGCGGTTTCTGGCCCAGGCACCCATTGCGGCTGCGGGCGCTGCGAATTCCAGCAGTAGAGTATCAGTGGCCAGCCCGACCGGTACGTGCGCCGGCATGTCGTACATGCGCTCCACTATCTTCTGGCTGCCATAATCGTAGCCAGGCAGGTCTTTCAGTTTTTCGGTAATCTTGTGGGTAGCGGAGGTCAGGAACAACACGGCTTTCAACAGGTTTCCGACGGTTCCGGCTTCGCCGTCCTCGGCCGCCATCCAGGTTTCTGCGTCCTCTTTGCCTCTCTCGGCGCCGACGTAACCGTCCAGGATGTCCGACAGCTCCTGCTCGACCGCCGTGAATCCATCGGCGCTGTAGAGGTCGTTGAACTCCAGCTTGCGGGCCAGTTGGTCGGAGTCGACCCACCGCTTCCAGTCATCAAAGATGCGGGCACGGGCCTGGTCGTATTCTTCAACCTGCTTGTGGTATCTCGCTACAAACGCGCCTTTATCGGCCGAACGAATGCGTTCCTTCAGTTCTTCGGTGACTTCGTTGCGCTCTTCTTCAGTTTCCTTCTTGCCAGCTTCACGAGCGATGAGCGCATCCACCATTTGCGCGGTGGTGTAGGCGTATGCGTTCTCCTCGGCATGATTCATGATCAGATTGACATGGAGGGCGTGCAGTTGCCCCAGTTCCGAAGTGATGCCGATTTCGTCGTCCAGAGCAACGCAGTAGGAAAACTCAGTGGCCTTCTTGGATTGCCCCTGCAGATCCGAGGCAGTCAGGCCTTGCGCGAACTCGGTAAAGCTCCAGTCGAAGTCCCCTGTCTCTGGCCGGAAATCTTCAATCAGAGTCTCTGCATTCTCGGTTTCCGCAATGTTCGTGCCCTGGCCATTCTCGGGGAGCTGGTCCAGCTCAAACACCTGCATGTACTCGTCTCGAATCCCGGCGTCCGTTCTTACGAGCTCCTGCAAACGCGCTGTCCATTGATGCTGGGCAAACTTCAGGAACACCCGGCCCTCCGCCGGGTGATGAATACAGGGTAATGCGCCCTCCGCATCAGCCTCGGGAAGCAGGACCGAATTCGCGCCTGGCAGGACTTCGGTAATTACACCCTGCTCATCGACCCGGTATTCGTGAAGCGTTCCATAGGGCTCCGAGAACAGATAAACCCAGCCGGGTGTCAAGGTTCTTAGGCAATAGTGGGTATTCTGCAAAGATACCCCCGGCGGGTTGAAATTTCCGGGCAGGGCCGCCACCTTCTGACTGATCGCCCAGCGCACTGGATACAACGCAACGGTTTTGAGCTTGAGCGGGCACAGTTGTGCCGCTGAGTCGATATCATCAGCGCCCTGTAAAAACGCTGAGCTGTTAGCACTACCCATGGATCAGTCCCTCCGTTGACTTTTTCTCGGCGAATTCTGCAATTCGCGCTATGGCTTTGCCTGGTGCTGCGGAATTCTCTTTCCACAGGCTCTGCACATCACTGTCTTCGAATGCACGGTGCCCAAGCCAGCCAATCGTATTGATATACAGTGCGATATCGCGGGTACTGTACAAACCCTTCGCTTTCGCGGCGTCGACTAGCGCAGAGACCACCCCCCAATCCAGTCCATCTGCATCCGTTTTTTGAAGCAAATGGGGAAAGTAGTTTGCAACGTGAAGTTCGAGCTTCCTGAGGGCTGTCTGTTTCGCAGCTCTTTCCATGGCAACCTGGTGTTCCTCACGAATGCTGAACACCTCAGCCTGCCGTTCACTACTGGGTTGATCATTGTGAAAGTACTCCCACTCACCCGTGCGGCGATCCTGGATGGCGAACAGGCTACAGGGCCCCATCAATTGCCTTACATCTTCAGCTGATGAATCCAGCTTCAACAGATGCCGCGCGATTTCGGGATCATAGAACCGGAAAACAACCTCATCACCCGTAACCAGCCTGGCCATAAGCAATCCACGCAGGTGATCCATGACCTCCTCAAAGTGGCAGTCAGCCTGCAATACGATGGCAGCACCCTGGTGCTTCCAATCCTCGAAGCATTTAAGCGTCAGGGAGCTATCCGTTCCCGCTTCAACCAACCACGGTGAGATTTCCAACAGATCAGCGAGCTCAGTTTCCCTGTAAAGGGCATCGCAAAGAGGCGTTTCTATTTCACGATAAATAACCTGGGACAAATCATTCACTTTTGCGCCATCGACAAGAATGAACGTCTTCCCCTTGTCGGGAAATCCAGCCAGCTTACCCATCAGACCACACCTAGTGATTCTGGTGAGCAAACCTGGCAGATCCCCTTACCCTGGTTCGCGGCATTCCTGATGGCGCGTATCTGGTCGGGCTTGGCCAGCGGTCTTTGAGGTGTCTCCGGCAGTTGTTCAGGCGCCACAGCCCCACCATTCCTGTCCACCAACCCCGGCATCTCCGGCACCTGAACCTTCTGCCCACCGCCCTTGCCCGGGGCGCCACCGGCATTCATCTTGATAGCGGCCCCACCCATGGCAACTCCACTGGGGTCGATCTTTACGAAACTGCCACCGGCCTTGAGGGTGATTTCCGCACCCGCTTCGATCACGGCTTTCTGGCCGGCCTTGATGTGCAGTTCGGTGCCGGAGTCGCTGAGCCAGGCGGTGCCGGCTTTCAGATGCAGGGTGCCGGTGACGTTGAAACTGTGGTCCTTACCGGTTTGTTCACGCTTCTCACCATCCACGGTGACGTGATCATTGCCCTTGATGTGGGCCTTGCGGTGGTTGTCAACGGTCAGGTGGCTGTCGTTGCGGATGACCTCGGTGCGGTTGTTCTCGGTCAGCAGGTCCAGGTCTTTCTGGGCGTGGACGTAGATCTGTTCCTTGTCAGCTTCGTCCTCGAACCGCAGTTCGTTACTGCCCTCGCCCTTGTGGGTCTGGGTTTTCAGGGTGGTTCGGGTTTTGTGTTGCGGCAGCGCGTACGGCGGGGTGTTGGTGGCGTGGTAGGTACGGCCGGTGATGATCGGCTGGTCCGGGTCGCCGTCCAGGAAGGAGACAATGACTTCGTGACCGATTCTCGGGATGGCCATGAAGCCGTACTGGCCGCCGGCCCAGCCCTGGCTGACCCGCAGCCAGGCGCTGCTGTGTTCGTCGTTCTTGCTGTATCGGTCCCAGGGGAAGCGGACCTTCACCCGGCCGTGTTCGTCGCAGTGGATCTCCTCGCCCTCAGGACCGGTGACCATCGCCATCTGCGGGCCGTCCATTCTTGGGCGCTGTTTGATTTGCGAGCGCCAGGTGCGGTCGGCGGGGATCGCATTGAACCGGTTGCTGTAGCTGGTGGGCTCGGCCCCGCCCTCTTCTTCCAGCGCCTGAGGCTGTTTGCCGGTGTGGGTAATGCCGGTCAGCAGCCACTCCCGGTTCAGGGCGTCGCTGTCGTGGTCGGTCAGGGTGACCTTGGCGCCGGCGGTGAAGTCGGCGCGGTTGCTCTTGCCACGGGCGGTGCTGGCGTCGTGTCTCAGGGCGTCCAGCCGGGCCTCGGTGAAGGGCTGGCCGCTGGCGTCGGCCTTGAAGCGGCCGGGGTAGTCGTAGTGCTGGTAGTCTTCCCGGTGCTGGACATTGCCAGCGGCCCTGTCGTGCATCAGCGCGTAGGCGGGATTCTGGAAGGTGTAATCCTTTAGCGCCACGGCGCTGGCGCGGACCCGTTCCTGGTGGGCGAAGCGGAACACGCAGGGCGTTCGGGTGCTGCCGCCGGCCTTGCCGTTGTAGGTCACCGGGTCCAGTCTCGGGGCGTCGCCATGGTGATCGGCGATGATCAATGCGGGCTGTTCTTCACCATCGACGGAGCCGTGGTGGTAGCGGTAGTGCCAGCCTTCCTCGGCGGCCAGTCTAGCTACAAAATCCAGGTCGCTCTCCCGGTGCTGGACGCAGTATTCCCGTTCCTGCGGGTCGCGCTTGAGGTCGAACACGGTATCGACGATGCCCCGCTCTTCCAGCAGGGTGCGCACGATGGCGTCGCTGGTCCGGGTCTGGAAGATGCGGCTGTTGTGCATCAGGCCCAGGCGCCACAGCGGGGGCTGGACGATGACTTCGTAGCGGGTGCGGCGGTGGCCGGTATCGCCGCGGGCGAATTCGTTGACCACGCCGGTGAAGCGCCGCAGGGGCGCGCCGTCCTGCCAGATCACCAGATCCACCGCCTGTTCCAGCACATCCATCGCTGCCACCGACGGATCGGTGCTGGCCAGTTCGAGCTTGCCGTGACACAGATCGGACAGGGCTTCGGTCAGCGTAAAGCCGACCACGGAGAAATGATCAGAGGAGAATCCGCCAATGGTGGCGGTGAACTGCAGTCCGCTTGCCTGGGGCATGTCTTCGGTCCCTGAAGAGTATGGTGCAATTAATGGCTCGGTAACGCTCGCCGCCCCACACGATCCTGTGCAGGGCGGCCCATAGTCTAATACAGACTGCGTGGTATCTGGTACCCCGCAAGTAGTTCCTGTGTGAACGGGTTGGTATTACTGGCTGCATGCAGGCGATAACGCATTTCGCCATCATCCAGATTGAACTTCACGTCCACTGCACTACCGCTGACTCCGGTAATATCCGCCCTGTCGAGCAACCGGAACAATGCCCAGGGACCATTCTCGGACAGGCTGCGGGGCGAGCGGTTTACCTGGGTCGGCACCAGGGTCACACGGCTTTCCACGCTGTCACGCAGGGTATTGGGCCAGACCAGCGGTATGCTTTGACGGGGGCCATGACTGAACTCCACCAACTGGCCATCCACGTTCACCACACTGCGACGCTTGTTGGAGGACAGGTTCAGAGGCTCCAGCGCGAACTCTACGTCCAGGGAGCCGCTGCGGGTGAAGAACGCCCTGCGGATGGTTTGGGCCTTCTCCAGTGCGGCCCGGACATCGCCGCGAACCAGACCCGCACGCCGTGATCCGGCCACGTGTTCCGGATGATCTTCCAGGAACAGCTTCAGGTTATCGGTATAGAAGGTGTCCAGCACGCCTTCCGGCGCAAAGAACCGTTCGAAGTCCTGCAGCGCGGCGTCACGGCCGGCGCCGGGGTTGAACGGGTAATGTCGCGCCAGGGTCCGCTGGAACGGCTGGTAAACCTCCCGGTACCACTGGCGTTCCAGTTGCGCGACGGCCTGGTCGAGAACCACACGCCAGCTCTCGGCGGCGAGTTTGTCCAGCATCCGGTTCAACGGCGCCGGCTGGTTCGAAGCCAGTCGCTGCAGGGTGAATATCGGGTCGGCCCCCTGCAGACCCATCCGGGCACGGGCGGCCTGCAAAGCAGCCTTACCGCGATCCGGCGCCTCCTGAATGCCCCGCATGTATTCATGCAGGTCACCAATCACGCCCATCACCTGCTCCATACCCGTAGGATTATCGCCCTGCTTCCGGTTCAGGTCGTTAAGTTCCGCAAACTGGCGTTCAATTTCCTGGATCATGGCGAAGTGAGCGGATTGTTCCAGAATCTTGCGGGCTGCGACCGCACCCGCGTCTTCCTCATCACCCGCGTCCGGGACCAAGCGGGTGTGGTGGGCGACCTGTCCCAGCAACTGCTGCAGGGGCTGATGACCACTGGTCAGGCTCTCGAGCACCCGCACCCCGTGATTGAGGTCACTGAAACTCTGCACATCCACCCGGCTCAGAGCCTTGCGCCAGGCATCCGCGTAACGGTCGGCATACAAAGACTGAAGTTCCGCCGTCAGCTGTGCCTCATCGGATTCACTGAAGTCCACGTTGTCCCGACGCCCCAGCACCCAGGCATCCACCAGGGCCAGTTCGGTAACGGAATCGGATTTGCGCAGGAACCAGCTGTTCAGCCCGTCACGGGTCAGCAGTGAGGGAATCACCAGCGGGTCCTCATCCGGGCTTTCCTGCAATGGGTCACCTCGCTCGTCCAGCTTGCTGAACACGGTGCTGAAGGCCGGCCCCGATTCCCGCGCCAGGTCCAGCGGCGCGCCGAACTCCCGGGCAGCCTCTTTTTCGAGGTCGTCGTATACCCGGTCAGTCGTGGGAATGCGGCCCAGCTCATGCTGTGCCCATTGCACGCTGCTGCGGAAAGGGGCCAGCGCCATATCTGCCGTCACATCCCCCTGGCGGACCTGTTCCGCCAGATCGGTGTGGGCAAGGGCGTAATCCAGATGACTGCTGAGCCGTTGCTGCCTGTCCGCCTGCCCCGAGAACCGTTGCTGCCAGTATTTGGCCATGTAGTCCGTCACGATATCGGTTCGACGGCCACTGGCATCATATAGCATGCGCAACACCCGGAGGTGATCCAGTCGTTCCGGGCTGTTATCCGGCGCCCGGCTCATTTCACCCATGACACCAAGCATTAACGTCGGAAGGTATTGATACGCCAGCATATCCAGGTAGGACGCTTCCACTTCCGGCCCTACCCGCTTGCCCTGGTACAGCCCCATATCTTCAACCAGCGTCCAGCTCTGCCGGTAATCTCCGAAGGCGAGTGTCGCTTCACGCAGCTCATCCAGCGGCTCCAGCAGGTTGCTGCCCGTGGTGTCCGGCTCATAACCGACCGGACGCCAGTTATTGATAAAACTGCGCACCCGCTGTTCAACGGCCGTCGCCGCTTCCGTGTTCTTGATGAAGTAGTGTTGCCAGCCCGCAGTCATGCCCAGACCAGCAGCAACCGCCACCACGGCGGCAACGGCCACCCGGCGCTGACGGCTGCGAACCACCTTACGGTTATCGCCGGCCAGCCCGGATTCCCGGTAGATAACATCGGGGAACAGGCCCTGTGTAAACAGGCTGGTCGACTGCCCTTTTCTCTGGGCCGGCTGAATCGGGCCGGAAAGTTGGTAATTGGCCGCTGCAGCGGAGACAAACGCGTCCTCCGGCACACCTTCCTGAATCACCGAGGTAAAATAGGTGCCACGCACCAGCGCCGGTGTTGAAAACGCATCCTCTGACAGCAGATCCGCCAGGAACTGCTCCAGAATTGGCTTCAAACCCGCCAGTTGCCGGGTAAAGGAATAGACCGAGGCCCGCTCTTCGGCATCACGGGTCACTGCAAGCACGTCCGGGAGGCGGGCATTCAGCTGCTCCACCAGACCGGTGAAACGTACCGAGAAGTCCGCCAGCCAGTCATCCCCTTCCAGAAGACCTTCCAGGGGAAAGGTAAACCCGAGCGGCTGTTCCCGCTCCGACCTGGTGAGGGTTTTCATGAACGGACCGAAGCCGTAGAGCAAATCCATCTTGGTGAAACTGACATACACCGGCAACCGCGAACCCAGTTGTTCCATCAATTCCCGCAGACGGGTGCGCAAAAGAATCGCCTGCGCCTGTCGCTGCTGCTCACTGCCCGTACTCAGGCTGGCAAGATCAACGGTCAGTACCACGCCGTTCAGGGGGCGCTGCGGTCGGTTCTTCTCCAGCCACTGGATAAAGTGCTGCCACAACCGTTGCTGCAGCTCGTGGCGGGCGCCGCCTTTACCGTGGTTCTGGCTCAGCAGCTCACCATCGGGATCGATCAGCACACCGTGGTCACCTATCCACCATTCGAATCCAAACGGGTTGCGATCCGACTGTGGATTCCGGGTGACATTGGTCAGGGTATAGGTCTGTCCGGAACGTTGAATCAGACTGGTCTTACCGGCATCCTCCAGCCCCATGACCAGATACCACGGCAGCCGATACAGCCCCTTACGCCCCGGCAGGTTGCTTTTGAGGGCCTGCAACTGACGATCCAACAGACGATTCTGCCGCCGCTCCAACGGTAAAACGGGATCTTCCTGTTCCTGCTGCTCATCGGCCTTGGCGGCATTGATCTTGCCCAACCGACGCGCCAGCAGGGTGGCCCATACCATGGCAACCACCAGCACCACGCCAAGGGTAACCAGTGCGCGCATTTGCCAGGCCGCCAGCGGATATTCGCCGCCAATTTCCAGCCGGGGCCCGAGCCACCAGGTAGCCCCCAGCAAGACAACGACCCCAAGCGCCAGGGTAATCGGCGCGGCACTGCGCAGGTACGGAAGAATCCTTCGACCGATGAGTAATGCTTGTCTCCACATGGCGTCCATTCCTGAAATTGAGATGTCTGTGTGATGATTGAAAGCGTGGTGTTAAACCAGTTTGTCCAGTTTTGAAACCAGCCCCGGTTCCCAGTCTTCCAGGGACAGGCCCCGAGTCTGCTGGTGCAGATCCTGAATCTGCTGGCCGGCAAGTGCCTTCAGCCCGCTGTCCTTCAGCAGGCGGGCACTGGCCAGCCGCCAATAGAAGCGGTCCCGTGGTTCCCGGGCACTGGCCAGACCGTCTTCCATCAATTGCATGGCCCTGGCCAGGCCCTTCTGGCCAGCCAACTCCCGTGCCTGCTCGTATGCCTGATCCCAGGGACTGGCACCGCCGGCAACGCCCGCCTTCACCGGGGCCGTCCGCATCCAGTCCGCCGCCTCCGCGCACAGAAATGGCGTGCCGTCGTTAAACGTCATGTCCGTCAGCTGCGGCAACCGCTCGACGAAGGCCAGAACGGATTCCCGTATGGCTTCGGCGCAGGGGCCATAACCAAGCGACTCGGCCGCGCCCGCGCTGAGCCAGTGGCCATCGAGCCAGAACGGGCTGACCGACAGACTTTGCTCAATCCGCTTCCATAGCTCCATATCCGGGGCTTTCTCCAACGCCTCGCGGTACTCGGCAACCCGGTCGGCACTCACCGCCGCCAGGTCGGTTTTAATCCCGTCGCGGGAGGGCGGCACCGAGGTAATGCCCTGCCAGATGGCGTAACGGCGAAGCTGGTAGCCCAGGGGCGTATCCGGTTCGGATTCCACCAGTAAATCCGCTACTTTCAGCAGGCTCTGGCGGGTCGCCCGTTCGTTGGCGGGATCCAGGGTCAGCTCTCCCAGAGAGGCCGTGGGTGCCTTGTTGACGGTGGTGGTCGCGGCACTGGTCGCCGGCTTTTCAGACGGCTGCGCCGTGGTGACGGCCGGCGCCGGCTCCGGGTCAGCCGGCAACTTTTCTATAGCGCGCTTGAGATCGTATATTCCGTCATCCACCAACTCCCGGTCCCCGGCCTGGGCAATCAGGTTGTCGATCATCCCAAGGCAATAACTGCGACCGTCGCCCACCTTACGGTCAAACGTCAGTGAATCCACGCCCTTGCCGGCACGCTGCAGCATCTGGGTAAACATCATCCTGCGTGCACGCTTGCCCTTGTCTCCCGGATAGGGCCATGCGTGCTCCCACCAGCTGTCCAGTACCCGGTGCAGCAGGAACAGGGACAACGCGAACCGCTCACCATCGCCTCCACGCTGCAGGCTGATCAGCAGGAACCCCAGCACTTTCAGGTCCTTGCTCCGGTCAGACAACAGTCTCAGGGATTCGCTTTCGACCTTGTTCCAGTCGACTTCGTTGTGGGCAAGGGAGCCCACTTTCATGATCTCGTCTTCGAGGAACTCGAGGGTGGCGTCGTCGCCCAGGGATTCGCCCATGTCGGACTCGCCACCGAGCGTTTCCAGCACCTGTTCCACGTAGGGATGTTGTTCAACCACCTGCATTCGAATCTGCCTATTGATCGTTTCCAGTTCCGTTACCAACCGCATTCGGCGCGCAGCGGCGCAATGGCATCACGGAAGCCCTCCAGGTCAAACATCAGGCCGTCGACCGCACCGTGGGATGAACTGATACGGGCATCCCCACGTCCCAGCAGTCCCTTGGCCACCCGAATCGCCGGTAAACCGCGGCCGCCACTGACGACAAAACCGTTATCCCGAACCCGCCACAGGTCCCGCTGCGCACCAAATCCTAAGCTTACCCGCTCCGTTTCCAGCGCCGTGGGCACCATCAGGGCAAGCTCCGTAATGTTGTTATGACACTGCAACACCAGTATCGGGCGCGGAGGTTGGCTGCCCAGAGCCCCCAGTGTCACCAGTTGTCCAGCACTATCGCCGGTATCCCGATACAGGGGACCGTCGCCCGGCACCCGCGTCTGCTCCTGGGCATAGGCCTGTCGCCATCGTGCTGGCCGGCTGGCGTCGGGGGCCGAGGTGGCGCTGGTCCGCTCAAAAGGGGTACCAAACACCGCATCAAAACAGGCCAGTCGCTCCAGGCGTTGTGATTCCTGGGTACATTGCCGGGCATCGTCCAGTTGACTGGCCGCGACAGGCGCACACAAGCCGCTGAAAACCGTGATGACCAGCCACCAGTGAAGGCGGGGATAGCGAAGAAACCTCATAGCTCAGCCACCTGATATTTAAGGCATTTGTGGGCCAGTGTGCGTTTGGGTAAGCCCAGGCTTTCCGCCGCCCGGGCGCGGTTGCCATCGTATTGCCTGAGCCGCTCACGAATCACCGCCGCCTCGAATGCCTGGGCCGCCGACTTCAGGTCACGGATTTCCTCGGCGACGGGAACACCCGGCATATTGATGGGCATCGTCTCCCCGAAGGTCGGGCTTTCCCGCTCGGAGAACAAGTCATCGAGTCGCAGTACTTCCGGCTGGATGTCGTCGCCGACCGGGGTCTGCAGACAGGCAAATTCCACGATATTTCTCAGTTCGCGAATGTTGCCCGGAAAGGCGTAACCGGCCAACGCATGAAGTGCGTGGCTGCTGATCCCCATGGGCCCGGCCCCCTCCCGCGCCTGATAGAGGGAGATAAAATGCCGGCACAAGGGTTCCAGATCTTCCGGCCGGTCACGAAGCGGGGTCACTCGCAACGGAAATTGGCCCAGGCGGTAGAACAGATCACGGCGAAAGTGACCTTCTTCGATCCCCTTTTGCAGGGGCTGGTGGGTTGCTGCCACCAGGCGGAAATCGGAGTGCTGTTCCTGCTGGGCCCCAAGGGGACGAAACTGACGGCTTTCCAGCACCCGCAGCAGCTTGGACTGCAGGGCCATGGGCATATCGCCAATCTCGTCAAGAAACAGGGTACCGCCGTTGGCCTGGGCCAACAGGCCTTCCTTGGCCTTGTCAGCACCGGAGAAGGCGCCTTTGGTGTGACCGAACAGTTCGCTTTCCAGCAGGGTATCGGGAATGGCCGCGCAGTTGACGACCACCAGCGGGCCATCAGCCCGATCGGAGAAATCGTGGATACCCTTGGCCACCAGATCCTTGCCGCAGCCGGTTTCGCCCTGCACCAGCACGGAGAGCTGGCTGCCGGCGGCGCGAATGATTTGTGACCGCAGATTGACCATGTCAGCGGAGCCACCTACCAGGCTACCGGCCAACTGTTCGCAGCGGCGGCGGACGGTTTCGGCATCGTGGAGGTGGTCCAGTGAGCGTTTGAGGAGGCGACGCTGCCAGACCTGGTCGCGGTTCTGGAGCTGGCTGACCCATTGGTGCGTGAGCAGCTGCTTGAGGCCCTGGTAGAGGGGCATGCCGGTGATGCCCTCCCATTTGGGCTCGTCGCGGCATAGCACGAGGATGCCCAGAGTGCGGCCATCATCACCGCGGATGGGTTCGAGCCAGAAGGAGCGCGGGCGATCACTGGCTTCGAACAGAGTCTGGAAACCCGTGTGGTCAAGGCGGTAGCTGGCGGCGCGGCTCAGTTCCCGGGGTTTGCCGCTTTGCAGTACGTGGGCGAAGGGGTGACTGAAGTCGCCGCAGTCGAATTCACCGTGTTGGTCCAGTTCGGCGCAATGTAGGGTGCGGCCGCTGAGGTCGAGTTCCAGTGCCCAGCAGCGGGTGAGGCCGAAGGCGTTTTCCAGCTGTCTGGTGGCGGTTTTCAGCAACGCCGGCAGGTTGTCCTGTCGGATCAGTGCCACCGCCAGGTCGATGCCAGTGTGCAGTTCCGTCTGCATCCGTCCCATGTTTCTTTTCCCTATCGGGTTGCTATGGAGTTCGCCGACCGCGCAACCTGCGGGGTGGCTGTCCAAAACACGCTGTGAATACATCCCTGTACGCTCCGCTCCGCCATCCATGGCTCCGCAGGGTTTTGGACAGCCACCCCGCAGGCTACGCTACGTTTCAGTTACTTTCAGGCAACAGAGCCTGTGAATCTGTTTTCCCGGACACCCAAAGTGACTTTCGTAACCGGTTCCCTTTCAGCCAGTTTTTCCAGCAACGCCAGTGAAACCGGAGGTAACAGTTCACCTTCAATAATCGATTCCAGCATCCTCGCGCCGTTTTCGCTTCTCGTCGCGCGGCTGCGGATGGCTTCAACCAGGCCGTCTTCCAGCACCACTTCGGTGTGGTAGCGGTTTCTGATCTGGTCCGCCAGACGTTGGAGTTTGTCGCCGACGATGCGGTTGAGGGTGTCTTCGCCCAGCGGCAGGTAGGGCACCACTTCCATTCTGGCCAACAGCGCTGGTTTGAAGAAGTTGGCCAGTTCCGGGTAGAGGGCTTCTTCAATCTTTTCCGGTTCGTCGGCGTGGTTGACGATGGTCTGGTAGCCGAGGTTGGAGGTGAGGAAGAACACCACGTTTTTGCAGTCGATCAGGCGGCCTTCGCCGTCGGCCAGTTCGCCTTTGTCGAAGGCCTGGTAGAACAGGTTGAGGACTTCCGGGTGGGCTTTTTCGACTTCGTCGAGCAGCACCACGGAGTAGGGTTTCTGGCGGATGGCTTCGGTGAGGATGCCGCCTTCGCCGAAGCCGACATAACCGGGAGGTGAACCGATCAGGCGAGAGACGGTGTGTTTCTCCTGGTATTCGGACATGTTGATGGTGGTGAGGAACTGGCGACCGCCGTAGAGCAGTTCGGACAGTTGCACCACGGTTTCGGTTTTGCCGACGCCGCTGGGGCCTACCAGCAGGAATGCGCCCATGGGGCGGCCCGGGCGGCGGAGGTCGGCGCGGGCGGTGAGCAGGTGCTGGTGCAGGCAGTCGATGGCGGTGTCCTGGCCTTTGATGTGTTTCTGCAGGTACGTCGGCAAATGGGTGATTCTCTCCAGTTCGTCGGTGGTCATGCGGTTGACCGGGATGCCGGTCCAGTCGGCGATGACTTCGGCCACCTGGCGGGCATCCACGCGGGCGTGGACCAGCGGTTCGTCGGCCTGGAGCTGGGCCAGTTCCTGTTCGATGGCGGCGGCTTCGCTTTTCAGGTCCGGGCGTTCTTCGTTGTCGGCTCCAGGTTCTTCACCTGCGGCTTCTTCAGCGTTCTCATCGCCGGTCAGCAGTTGTTCGCGGAGATCCACCAGGCGGGTGACCAGCTCTCGTTGGTCATGCCAGCTTTGCTCCAGTTCTGCCGCTTCTTCGTTCAGTGTGGCGATGCGGGTTTCCAGTTCGCTTTCCCGTTCGGTGTCCACGTGCTGGCCCAGGGTGTGTTCGCGGCTGAGCAGGTCCTGCTCCATGGCCAGCTGGTGCCGTTCGCTGCGCGCGTGGCTGAGTCGACGCGGCGGGGTGCTGAGGTTCAGGCTGACCCGGGCGCAGGCGGTGTCCAGTACGTCGATGGCTTTGTCCGGTAACTGGCGGCCGGCGAGGTAGCGGGCGGACATTTCGGCGGCGGCTTTGAGGGCGCTGTCGGCGATCAGGACCTTGTGGGCTTTCTCATAGACCGTGCGCAGGCCGCGGAGGATGTGGACGGCCTCTCCGGAGGAAGGTTCGTCCAGAGCTACTGGCTGGAAGCGGCGGCTCAGGGCCGGGTCTTTCTCGAAGTATTTCTTGTACTCGCGCCATGTGGTTGCGGCGATGGTGCGCAGTTCGCCACGGGCCAGGGCCGGTTTGAGCAGGTTGGCGGCGTCGGAGCCGCCTTCGCTGTTGCCGGCGCCGATCAGGGTGTGGGCTTCGTCGATAAACAGGATGATCGGCGTGGCGGAGCCTTTCACCGCTTCGATCACGCCTTTCAGCCGCTTCTCGAACTCGCCTTTGACGGAAGCGCCAGCCTGCAGCGCGCCCATGTCGAGGGTCCAAAGTTCCACGCCGGTCAGGCGCTCGGGCACATCGCCGTTGACGATGCGCAGTGCCAGGCCTTCCACCACGGCGCTTTTGCCCACACCGGCATCGCCCACCACAATAGGGTTGTTCTTGCGGCGACGGCAGAGGATGTCGATCATCTGGTCAATTTCCCCGTCTCGGCACACCACCGGATCCAGCTTGCCGCCACGGGCCAGCGCGGTGAAGTCGGTGGCGTAACGCTTGAGCGGATCCATGTCGGCTTCGACCAGCGGGGCCTTGCCATCGCCCTGTTCCAGTTCCTGGCGTTCGGCGGAACCGGCGGTCATGGCATCGAACTGGCGGCGCAGTTGTTCGCGGTTGATGTCACGCAGTTGCTGGCTGACCCGGGGCATCAGGTAACGGTCCGCGTTCAGCAGCAGGGCGAGGAAGATGGCACCGGAACGCAGTTCCCGATGACCCAGCTCGGTAGAGGACAGCAACCAGGCGTCCTGCAGCAAATCCACCAACAAAGGCGAGAACGAGGGATAGGGTTCCGCAGTCTGGTGCTCGCCGTTCAGGCTGTCGCCCACCAGTGGCTGGAACTCCTGATGCTTGATGCCCGCCTGCTCAAGAATCTGGCGTACGTCGGAGAACGGCGTTTCCAACAGTTTGAACAGCAGGTGGGCGGGGGTAATTTCCGCGCCCTGACGACTGATGCAAAGGGCTGCGGAGGATTCCAGTCCCTGGCGGCAAATATCGTTGAGGCGCCCGATCAGCGCCGGCAGTTCTACCCGAATCACAGTGATATCCTTATTTCGGTAGTTGTTCCAGTACGCTGAGCACATCCCTGATGCGTTCGTTCAGCGCCATGTTGTAGAGCGAATAGATTCCGGCCATGGCCAGCGCGAACAAACCGCCAATACCCCAGATCGGCAGGCCGCTGCGCAGGCGGTTGCGGGCCGGGGTCACATTGGTCAGGGCATCCGCCAGCGGTTGGTCCTGGTCGCGTTCACGCAGGCTTTTCAGCTGTTCATGAAGACCACGGATAATGTCCTCGTATTCTTCACGGCCATTGGTCATGACCTTATAACGGCCTTCGAAACCCAGGCACAGACACAGGTAGATAAACGCCAGCATGTCCTGGTAACGCGCCGGTTCCTGCTCCATGCGGGAGAGAATGGCGAAGACCTTTTCCCCACCCCAGGTCTCGTTGTGGAATCGGGACAGCAGGGAATGCTGGGACCACACACTGTGCGCCCCCCATTCCGTGCCCAGCACCGCCTCATCGATAAAGGCGCAGAGCACGTAGCGATAGGCCACCACCGTCGGGCGTTCATAGCCCTGTTCCACCAGTTCCCGATCGATGGCCGCCACTTCGTCCACCACCTGCCGGTAAAGCGTCTCCACTTCCCGGAAGTCCGCCAGCCGCCGCACCCGGATGACCAGGCCCAGCAGCGGTGTCGCGGCATCAATCAGCCGATTGTCCTCCAGGCCACGAAGCTGAAACTGTTCGTTGGCCAATCCCTGGCTGACGGCGCGACCGTTGTAGCCACCGCCAGTAAACATCAGGTCACTGAACGCACTGCCATCGGTTTCCATGTTGCCATCGGGTGAATCCATCACCGGTGCATTTGCCATGATTTAGCTCCTGATTGCCCAGAACTGCATTTCCATACCCGGGAAACTGCCGGCCACGTGGAAGGCAAAGCCGCTGGCGTTGTCGAGCATCTGCCAGGCCTGGCTCTGGTCGTCCAGACGGAAATACACAAAACCGGCGTGGTAAGGCAGCTGACGCGGCGCCACCGGCAGGGCCGAAAGCGGTATGCCCGGCAGTTGCAGGCTGATCAGATCGCGGATCTTTTCCACCGACGCCACCTTGCACTGCTGGGTGAACTGCTTGCGCAGATCGTCCAGGGGCATGTCCGCTTTCACCGCCAGGATAAACTCCGCACTGCCGAGCAACTGGGCATCCTGAATCGGCGCCACGGTCAGACCGTACTGGCGTTCCTGCAGCTGGATCGCCAGGGCTCGCGGCTCCAGCACGGTGCTCAGGGACTGCCTCAGTACCTGCATCAGCGGCGTAAACGACGCTTCCGGCAGGTCATGATCGTAGGCCGTGTATTCCCGGGGCAGTCGATTTTCATCGGTGAAGGTCACCAGTTCCCCGCACAGTTCCAGCAGGGCCTCGTACAGGCGCTCGGGATGGAGCTGTCGAAGCCGGGCCAGATGCATGAAGCGGGGGTGGGCCCGGTTGAGCATCTGCAGCAGCATGAAATCCGCCACATCGGCGACGCCGCCCTGCCCCGGTGCGCCCACACGTTCGGCGATGTTCCTCGCCCGTTCCTTCATCAGTCCGGCCATTTCGCCGACAAAGCGTTGCAGCCGCGGGGCCGCACGCACACTGAGCATGGTCGGCATGAAGTTCGGGTCCATCACCAGGCTGCCATCCGGGCGTTTCTCCAGGATCCGGCCAATGGCCAGGGCCGCATAGGCGCTGCGGTCCTCCCGCTCCAGCATCAGGCGCGGCGCCACCCGGGCCACATCAATGATGTGGGTATCTCCGTCGATGGAGTGCAGGTCACGAACTTCCTCAGCATGGGCACGAAACCGACCGGACACGGCAGCGTCCGGCCATTCCACTTCCGCCAGCGCGTCGCTGCTCAGGGGTAACGCCAGGTAAACCACCTGGTTGGCCACCGAGGCATCGGTGATTTCCAGCGGCTCTGGCATCACGTCATCCTGTGGCAGGCTAAAGCGGGTTCCGTCCGGGAACAGGCCGCTGGCATGCACCAGGCCGATGCGTCCAAAGCTCAGGTATTCGGCATTCAGTTCCAGATCGCCGAAGCCATACAGATAGTCTGAAATCGCCAGTGCCCGTTCGTTGATCTGGTGTTCCAGGTACCGTTGTTGTTGCTGGAAGTGCTGGGGTTTGATAAACAGCCCGTCACTCCAGACCACTCGATTCACGACAGCCATCAGGATTCATCCGATCTTCTGAGTTGAACTTCCCGCTCACGCAGGTTGACCATCAGGTGATAGCGACCACCAATGGGGTCCACCTTCACCACCTTCTTCCACTGGGACAGATTGGGGTAGGCGTAGAACGCAATGATGCCGATGAAACGGGTGTCCTGGCTGATCTCGAACGGTTCGACAAAGCGGAACTGGCCAGGTACCAGGGAATAATCATCGTGATCGATGTAGTTCTGGCCGAGGGAGTCCTCCAAATCGTTCAGCAGTTGGTCGAAATCCCCAGCCATCAGCATGGAGCTGTCCCGCATCTCTATCACCTGGAAAGCAATCGGAGTGGGTGCCAGCGATTCGTTTGGATTGACGTCCGGCTCAGCCAGCATGGTGAGATCCACGCGGCTGGGCAGGTCCTCCGGATACCCCACGGGAATGTCCGGATCCCACAGCACCTTGGCGGTTTTCGAGACCGCGTTGTAGGGCGTGCTGCAGCCCACCATCGCAAAGACAACGGCCAGTAATATCCCTTTACTGTATTTCACGACAGATTCTCCCTCTGTAGTTGACGCAAGTGTTGGTCGTAAGCCTGCTCAAACACCTCCTGGAAGAGACGCTCAAAGCCCTGCTGACGACTGGACTTCAGTTCACGGTAATAATGCTGGTACATATCCCAGGCCCAGCGACCTTCGTCCTCATGCTGCTGCAAGCCACGACGATAGCCATGAAAACGGCGCAACAGGGCTTCCGGGGAAAAGGCGTGAAGGATGGCATCCAGCGCCTCGCGAATGGCTTCACTGGTCGCGACCTGATGGTGCCGCAGGCTCTGCAGGCTCTCGCTGACCGCCGCCGGCGCGGACAGGTGGACGGGACTGCGCTGGCTGGCAAACAGCGTCTGGACCGTGTCCTGGTAACTCTCGCCCAGGCGCAGCGGGTTGTCCTCAATCGGCTGCAGCCGCGTCCGCAGCGCCTGGTGGCGGCTGTCCTCACCCTGGTGCAATGCCAGCAACCCCTCCACCGTGGCTTTCAGGGTCTGGCCGGCTTCTTCCAGGAACAGCCGCATTTCATCACTATCGCCAAAGCCCAGATCGGTGTCCATGCCGTTTAGCAAGGGCGCACCACTGATGTGTTGACGGCTCTGGTCGGCGGCCTGCTGTCTGTTTTTTCGGGGCAACTGTACTGACATCCTGTCCTGTTCTCCTTGTCTGACCGGCAATCCGACCGCGACATCGCGGTGTTCCCGGTATTCATCGGTCACTTCGCCTTCGGCCGCGAACCATTTTGGGTCACTGGCCAGCAGACTGTTCTCCTCCCGGGTCTTTACCTCTTCCGTCTGTCGGGTTTCGTCCGCCGCCCAGTGGTCCAGCGGATCCGCGCTGACCGACTGCCCCGGAGCCGGGGTCAACCCCTGCAGAGGCTCATGACCGGCCGCTTCCAGTTCCCGGTCCTCCGCGCGCACCAGCCCGCTTTCCTCGACATCCACCAGGGTACGATCCTCGCCCTCACCGGCCGGAACAGGGCCGGCATCGTGGCGGCGACCACGGATCAGCTCAGCGCGGATCTGGTAGCGCCCTATGGTTATGGTATCGCCGCTGTTCAGTCGCGCCCGCCGGCCACGGCCGATGGGTTGGCTGGCACTGTTGATGTAGGTGCGGCCACTGCGATCAATCAGGCAGAACACGCCGTCAATAAATCGCACCTCGGCGTGTCCTGCCATGGCGCCGGTGCGGTGGGATGACAACTTCCAGGTGTCATTCTCCGCTGTGCCAATGGAGCCCCCCGCCATGGTGAAAACATGCTCCGGCAGCAGGCCGCTGCCCGTGGTGGTGGGGTTGCTGATTTCCAGCTTCAGTGACTGACGTTCATCCATGTCCGGTTTCCTTGTTATTAACTCAGCGGCGAATCTGGAGGCGAACCGCCGGCAGCTTGCGCGCCTTCTCCGGCGTCACAAACGAGTTCCAGCCCAGTCGTACCTCGACTCCGGTCTGCATCGGTTTCACATCTTTAGGTCGCATCTGCAGCTCCAGATCGTAGGCCAACTGCTCCCGGGTGGTGAATTCCACCAGTTTCAGCAACCGCTGGTGATCCTTGCCGTTGGGCAGGAAGTCGGCGAAACGCTGACGGCCCAGGTTGCGAATACGCAGGATGAATTTGCCACTGCGATCACGGATGCCGTTGCCCACTAGTGTGTCGTACCCCAGGGCTACGTTAGCCCGCCCCAACCGGGTCTGCTGATCGTCGGGGATGGCGACACGGCGTAACACCCATTGCTCGATACTGACGTCATCCAGATCAAAACAGTGGGCGACAATGCCACTGACCACTTCCGGAGAACGACTGCGACCCGCCATCAACCCAGCGTAGGCCAGCATCTTCGACCAGTTCACCGGTGTGGCGTCCCGCAACCGGCTGTCACCCAGGCCCACCAGGGCAAAAATATGATCGGAAAAACCGTCCGACGCCCCGGGCCGGAAGCGCACGTAATACCGGTACTTGCGCCAGGCCCGATGGAACAGCGTCACCAGCCGGTGATTGAAAAAATCCAGGAAGTGGCGACGAATCCCCAACTCCTGCCCTGCTTCCCAGGCCAGGTCCTCCAGGTAGTAGCCAGGCAGCGGCGACTGCGATCCGTGCAGCCCCAGGAAACTGACTTCCATCTGATAGGGTGCGTGTTCGTGCTCCGGAGAGAACGCCTGCACCACATCACTGCCCGGGAACCCCAAGCCGGCCGACGCCGAGAAGCGGATACGCTCACGCCGGGGCTGGTCGTCCTGAGAACGCTCCAGGTCATCCCCATGATGCCGGTGAATCAGATCCACCAGTTGAAAGAAATTGTAGCGCCGTGCGTTGCCCAGAACCGGCTGCAGCTCGGCTACATCAGCGGCTGCTGACCTTGCTGTAACGTCCATGTGTACCGTTCCTGATTGTCTGTATTCACCACTTCCAGTTGGTGAAAGGCGTTGATGCTCGCGTATAACGCAAAAAACTGGCTGAGAACCGTACCAAACAGGTACAAGTCGCCTTCCGAGGCAAACGCTGTCTGGTCCAGCTTCAGTACCGACCGAATCCCCCGCACCGGCAACCCCCGCACCATGCGATCCACCGGGGAGGTTTCGATGCCCGCAATGCCGGCCAGCCGCTTCTGGGATACCCGCTCGGCCTGGCGATCCACCAGCGCGCGGAAGTCATACACCCGCAGCACTGTGCGCAGGGCATCCACGTCCAGCATGGACAGGTAGTTCAGTGACAGGTTGGAAATCAGTGTCCACAGTAAGCTGCCATCCAGCGTCGGTCGAAGGGTGGCGGTTGGCCGGGTAATGTTGCTGAAGGTGGCGAACGCTGGCGTGCTCTCCGTTGCCATGCAGATTTCCCCCACCGCCAGTTGGCTCGGCAGTTGGCGGTTGGTGCAGGTCAGCGTCAGGGAAATCGCTTCCTGCCGGCTCATGCATTCGGACTCATCGCCCCGCACAAACGACATGTAATGATCGAAGCCGTCCCCTCGGACACTGTCCCGTGCCCGCACCCGGTAATACAGAGCGGTACGGCCACGATCCCGCTCCACTTCGTGCTGAAAGCTCTCGAATGCGGTGTAAATGCGCGGCTCACCACGCCCGGAGCGGCCTTCCAGCCAGCCTTCCACCTGCTCAATACTGAAGACTTCATAGTGATCCGGCGACCGGCTCGACGGTGAAACCCGGTATTCTGTCTGCCGCCCATTGAGATCCACTGGCTCAGCTTCGTGGCTGAACAGGTTCACTGCCGGCACGCAGTACAGCTGGAAATTCTCTTCCCGCACTTTGGCGTCCGGCGGCAGGATGCGGCTGAAATGAAATCGCAGGCTGATCTCGTCCGCCTGCACCGCCGGTAACCGCTGACGAAGGCCGTGAATATCCACAAAGCGGAAGGCTTCGGGAAAACTCAGGTATTCCTGCAGAATCCGGTAACCGGAGTAGGCATTCTTGGGATACGGCAATAATGCTTCGTCATTCCCGAACCCGACTGGCTGCAACATGGTCGCGGGCAGGCGGTATACCGACTTGCCTACAACCAGTTCAATCCGCTCCAGATAATGGTTCAGCCACAGGTACAGGGTTTCCGCGACATGGTTCTCGCCGCCCAGGTAGAACCGCAGGCTGTCCATACCCAGGGATGACAGTGGCTGGTCGGTATGTAGCGCCAGATCCACGGTCACGGACGACACTTCCCGGGAATGCTCGGCATGGGCGTTCGCTACGCTAACCGGAAACATCTCCACTGCCCGGCAGGTGCGGAACCGGCACTGGGTCTGGCGTGTGGCGTCGCCCAGCGGCCGGCTTTTGATTTCGGTATGCCGATCCACCCGCTGACGTTCACTGATGGCATGCAGCTGCGGATCAAACCGCATGATGGTGCAACTGGGCACTGGCCGCAGGTAGTTGGGCCATAGCATGTTGAGCAGCGAATGGGTGATCTCGGGGAACTCGTCCTCGACTTTTTCCCGGAGTTTGCCGGTCAGAAAGGCAAAGCCTTCCAGTAGCCGTTCGACATCCGGATCGGTGCTTTGCTCCGACAGAAACCGGGTCAACTGCGGATGGGCATCGGCGAATTCCCTTCCTTGCAATCGCAGAAAGCTCAACTCGTCTCTGTAGAATCGGTTTAACTTCATAACTACTGCACCAAGTTTGGCTCCGAGCAGGGGAAGGGTGCGCTTTCCAAAAGACGCTCAAGCCCATCCATGGGGCGCTTGGGCTCCGCCATCCCTGGCCCCGCACACTTTTGGAAAGCGCACCCTTCCCCTGCTCTCATCCTTGCCTGCGAACTACTCACATCACTCTGTAGTAGCGCTTGTCGTCCAATAACAAATCGATCGTGGTTTTGTCGTCTTCCGAACCAACCCTCAGATAGACCGTCACCTGAAACCGTAACTGCAAGGGGTCTGGCCCCTGCGGCAGATTAACGACATCAACCCGCTTCACCCTGGGTTCAAACTTCTCAATGCACTGTCGGATCGCGCCGCGAATCTGGACACTCAGATCATGGGTGCCGAGCGTGGCGTCGTTGAAATCCAGCAATCCCAGGTCCGGTACGCTGGCGCTGTTGCCCGGGTGGGCGTTCAGCAGGCGGACCAGATGGCGCTTGATGGATTCAACAACGTGGGTGACTTCGTCCATGCTCTGGCCGGCCGGCTCGGCCGCCTGTTCCAGTCGTTCGAACAGGCTGCCGGTGCTGGCCTGCGATCCGTCGCTGGCCGGGTGATTGAACACGGATTAATCCTTGTCCAGTCGGCCAACCAGTGACAGTTCGAAGTTGGCGCCCATGTACTTGAAGTGCGGACGCACCGCCAGGGACACCTGGTACCAGCCCGGATCGCCTTCCACATCCGAGACGGTTACCTGCGCGGCACGCAGGGGGCGGCGGCTGCGGACTTCGGCCGGTGGGTTTTCCTGGTCGGCCACGTATTGGCGGATCCAGGTGTTCAGTTCCCGCTCCAGGTCCTGACGCTCTTTCCAGGAGCCGATCTGTTCGCGCTGCAGCACTTTGATGTAGTGCGCCAGGCGGTTGACGATCATCATGTAAGGCAGTTGCGTACCCAGCTTGTAGTTGGTTTCCGCTTCCTTGCCTTCCTTGGTGTTGGGGAACTGTTTGGGCTTCTGTACCGAGTTGGCGGAGAAGAATGCTGCATTGTCGCTGCCCTTGCGCATGGTCAGGGCGATGAAGCCTTCGTCGGCCATTTCGTATTCGCGACGGTCGGTGATCAGCACTTCGGTGGGTATCTTGGCTTCCAACTGGCCGAAGGATTCAAACAGGTGCACCGGCAGGTCTTCCACCGCGCCGCCACTTTGCGGGCCGATGATATTCGGGCACCAGCGATACTTGGCGAAGCTTTCGGTCAGGCGCGTGGCCAACAGGTAGGCGGTGTTGCCCCACAGGTAATGCTCGTGGTCGCCGGACACATCTTCCTTGTAGTTGAAGCTGCGCACCGGGTTTTCGGTGGGATCGTAGGGTACCCGCAACAGGAAGCGCGGCGATGTCAGCCCCAGGTAGCGGGCGTCTTCGGACTCACGCAGGGAGCGCCATTTGGCGTATTTTGGCCCTTCGAAAACCGCCTTCAGTTCCTTGATGGCCGGCAGTTCCTGGTAGCTGTCGACGCCGAAGAACGACGGCGCGACCGAGGACAGGAATGGTGCATGGGCCATAGCGCCGACGGAGGACACATACTGCAGCAGTTTCATGTCCGGTGTGGACGGGGTGAACGCGTAGTTGCCGACCACGGCACCGACCGGCTCGCCACCGAACTGGCCGTACTCGGTGGAATATATGTGTTTGTAAAAACCGGCCTGGGTGACATCCGGGGCAAATTCGAAATCTTCCAGCAGCTCGGCTTTGGTGGCATGGAGAATGTCCACCTTGATGTTCTCGCGGAATTCGGTGCGATCGACCATCAGTTTCAGGCCGCGCCAGGACGATTCCAGTTCCTGCAGTTTCGGCGCGTGCAGGATTTCATCCATCTGGGCGCTGATCTTTCGATCCAGCTCAACCACCATCTGGTCCACCAGCGCCTTGTTGACCGGCTGGCCTTTCTCATCGCTTTTCAGCAGGTTGGCAATGAACGTCGCCACTCCTTTGCGGGCCACATCGTAGCCCTCGTCGGCCGGCGCCATACGGCTGTTGGCCATGACCTGATCCAGCAAGGACCCTTCTGCTACGGATTCGGAGGCAGCCGATTGCTGCACAGCAGTATCAGACATACTACATCCCTTCAGTACGTTTTGATTAAAGTCGGAAATCGATTGCGAGCCTTCGGATTACTCGGCTTTTTCTGTGGCCAGATCCAGTTCGGCCAACAGCTTGCCCCGGGCGTCTTCGTTGTCCAGCAGCTCCTGCAGCTTGGATCGGAATGACGGCACATTACCCAGCGGACCTTTCAGGGCAACCAGGGCTTCACGCAGCTCGATCAGCTTGTTGAGCTCAGGCACCTGACGGGCAATGCCATCCGGGGAGAAATCGTCCAGGGTCTGGAATTCCAGGTTCACCGGCAGTTCGTCGGCTTCTTCATCCAGCTGGTTGGACACCGTAGTGGAAAGGGTAAGACCGGCTTCCTTCATGACAGAACGGAAGTTGTTCTTGTCGACGGAAACGGCCTTGCGGTCCTCGATGGGGGTTTCCTCGGGCTGTCCCTTGAAGTCGCCGACCACGAACATCTTCAGCGGCAGTTCGGTTTCAGCCTGCTGATCGCCGGTGGCGGGGACATATTTGATATTGATGCGCTCTTTAGGCGCGACGGAACCGTCTTTTGAAGACATGCGCTTGCTCCCTGTGCAAATCATTTGCAGTTGTTCAATCCCTTGTGCATACCCTCCCGGTACGCAACGGCAAAAACTCTACACAGGATGATATCCATTCTCAAGCAAAAACTGGCCAACGTGTAGCAAAAATGTGCGTCCGGGCAAAGTTTTGCCAAACAGAGCCCGGATCGGCACCGCTGCCTCCCGCTGTTAACGGCGTTTCGGCGTCCAGGCCCAGATCATTTCGATCTCGATGGGCTCCTGGTTTTCGCTGTCACGAATGGTCACCGGCACGGAGGTTTCCCCTTTGTCGTCCACCCGCATCCGCTCCCGTTGCTCCGGGGTCAGGTGAGCTTCCACGGTCATGTCACCCTTGGCGCGACGGGTGTACTCCGCATGGGCGGTCTTGATCACGGGCACCTTGTCGTCCGGTACGTTCAGGCCCACCAAGAAGCCGGTGGCGGACTCCGCCAGCAGCAGGGAGGCCACGGCGTGAACACCACCAATGTGATTCTGCACCCGACGCTTATTGGCGATACTGATCACACAGCGTTCCGCGTCCAGATGCTCGATGCGGATACCGGCGGTACCGGTGAATGGCACCACTTTACCGAAAAACAGGGTCAGCGCCCGCGACCGGGCAAAGGTAGGTAATTTGTTGATCTTGCCGACAATACCGGCCAGTTTGTTGGTGGTGGCCATGGACCTTACTCCGGTTAGCTGAAATTTTGAGGCAGGACAATAACCCATTCGTCGAAGGAAAGGAACGATCAGTCAATGACGCCCGCCACCTCTGTGGCTATACTCGGCAAAACCGTACTTAGCGGATAACCCTCTCAATAACAAAGGAAAGAGACATGAGTGACCTGAAAACCCAGTTTGACGAAGCCGTTAATTACATCCAGACCGCCGAAGGCGACTTCAAGCCGTCCAACGAGATGAAGCTGGAATTCTACGCGCTGTACAAGCAGGCAACCGAAGGGGATGTCAGCGGCAAGCGCCCAGGCATGATGGATTTCGTGGGTCGCGCCAAGTACGACGCCTGGGCGGAACTGAAAGGCACTTCCAGCGATGAAGCCATGCAGAAGTACATTGACAAGCTCAATGCCCTGAAATAACCCCGCCAAACCCGTTGCCGGCCGGTGCACCGCCCCAGATGGCGGATCGGGCCCCGAAGCCGGCAGCACGCCCGAAAAATTTTGCGACATTCAAATGATTGTCATAAGATGCGCGCAACATAAAAACAACAATGCATCCGGAAGAGTAACCATGGACATTACCGAGGCGCTGGAACAATCCCAGCCGGGCCTTGTTGGCCGCGTTAACGAAGCAATCCAGAAACATCAGCTGAACCAGCGGGCAGAGCAGACTTACCTGCACTGGATATCAAGGTTTGTGCTTTTTCACGAACTGAAGGATCCGCAAAACCTGGAAACGGGTGACCGCCAGCTGTTTCTCACCTACCTGAAGGACAGAATCCAGTTGTCACGGGCACGGCTGAACCAGGCAAGCCAGGCTTTGACGTTTTTCTATGAGGACGTACTGGGGAAAACCGAAGCAGAGCAGATTGTAGCCGCCTAGCGCTGGATCATATTGATGCTCTGGGCCTCATAGGTGCGGTTCTCGGGCGGTCGAATCAGATAGTTGTTGCTATGGTTCTGGCCGGGCACCACCTTGGGGTTGCTGAAGCGGAATTCCACCGGAATTTCGCTTCGGCCCAGATCGGTACGGGGGTCCCGCGGCTGCAGCGCCAGCGGATCAAGGTAGAAATCCTCTTCGCTGCGGGGCTGAACCGGCACGCCGGCCGCAGGCGCTGCCAGCCCACCTTCAATGACGGTATTGGCCAGGGTTTCCTCTTCCATTGAGCGCAGGGGAATACTGTCCACCGTTGAACGCTCACGATAGTCAAACACCTCTCCACCCTCACCTTCTGCTGTTGTCTGCCCCAGCAGCGACACAGGCATAAGGGTCAGCCCCAGCACGAAAGCCGTCTTGATCTTACAGAAAGAACTCATATCAAACCCGGTCCGTGAGTCAAATTTTGATCAGTCTATCGCCACGGGCGACAAAAAACTCAACGAGTCGTCAGGTTTGTGACAGTTTTCACTGTGAACCACCCCGGGTACCAAGGAAAACCGGCGAGGTTTACAATGTTACCCATAAAGCGCTTCTATATTGACAGGTTCACATGGACACCAATGTAATTACCCGGGAAGGCCACGAAGAACTCAAGAAAGAGCTCGACTACCTGTGGCGCGAGGAACGGCCCATGGTCACCAAGAAGGTGCAATGGGCAGCCAGCCTCGGCGATCGTTCCGAAAACGCGGACTACCAATACAATAAGAAAAGGCTCAGGGAAATTGATCGAAGAGTCCGATACCTGCGACAGCGGTTATCGAAACTGCGCGTTGTTGACTACAGCCCGGCTCAGGAGGGAAAGGCGTTTTTTGGCGCCTGGGTTACTCTGGTGGATGACGATGACCAGACCTTGTCATTCAGGATTGTCGGGGTCGATGAGATCTACGGCAAGAAGAACTATGTTTCCGTCAATGCCCCCATTGTCAGGGCGTGCCTGGGGAAGAGTGAAGGAGACGAGGTCGTCGTCAAAACGCCCGACTCGGAAAAATACTGGGAAATTGAAAAAATCAGTTACCAACCACCGAATCCGATTTAAGTTCGGCTCCCTCCGGAGGCAGTAGTCGAAGGCTTGCACAAACTACCAGAGATCTACGCGCTGCATACAATGCTCAACAAACTGCGCCACCGCAGGCGAGCGAGCCCGCCCAGCCAACTCTATGGCACGGATATCGGCATTGAATTTCCAATCGGGAACATCCAACACCGTCAGCTCACCCGCCTCCACGTCCGCTGCAAATTGGGGTGTGGGAACAGGAATCCAGGCATCCGTACGCTGTAGTATTTCTTTGAGAAGCTCATAATCGCTACTCAGTATGTGTACCTCCGGAGTCTTGCCCGAAGTCTCAGACAAAAACTGTCTCATCGGGTGCGTGGCAACAAGTTCTGTTGCGGCCAGCATTGGATAGTCAAAGAGGTCCGCAAGTGACGTTCCATGATGGTTCTCTAACGGGTGCCCTCGCCGCGCAACGATAAATGACGGAACAGATTTCAGACATTGAAAGCTGAGGCCTTCGATTTCGTCCAGTCCACTGGAACCAGCGATCACTACATCAAATTGCCGGTTCTTCAAGCCGTCTATCAACTCTCCGGGTAATCCTTCACTGATATGGATCTGGATTTTTGGGTACTGCTCAACAAAGTCAGGCAGCACGGGTCTCAGGACAAAATCCCGTATGGCTCTGCCGATACCGAGATTAATTCGTCCTGATTCCAGATTGCGATACAGGTTGGCTTCATGCACCAGGTCTTCTATATCGCTGAGTAGTCGAGCGCAACGATCCCGAATCTGCAGGCAAAACTCGGTTGCCTGCATTCCATTCTTACTGCGATCAAAGAGCTGTACGCCCAGGTCGTCCTCAAGAAGGTTCAGACTCCGGGTCAGCGCCGGGGGAGTAACGTGCAGTATCTCAGCCGCTCTCTTGATACTGCCATGTCGGATAACAACTTGCAGATGTCTAAGCTGCTTCAGTGTGAGCATGAGGCTTTTGTTTCCGGCTCGGGTACTGACGATGTTCCAGAGCCTGCCAGTGCCAGCAGTCGCTGGTGCTCCTCAAGGAGGTAGTCCCCCATCTCATTAAGATCCGGCAGCGCTCTGCGGCAGGCGATCAGACCGTAGTCCATACGTCCGTTATAGCTAGCCACGGTGACATTGAGAGCCATGCCATGGGAAGGGATTGAGACGGGATAGAAACTGAGGACCTTGGCGCCAGCGAAGTACAACGGCACCGGTATACCAACCACATTGGAAATAACCAGATTGGCCGCTGGCGGCAACCAGTCGGCCATACGTGAGCGTCCAAACAGGGAGGCTGCTCCGGAGATTAGCCAGGGAGCAGCAAGAAGTGGGAAATCCGTGGGGATTGCCGATCGATAGGTCGTCAGCGACTCTTTACTACGGGTTGCTGCGGCGCTGATACGCCGCAGCCGCACCAGGGGATCGGACTCATCGGTCGCCAGATCCACTGTCAGAATACTGACCTGATTGTTCTCCGTATCGTCCCCTGACTGTCGCAGGCTGACCGGTGCCGCCGCCCGCATGGAACCGGAAGGTAATTCCTGACTCTCCTTCAGGTAGCGACGTAACGTACCTGAGACAGTCGCCATCACCACGTCATTTAACGATACTTCAAATGCCTTGGCGATTTGTTTTATCTCCGCCAGCGGCACTGTCCGCCCGGCAAAGCTTCGTTGGTTGGTAATCGCCGTATTGAGCGGGGTGCTCGGTGCCAGCCATTGTTTCGGTTTGAGCAAGCCCGGCAGGCCAGGCCCCGACGAACCCTCTCCCCGGGCAAACAGCCTTTTGGCGGCTCCCCCCACCTCGGGGATCATTTTCGCTAACTTGAAAACTTGCTGACCACTGTTCAGTATGGCCGCCCCCATGAGCTCGGCCACGCCCAACTGGTATTGATTCCTGCGCAGCTTCGGCCTTGGCGGCTTGATCTTGCGTCCGCCGGGCTCCATATCAAAGAGTGCCCGACCAACCTCAATCCCTGCCTGACCATCCACCGCGGCATGGTGCAGTTTCGTATAAAGCGCCACTTCGCCACTCTTCAGCCCATCGATGATGTAGATCTCCCACAACGGTCGACTGCGATCCAGCAGGCTCGAGTGCAGGCGCGCGATGGTCTGTTGTAACTGACGATTGCTGCCGGGCTTGGGCAGGGTTATATGATGGACGTGGTGATCGAGATCAGTATCTTCATCCTCCACCCAAACGGGGTTGGACAGATCAAAGGGCATGTTAGCCAGCTTGCGAGTGAATATCGATGCCAGGTGTATACGTTGGGCAACAAAAGTTCTTACGCTCTCGAAAAACTCTTCTCTGAGCTCTTCCGGCACCTCCAACACATGAAGTGCCCCGACATGCATCGGCATCTCCGCCGATTCCAGATGAAGAAACATTGCATCCATACCGCTCAGGTGATCCATAACGTCGTGCTCCATAACGTTGCAAGTAGAGAAAAAGGAATCCATCAATGTGACCTTCAGGCCTTACCCGCCCCCCTCACTCTGAACGGTGTCCATTCGGTTTCGCCCTGAGCGAGACGGTCACCGAGTACAGTCCAGACAACAGGATTTACTCCCAGACCAAGATGACTGGCGCAATTCACCTCGACATTTTCGGTTTGTGCGCCACACCGTTCGACACTTCCTTCCCAACCGACTATGCCATCGCCCCGGGAAAACACGGATGTGGTCGGCACCGGCGGTGCTTTATCTCCACGCACCAGCCCTTCATCTCCATACCGGTTCAGACGTTTGTAAAGATGCCAAGCGTGGGTACTGGTTTCAGGCGCGCCGTACAGAGGACTGCCCATGGTGATGACCTGACGAACAAGATGTGGTTTGGCGCGTGCGATTTCCCGCGCGAAGATCCCCCCCAAACTCCACCCTATAAGGCTGACCCTAGTGTTGGTGTCCGTGTGCAGTTGCTCCAGACGCTCAACCATCTGTTCCATAAGGCCCGCTTTAGGGCCGAAGTTACGCCCCTGCTCCCACCCATGAACCTGGTAGCCACGATTGCGCAAAAAGCGTCTGAGGGGAACGGTGGAGATATCACTGGCCAGAAAACCGGGAATCACCAGAACCGCATGGCCATCGCCACGCGGAACCCGGCGCAACAGCCACGGCATGGCCAGAGGCAACGTGGCCAATTCCAGTAATGCCCGCCCTTCCAGGGCCAGCAGCAGCCTGGACGGTCGAAGTGTTTTTTCTTTTTCCCTGCGGAATACAAGCGGATTGTAATCAGACCATGCAGCCATAAGGTCTCCTTCTTTGTTTTTATTGATCGGAGTATCAGCAAGTCGACTCGGTATATACGGCAGATTAGAGGAGAAGATATCCTCTGAATAGTTCAAAAAAATTAGCGCCGGATAACAAAAAATTACCCCTCCAAAAACCGGAGATACTGGACTCGAGCTACACCGCTACAGGGTTTGACGCCCTTTCAAATGCGGCGCCAGCCCAGCGCTCCGGATTCCTCGCCTGGAGTGGCTTGTTGTTCAGCAAACTTCGAACAGGCCTGCTGCACCCATACCGCCACCCACACACATGGTCACGACCACATATCTGACGCCACGGCGCTTACCTTCCAGCAAGGCGTGCCCCACCATCCGGGCGCCGCTCATGCCATAGGGATGGCCGATGGAAATGGCTCCGCCATTGACGTTCAATCGGTCGTTGTCGATACCCAGCTGGTCCCGGCAGTACAGAACCTGGCAGGCGAAGGCTTCGTTCAATTCCCACAAACCAATGTCATCGACGCTCAGCCCATGCTGTTTCAAAAGCTTCGGTACCGCATAGACTGGCCCAATGCCCATTTCATCCGGTGCAAGCCCGGCCACCGCGATCCCCCGGTACACACCCAGGGGTTCCAGGCCCCGCTGTTCTGCCAGGCTACGTTCCATAATCACACACGCGGACGCGCCGTCTGAAAGCTGGCTGGCATTGCCGGCCGTGATACATCCACCTTCGACAACCGGATTCAACGACTGCAGGCTGTCCAGTGTGGTCTGGGGACGATTGCCCTCGTCCTTATCAAGGGTGACTTCCTGATAGCTGACTTCCCCGGTTTCACGGTCCTTCACAGCCTTGGTGGCAGTGACCGGAACAATTTCCTGATCGAAGAGACCGGCTTGCTGCGCTGCCGCCGTGCGTTGCTGGGACTGCAAGGAATACTCATCCTGCGCCTCACGACTGACCTGATATTTCTTCGCCACAATCTCCGCCGTCTGTAGCATGGGCATATAAGCGTCGGGCGCGTGTTTGAGTACCAGATCGTCCATTTCGCTGAAGGACCATTCCAGCGCATAGTTCTGAACAGCACTGATATTTTCCTGGCCGGCACCGATCACCACGTTCATGCCATCGACCATGACTTGCTTGGCAGCGGTCGCTATGGCCATCAGGCCAGAGGCGCACTGACGGTCCAGGGTCTGGCCGCTGACAGTCAAAGGCAGACCGGAAGCCAGCGCCGTCATTCGCCCGAGGTTCCAGCTGGCCGTTCCCCCTTGCATGCCAGTTCCCATAACCAGATCTTCAACCTCCTTCGGGTCTACCCCGGCCCGTTCGACAGCGGCTCTGACGGCATGGGCCGCCATGGTGGGTGAAGTGATGTTGTTGAAGGCTCCCCGGTAGGCTTTGCCAATCGGGGTCCGGGCGGTGGATACAATCACGGCTTCACGCATATCGATATCTCCTGATGCAATCATAAAGGCAGGACAACCCGCCTCGGGTCGTCCTGCCGAATAGGTTAGGAATTCTGCGAACTGAAATTGCGGAAAGTCTTGCCTGCAGAGGCCAGTTCCTTAAGCAGGTTTGACGGCCGGAACCACATCTCGCCGTGGTCACCCAGGTCTTTGCGATATTTCTCTATGCCTTCAAGCACATTCACCAGGCCAAGTTCATCGGCATACTGCATGGGACCGCCACGCCAGGCCGGGAAACCATAGCCGTTAACCCAGACCAGGTCACAATCTCCTGAACGACTGGCGATCCCCTCACTGAGAATGTCGGCCGCTTCGTTGATTAACATGAACACGCAGCGCTCGAGAATTTCCTGGTCCGATATCTCACGGCGCTCAATTCCCAGGTCACGGGCGAGCTCTTCGGCTAGCTGAATCAGTTCGGGGTCTTCGTTCTGTTCCCGGCCCTGATAAAGGTAGAAGCCTCGCCCGGTCTTCTGGCCGTATCGGCCCAACCGGTACAGTTCGTCCCCGAGTCGGTTATAGCTGGGATCGTGGGCGATGGCTTCACGGCGACTTTCCCGCACCAGGTAGCCAACGTCGTTTCCGGCCAGGTCAAACATCGACAAGGGCCCCATCGCCAGACCAAAGCCGGTCAGCACCTTATCCACCTGCGCCGGTGTAGCGCCCTCAAGAATGAGCCGGTGTGCTTCACGGCCATAGGGTTCGAGCATCCGGTTGCCAACGAAACCAAAGCAGACGCCGACCACCACCGGCACCTTGCGTATGGCTTTTGCCACCTGCAAGGCGGTAACAATGACATCGTCGGCAGTCTGGTCACCCCGTACAATTTCCAGCAACCGCATGACGTTGGCAGGGCTGAAGAAATGCAGGCCGATGACATCCTGGGGGCGTTTGGTAAACGACGCAATCTGGTTCAGGTCAAGAGTAGAGGTATTCGACGCCAGAATTGCGCCTGGCTTGCACACCTCATCAAGCCGTGAAAAGACTGCCTTTTTAACCTCCATGCTTTCAAACACGGCTTCAATGACCAGATCGGCGTCGCCCAGGTCTTCGTAGCTCAGCGTTCCTTCCAGCAGGGCCATCCGCTGCTCCACCTGGGTCTCGGTCATACGCCCCTTTTTGGCAGAGATTTCATAGTTCTTCCGGATAGTGGCCAGCCCATGATCCAGGGCTTCCTGCTTAAGCTCCAGCAGCTTGACCGGAATGCCGGCATTGGCAAAGTTCATGGCAATGCCGCCGCCCATGGTTCCGGCACCAATCACCGCAACCGAGCGAACAGAACGCGCGGGCGTCGCGGAGTCCACACCGGGCACCTTGGTAGCTTCACGCTCGGCGAAGAACAGGTGTTGCTGTGCCCTGGCCTGCGGGGTATTCATGCATTCCTTAAATAGGGCCTGCTCACGCTCCAGCCCCTCAGCCAGTGGCAGACGGCAAGCCGCCTCAATGGCCTGGATACAACGTTCGGGTGCGAAGAATCCGCGGGTTTTGCGAGCGATGGAGGCTCGAAAATCATCAAAGCCAGAGGCCGGGAAGTCATCGGCGTTCACTTCAATATCCGCACAACTGCGAACCTGAGCCCCCTGCTCCAGGATTTCCCGGGTGAACTCAAGAGCATCAGTTAGCAGGTCGCCCTGACTCAGGCGGCCCAACAACCCCGAGGCATGCGCCCGTTCAGCCGCAATTGGCTGACCAGAGGTAATCATTTCCAGCGCCAGGCTGACATTGGCCAGGCGGGGCAGCCGCTGGGTACCACCGGCCCCCGGGATCAATCCCAGGTTAACTTCCGGCAGACCGAGCCTGGCCTTAACGTCGGCAATCCGGTAATCGCAGGCCAGGGCCAACTCCAGGCCGCCGCCCAGGGCCATGCCGTGAATGGCGGCAACCACAGGCTTGGGCGACGCCTCCAGTTCGTTCAACAGAGACGGGAGATCTGGCGAAGCAAACGCCTGATCGCTGCCGAACTCCTGGATATCGGCGCCGCCGCAGAAAATCCTCGCCTCCGACACCAACACCAGGGCTGCCACCTGATCATCAGACAGTGCCTGACGATAGGCCTGCTGCAACTCTGCCCGCAGAGCCTGGCCGAGAGAGTTAACGGGCGGCTGAGTCAAACCCAGGATGGCAATATCACCGTCAATGCGATAAGTCACACGTGCAGTCATTGTTAGTTCCTGTATTTTGATCTTGGGTAATAATTAATGGGTGGCTTTTTGGTCAGAACCATTCGTCCTGCATGTCGAAACAAACCGGATTTCCCTCCGCCAGGAGCGTGGCCTGCGATTCAATCTGGGGTAATTCCCAGCCCAGGTAGTACTCCGCAGCCTGGATTTTTCCTCGGTAAAAGTTGTGGTCGTCGTCACCGGCAGAGGTAATCTTCATGCCCGCTGCCGCACGCGTCGCCTGCCATAGCCAGATCCAGGCGGCGACCACCCGGCCGAACATATCCAGGTAGACGGTGGCATTGGCGAGTCCGCGGTCGACATCCTGCGCCAATTGCAGCAGCAGCGACTCATTGACCAACGACAGGGTTCCCATGGCCTGCTCCAACCGCTTGACCATTCCACCCAGCTTCGGATATGCCGACGCCTCGTCGAGGACTCGCTGCACCTCCTCGCGGAAGATCTGGAAGCCTTCCCCTTTGTTCATCGGCAGCTTGCGGCCCAGCAGATCCAGTCCGTGAATGGCTTCAGTTCCTTCATGAATGGGGTTGAGGCGGTTGTCGCGATACATCTGTTCAACCGGATACTCACGGATATAGCCAGATCCGCCCAGAACCTGAATGGCCAGTTCGTTGGCCTGCAGGCAATAACGGGAAGGCCAGGACTTAACAATCGGCGTCAACAGGTCCAACAACGTTCCGGCCCGGTTTCGGGCCTCTTCAGAATCTGCCGTGTGCTGATCCTCAAACAGCGAGCTGGCATACAGGCTCAGAGCCAGTGCACCCTCGGCATAACTCTTCTGGGCCAACAGCATGCGTCGGACATCGGCGTGTTCAATGATCGGCACCTGCTTGCTGGAAGGATCCTTGCTGGAGGGTAAACGCCCCTGGGGACGCTGGCGGGCATAATCCAGGGAATAGAGGAACCCCTGATAACCGAGGGCAGATGCCCCCAAAGCCACGCCGATACGGGCCTCGTTCATCATCTGGAACATATACTGCAGCCCTTTATGGGGCTCTCCCACCAGATAACCCACCGCGCCATCCTGCTCACCGAAGTTGAGCACTGTCGAGGTGGTGTTGCGGTATCCCATCTTATGGAGCAAGCCAGCCAGGGCCACGTCGTTCCGTTGGCCAACACTGCCGTCCTGATTGACCAGGAATTTGGGCACGAGGAACAGTGAGATGCCCTTTACGCCCTCCGGCGCACCCTGAATCCTGGCCAGAACCATATGGACGATGTTATCGGTGAGCTCGTGGTCACCTCCGGAAATGAACATCTTATGACCACGAATCCGGTATTGGCCGTCCTCCGCCGGGGTCGCCGTGGTCTTGATGTCGGCCAGGGCGGAACCCTGGCCCGGCTCGGTCAGTGCCATGGTGCCGCTGAAGCGGCCTTCAAGCATGGGGGGTAAATAGGTTTCCTGCAGCGACTGGCTGGCAAACGATTTGATCAGGTTGCCAACACCGATACTGAGGAATGAGTAGCCGGTTGTGGCAATGTTGGCCGCATTGAAATACGCCATGCAGGCCCTGAGGACAACCTCCGGCAACTGCATCCCCCCCACTTCGAAGTCATGGTGGGCCGCCAGAAATCCCGCCTCGGCAAACGCCTGCCAGGCTTCTTTGGTTTCGGGTATCAGGTGCACCTTTTTGCCATCAAACGTCGGCTCATTAGCGTCGCCCTTCTGGTTATGATTCGCGAAATGCTTTTGCGCTATTTTGCGGGCCGTTTCCAGGGTTGAATCAAATATCTCGCGATTGTGTTCACGGTATCGTGGGCGCTGCAGGAGAGCTTCACTGTTGAGCACCTCATACAACTGGAAAGCGAGATCACGCTCGTTCAACAATGCATCGGTCATGGGCCTGCCCTATTTAGTCCGGTCTGAGTAAGTGGCGCCACTGTCATTCAGGTACACTGGATGATCAGCGCTGGTTAATGATCAGATGCCGCATTTTTATCAGAGGGGCGCGACCCGCGCGTCCACCAGGGGGGTGGAATCTGGGTGGAATGAGGGTCCGGAAGGGGTGGAGCCGGTTTAAAGGGGCAGCGTTTACCGAATCAAATGGAACTGGGCGGCCTTGGCACAGGCGTCCTGCCGCGTAGAAACATCCAGTTTCCGGAAAATGCTATTGATATGAGTCTTGACGGTGCTGACGCCAACAAACAGAGTATCGGCAATTTCCTGGTTGGATTTTCCCTCTGCCATCAGATTCAACACGTCGTGCTCCCGTGGTGATAACGCCTCGAACGGTAACAAATGGTCTGGAACTGATGGGCTCACTTGCGACTCGTGAAGCCTGGCAATCTGCTGCTCAACAAACTCCCTGTGAGCCACTGATTCGCTCAACGCCAGCTGGTGATGTCCCCTCGTGGAGAGCGCCTGTTTGATTAAGTCGACCAGCTCCCGCCCTTCGCGAAAAAAGAGGCTGGGTAACTGGTGCCCCGCAGCCATGGTGATTGCCTGATTCAGCGCCTGTACCGCCTGATCGAGGTCCTGCTGACTCCGGAAGATACTGGCCTTCAACAGCCACGCGTCAATCATCAGGTCAATCTGTCCCTCCTCCGCTAATTGATCAAGCAGGGAATCGCACAATGTCCTGGCCAGCTTGACCTCACCATGGTGATGACACCACCAGGCCCAGGCCAATCGCTCCTCCGGAAAGGTGTCGGGGCCATAACGCCGCTCGGTCCATTGCCATTCCCGGCGCCACTGAGCCACATAATCATCGGTTCCAATACCGTGGCTCAGCGCCAACCGCACCCGATAGGCGCCGCTCAGCCGATACATGCCATAGTGTTGGTGCTGCCAGGCAAGCCGTTGGCACTCTTTCCACAGCTCCAACGCTCGCGTGCTATCCCCCCTGGCCCACCCCACCAGCGCCATGTGATGGAACACCCACGGCAAGGCCGCGGACGGTTCAAACCTTAGTGCGATGGCTGCCGCCTGGTTGAGCAGGGTGTCCGCCGACGTCAGATTGTTCTGATCCCGCCGCACCATGCCCATACCCAGGTAGTAATAGACATCGTAAAAATTGTGGGCCGTTGCCCGGGGAGTGTCAGCGGCGGCCGTCATGGTTTCAAAACGCTGCTCGGCCTCGGCAACACGCCCCTGTTGAAGTTCAATTTGCCCCAACAATAAACCCAGGGTGTTTATATAACCGGTCAGCCCGGTTCGCCTGAGATCCTCCAGCGCCCGGCTGGCATCGAGATACGCGCAACTCAACTGCCCCAGGGCGTGATGGCAATTGGCCTTATGAAACCGGATCACCGATTCGGCAGCGTGCGAGGGGGTCGAGGGGTCAAGTTTGGCAAGGGCCTCACTGCACAGACGAAGTCCGTGTCTCGGATTACCGCCAAGATAGGCGATCTGACTTCTCAGATAGGTGATGGTCTGCTCAACCCGTTTCAGGTCAGTGTACGGTGAAGCCTTGCGGAGCAGGGGAGCCAATCGATGGATAGAGACCTTGATCCGATTGATATCACGGGACACATGGGCGACCGATGCCTCGGTAATGGCCAGGGCAAAATGATCGCTCCCCAACTGACTGGGAATCTTTGCCAGTGAGCCAACAATTTCGTTGACCTGTCCTTCCCTTAACAGGTCGAAGGTGTGTTTTTCCACCACCGACAACAACATTGAAAAGCTCTGGTTACGGGCATACTGGTAGAGCCCCTCGCCATAATGCCCTTGCGCCAGCAACCAATCACCAGCCTTCTCGTGCAAGACTTTCGTGCCGTCGGGATCGTCCCGCTCACGAATCCTTGCCATGGTCTGACGAAACATCGGATGGTAACGAAACCATCCTTCCTGGTGCGGCTCTGTATAGACAAACAGATGCTCACGCTGCAACCGGCCCAGAATACCGGACACCGAATTCTGCCCGCTCAGCAACCCCGCCAGCTCCTCATTGAAGCTGTTCACGACGCAGGTATCACGGAGAAACTGGTACAGCCTGGCTGGCAAATGGTTGAAGACTTCGTCTTCCAGGAATTCGCCCAGATACCGCTGCGCCTGATCAGTTACAACCGGATCGAACAGTGACCTCCCCCCTGACAATCCCTGGCTGTCCTGCCAGGCAACCAGCCATAACCGTATGGCCGCGGCCCAACCTCCGGTCGCTGCTTCCAGTTGAAACACCTCACTAAGATTGAGGGAAACACCGGAACACATAGTTCCAATTTCCTCAGCCGTCATGGCCAGCTCCCTTTCATCCACGACGGCAAGCTCACCGCGCAATCGCCATCGGCTTACGCCGAGCGGGGGCTGACTGCGACCAGACAACACAAAGCTCAGGTTGACAGGAGCATGGTCCAGCAAACGCTGCAGATGTTTTAAGGCCAGGCCAGCCTTGAGTCGTTCAAGATTGTCGAGGTGTAGCCGGATCGGGCGGCTGAAACGCCGTACGCCATTGACCAGATCCGTCCAGGCCGATTCGGAATCCGTTGGTAATTTTTCCAGGGCCTTTGCGACCACATCGACGCCCAGGACACCGGCGAACTCAAAGGCGATCAGGAGTTGGGCCAGAAGCCGGTTCGGGTTGTTGTCCCTGTTCTCCAGGGTAACCCAGGCATTCGCACTGTCAGCGCGTTGCGCCAGCTGAGCCAACAGGACCGTCTTGCCATAACCCGCCGCTGCCGTAACCTTCAGCACCCTCGGAACCACAGGTCCTGAAAGACTGGCCATCAGCCGCGGTCGCTCAATCTCCCAGCCCCTCAGGGCCGGTGGCATCGATCGGACTTCAACAACAGGGAAAGCGGGCATGTGGCAACCAAACCTGTGTGATTCAACGGTTCCAGCAATAATACTGGCAATGCACGTTCAGGTAACCCCGACCGTGCTCATTGAATTACGGAGCCTCTGCCGGAACCAGCTTTGGAAACGTCCATTCACCGGTTAGAATTTCTTTGTGTGGCTGGTAGAGCCTGACGACATAATTCCAGCCTTCAGTGGTAGGAATGCAATTCGGATTTGAGTCCTCACACCCACCAAACTGAACTATCACTGAACCATCCACTTCTTTTTTCGCAGTGACACTGTTGATGGAATATCGGTTCAGATCATTCCTTTCAAAATAACCCTGTGCGTTGTAGACGCTCACCGACCAGAATCCATCAACCGGCACATCCTGTATGGTCATGGTGTAAACGCCTGAGCTTTCAGCTGGAGCTCCACCCTCGTAGTATGCATCCTCTTTAGGGTTTCCACCCCAACCCGCGGCTGTTCCCATTAAATGGTAGACCGGATCTACTGTCTCCTCCGTGCCAAACATTCGGGAAGACCCTATCCCCCGGTTTGCACTCGCAAGATCATTCAGTATTTTGCGTATGCGACCGGTCTGCTCCACATCCCATCGCGGGATTTCAAATTCGGAGGACTCGTCCTGATCAATGGTCATGGCGTCCTGTAACGAATTCACTTCCTGCAGGTCATTCTCGTTTCCGGGATCAACGAATGTCCTGACCAATAACATGGCATATCGCGTACCCACCATGTCGGGAGTCACGGTATGCTTGCCGCCCCCATAACTCACATTAACCGTGTAATGATCCTGGTTGATCACCTGCAGACTCATGAACCGCTCGCCTGCTTCCGGCATTGTGACCGTTACCGGTCCGGCGCCCAGATCAATCACCGCAAAAGAGTACAGGGTATCCCGGTTCATCCGGATAACATCCTGCTTATCAATGGAGGTTGGTTCTCGCACATGCGTGAACTGGCCAAACGCACCGTCCGCAACAAACTTGGCAAAATAGAGATCGCTCTCCGCTCGCTTGAAATTGTCGACATTAACCGCCCGCTTCGCCTGTTCACTGGAGAAGGCAGAAGGAATCGTCAAAGTGCAAACCAAAACCGCTGCAGAAATGGCGTAGCAAAACTTTCGGTGGTTCATAAGTTTCCCTCAGGCAATGGCTCGGCAACCGGGAACGACCAGGAGCCATCCAGAATCGAGTCGTCAGGCTGGTAAAGCCTGACCATATAGTTCCAGCCCTCGGTAATCGGAAGACAGTTCGGTGTTTCAGCCTGACAGCCTCCGAACTGAACAAGGATCGTTCCGTCAGCGTTTTTCTCGGCCGTCACATTATTCAACGTGTTGGCATTGAGCTCATTCGGCTCGAAATACCCTTCAGCGTTATAGACACTGATCGACCAGAAGCCATCCACAGGCACCTCGGCCACGGTCATACGGTAGATAGTCTCGCCATCATTCGCTGGTGGTGTGACATTAAGATAGGTAGCCTCGGACTCCGGCTGGCCACCCCACCCGAATGCCGCTCCGATCAGATGTCGTACCGGATCGACCTCGTGCTCATCGCCAAACATGCCGTTGGTGTTCGGCAAAGTGGATGCCAGTGTCAGGAGTGCATCCCGCACTCGCTTCTGACTGGCGGGGTCCCAGTCAGGAACTTCAAACGTTCCCACTTCGGACTGTTCTACTCGCAACGCATCCTGAACGGTATGCGCCTGTTCAAGATCGCGCGGATCCCCGGGGTTTACAAACGTCCTGGCCACGATCATGACATACCGCGTCCCGACATCTTCCCTGGCAAGGTGGTATCGGCCCTTGTCATACCATACAGCCTTGGTATGGTGATCTTCGTTGATCACCTGCAATGACATAAACCGATCGCCGGAATCCGGCATTTCCACGATGGCCGGAGCTGCGTCAAGATCGATGACGATGGCGGAATACAGCGTATCCCGGTTAAGTCGTATGACCGTTTGCTGGTCCAGTCGGGCAACCTCTCGGCGATGGTTCAAGCGACCAAAACCGCCTTCTTTAACGACGGCCCCGAAGTAAAGGGCGCTCTCCGCCCGAACAAAATTCTCAACGGTGACCGGCTTTACATCCGCATGAGCGGCCATGGCAACACACATCGCAATGCAGAGGCCTGAGAATTTTATCGTTGTCATTACAGGTTTCCCTCTATCTGATGCTTTCAATCAAAGCCCGGAAGGTACAGGAAGGGGCCTGACTCGCAGCGCCCCTCACCGCCATACGCCCTTAGGTTTTCGGCGTCACCATCGGCCACCAGAGTTCGAAAGAGTCCAGCAGCGACAGGAACTCGGCGAATTTCTCACCATTGCCTTCGATCCTGGCTTCCCCCGATTCCAACAAGTCAGTGATTTCGGATTCACCCAGGACCACCTCGTTGAATTTGGTGCGATCCACTGTCAGTGAGGCATCGGCGTTCTCAAACGTGTCGTCATATCTGTTGAGCACGCCATTCTCAACCGTCACTCCGTAGTCTTCCCCAATATCCGGCAGGATGAAGTTAATGCGAATAACCTTGCCTGCAGCCTTCGGACCATTGAGCTGAACCGCCATGTAATCGAGGAACATTCCCATACTCATCGACCGCACGATATCCGGTGACGCCGTGCTGGAAATGTTCGGTTTCATCACGCCGTTGCGAAGTTCCTGGGCGCCTGTCAGGTAAAAGTTACGCCACGGAGCATTTTCCGACTGATAACCCATCTGCTCGAAGGCATCTGCCAGAAGCGCCTTGGCTTCCTGGTTCTCAGGGTCCGCCATGACCACCTTGTCCAGCACCTGGGCGACCCAGCGATAGTTGCCCTCTTCAAAGTCTTTGCGCGCCATTTCGATCACATTGGCAGCGCCCCCCATGTACTCCACGAATTTCTCCCCCGCGTCCACTGGCGGTAGCGGATTCAAGCGGGACGGGTTGCCGTCAAACCAACCGAGGTAGTAGTTCCAGACCGCCTTGACGTTGTGGCTGACGGAACCGTAGTAGCCACGGTTCGGCCAGAAATGGGCCAGCTCATCTGGTAGCTCGATCATTTCCGCCGCTTCCACCATGTTGTAACCGTGGTTGGCCAGGCGCAGGGTCTGATCGTTCAGGTACTTGTACATATCCCGTTGCTTCTTGAGCATTTCCAATACCTGGTCGTTACCCCAGGTCGGCCAATGGTGCGGCGCAAAAAGCACCTCGGCCTCATCACCCCAGCGCTCGATAGTTTCATGCAGATAGCCCGACCAGGCTTTGGCATCCCGTGCCTTGGCGCCTCGCAGTGTGTAGAGGTTATGCATGGTATGGGAGGCATTTTCCGCTGCGGTCAGCGCTTTGAGCTCCGGAATGTAAAAATGCATCTCGGCCGGCGCCTCACTACCGGGTGCCATCAGAAACTCGAAGTCCAGTCCATCGATTTCCATGGTCTGGCCGGTATCGGTGACGTAGTCGGTAGGATTGATCAGAGTCGATTCTCCGGTGGAAATACCCAGACCCAGGCCGGTGCTCACAGCACCCTGCGGTCCCTGGGGCAACAGCACGCCGTACATGTAGCTGGCGCGGCGACTCATGTGGTTGCCGGCAAACACGTTTTCACTGAGCGCTTCTTCCACGAAATGCTCAGGTGCTATGATCCGGACCTTGCCGGACCGGACATCTGCCTCGTCCACCACGCCGCGGACCCCGCCAAAATGGTCGATATGGCTGTGTGTATAAATCACCGCCACCACCGGTTTGTCGCCGCGATGTTCACGATAGAGGTCAAGCGCTACCTTTGCGGTCTCTCTGGTGATGCAAGGATCGACCACGATGATGCCGGTGTCCCCTTCGATGAAGGTAATCGTGGAAAGATCAACGCCCTGGACCTGATAGATACCCGGTATGACTTCATACAGACCGCCCTTGGACAGCAACTGCATCTGGCGCCAGAGACTGGGGTTGACGGTGTCCGGAGCCTCCTTTCCCTTGGCAAACTGATAGGAGGAAAGATCCCACACCGGGCCGCCCTCGTCGGTCTTGATCACGCCCTCATTGGGAAGTGGCGCAATGAAACCCCGGTCAGTAGCCTCGAAGTCGCGCCGGTCATCAAATGGCAGCTCCTTGAGTACCGCCGCGTTGGCGTTCCGGGTCGTTTCGGTTGCGGGTTTTGGATCGGTTGCGTAGGCCGTGGAGGCCAACAGGCAAGCCATGGTCGGCATTAACCATCTTTTGGTCTTGAACTCCAGGAATCGTTTGGGGGTCATCGAACTACTCCTTGAATACATTGATGCATTCATCAATTTCATGTGTTGGATCTGGAACTCTGTGTTCGTGGTGTTGAGCTAACAAAACGGTTTGCCATCCAAAACAAACCTCAAACCTGAAACCTGTCTGTTACCTGCCGCAATTCCTGGCTTAAAGAGGCCAGGCTCAGGCTCGCCGAGAGCGTTTCCCTCGCCCCGGTCGCGGTTTCCTCTGCAATATGGCTTATCCGGGCAACACTTCTGCTGATTTCTTCAGAGGCAGCGCTTTGTTCAGTCGCCGCCGAGGCGATCTGCAAATTCATGTCGGACAGACGGTCAACGGCTTCGGAGATTTGTCGTAATGCGTTGCTGGCATCCTCGCTCTGAGCCACACTGGATGTGGCCGAGACCGCATTGCTCTGCATGGACTCAACGGCCAGTCTGGCTTTATCCTGCAGAGCGACAATGATCTTCTCTATGACTTCCGTAGATTCCTGGGTTCTTTTCGAAAGGCCACGAACTTCGTCAGCAACCACGGAGAAACCACGACCGTGCTCTCCAGCACGAGCAGCCTCTATTGCAGCATTTAGTGCAAGGAGGTTTGTCTGGTCAGCAATTGACTTGATGACTTCCACAACCCTGGACACTGATTCAGACTCTTCATTGACTGCCTCAATCTGTACCGAGGATTCACCAACTTCCGAGGCCAATTGAGAAATTACGTCTCTGTTCCGGGCTACCAGGTGGTAGCCCTGATGCGAGGCTTTATTGGCATCCTGGGAAGCGCCGGACGCTGTTTCTGCTGCCTGGGCAACTTCGTTTATTGTGGAAGCCATCTCCTGAAGGGCTGTGGCCATCTGATCTATTTCCAGTTTCTGCGAATTAACGCCCGACTGGGTTTGTTCCGTGATCACGGTAAGTTGCTCTGAAGAAGATGCCACCTGGTCCGAATAGGATTGCAGGCTCTGAATTATATTGCGGAGTCCGACGGTCATGTTGGACAGTGAGTTAATCAACTGGCCAATCTCGTCTTTGGATGAATAGGAGATGGATTCAGTCAAGTCACCCGCAGCCACTCTTTCGGCAAAGGCCTGCGCTGCGCGAATGGGCGGAACAATGGAGTAATTAATTCCCCAGGCTGCCAGAATGGAAAAACCCAATGCACCAACGCTGCCGACGATGGCTTCAAACTCCATCCTGTCTCTCATGTCATTGCCCTGGCTTTTTTCGTGATTACTTATTTCACGCGACAATGCAATGGAGCGCCGAGAGGCTTTAGACATAGTGTTTAGATATATTTCTGCCTGCTTATCACCTTGCACACGTCCAATTTCGAGATCTTCCGATGGCAGAATCGAGGAACTACTCAGGGTTTCACGATTGCCAATAGACTCAACATAGGCCTGGAAACTACGCTTATAATCTGAAACCAGGTCGTGGAGCTCTCCTGTAGAATAGAATTCGTTATCCCTTCCATATTTATCAATCAGAACCTCAATGACAGAAGTCGCCTCGGACAGGTGCCGGAAAAACTCCTCTTGTTTTTCTTTGTCACGCCCCAGAGAGAATTCTTTTTCTGCGATTATGGCTGACTGAACAGACTGAGCCACCCGGTCATATTCTTCAGCCTTCAACAAATGCTCCGAGACTATGGCCTTTTTGACGTGCCCATTGGCAATCAGCAAAGCCATTAGCGCCAGAATCAAGCCAAATCCTATGATCAGCTTGATCTTCACCGACAAATCAAAAAAGCCAATTTTCTCGAATACGCCCTTCACTAACGCTCCGGCCCTCGACCGGTTGATGCGCTGGACAATATTGGATGATTGAGGCATCAGCATATTTCTCTTTATTGTTAGTGCTTCATCTTATCTTTCGTCGCTCACCCGAGCCGACGATAAAGCCACTGCATCAGGTTCAGAATGCGATTAGCCCGTGCCTTGTAAGGCGGTGCCAGTAACGACATGGTATTGAACGGCGCCTGGTGATGGATCGGACGCAACTTGGAGAAGTTCATAAACCCATCGCGACCGTGGTAATGCCCCATTCCACTGTCTCCCACTCCCCGAATGGCAGGTCGTGTTGCCCGACGTGCAGCAGGCACTGGTTCACCGACACACCACCGGAGGGCAGACGTTCGATCAACAAATCACGCAGGCGCGAATCATTGGTGAAAGGGTAAAGGGCCAGTGGACTCGGGCGACGGCCGACGTAGTCAATCACTTCCTGGGGGGACTGGTATGTCTTAATCGGCAGCAAGGGGCCAAATATCTCCCGTCGCATCACCAGCATGTCGTCGGTTACATTCAACAGAATATGCGGCGGGAACTTCCGCAGTTTCTCGTTGCCACTGCTGGTACTCAGCGGGATCACCCGGGCGCCCTTGGCGCGTGCATCTTCGAGGGTTTCCCAAAGCCGCTGGTAGGAGGCATCGTCAATGATCGAGGTGTAGTCCACGCTGTCCAGATCCGGATAACGGCTGGCGACAATGGCCTTGGCATGTTCGACAAAGGGCTCAACCTTGTCGTTCGGCAGAAACAGGTAATCCACGGTCACGCAGATCTGGCCGGCGTTGAGCAGTTTCCATTGCAACAGGCGTTCGGCGGCGGTCTGGAGGGGGAAATCATCACCCACGATGGCCGGAGACTTGCCTCCCAGTTCCAACGTTACTGGCGTCAGGTTCCGGGCGGCATTAACCATCACTTTCCGTCCCGTTTCTGTAGATCCGGTAAACAACAAATGATTGAAGGGCAATGCAGAGAATTCAGGCCCCAGGGTTGCGTCGTCATCCCGGATAAAGACCAGCTTCTCCTTGGGGAAGTAGTCACTACTGACCCTCTCAAATAGCGCCGCCAGGCGGCTTGAGCGATCTGACATCTTAACCATGGCGCGGTTGCCCGCAGCGAAAATGCTGACCAGCGGCGCCAGGCTGAGATTGAGCGGAAAATTCCACGGCACGATTACCCCGACCACTCCCAGCGGCTGTGGAACGACGCGGTTCCTGGCACCGGCATACAGATTCAGGTCAACGCCCCGGCGCTGGGGCTTCATCCAGCGCTTGAGTTTTTTTAGGGTGTGCTGGATATCACCCAGCACCATCGTGTATTCACAGAGCAGGGTCTCATGCCGGGAACGGTTTCCGAAGTCGTCACTGATTGCCTGCAGAATCTCCTCCCGGTGATCTTTCAGCATACGTGCCAGAGACTGGAGATCTCTGACACGGGAGCGGTAATCAGGCACCGGATTTGAAAGATAAGCCTCACGCTGACACATCAGTTGATCGTGCAGTCCGTCAGCAGTGTTGGAGGTTGGATTGTGGATGGGAGCATTCATGCATCAACTCCTTGAGTCATTGGGTCGGCAGCCGTCCGGTCGGTGACGATGACCTTGTGCAGATCGCCGGTACCTGTCAGGTGTGAACACTGGCCAGGCAAGGGTGACGAGAAATGGATCGGTTTAATCGCAGCCGCTCTTTCGGCGTTGAATACCGGCTCCCTCGACCATGCGTATTCACTGAGCGCGAGAATGGTGAGCGATGGGTTAACGCCGAGGTTGCCCGGGATCAACGAGCCATCAATGACCCGCAGGTTGTGATAGCCAAACACCTTCCCGGTGTCATCCACGACGCCGTCTTCCGGTCCCTTGCCGATGGCCACCCCGCCCATAAGGTGAGCCGTGGTCGGCGCCCCGCTGAGCACTTCCGTGGCGATGTTGCCGGATTGCCCGCCCCCGGCGGCGTCAACATAGTGCCGCGCCGCCTTGTGGGCGAGGGGGAAATAGATCGACAGCGCATTGTCGTCCTTATCCTGGTAAACCGACCAGGTGGAGCGAAACAACCGATACCAGGGTCGCTTGGTGCGTATGTGCACGAAGGTGTCCCGGGTCTGCATCACCAGGAACATGATGCTGTTACGGGACTTGCCGACCGGGTTAAGCATGCGGAACGTCTTGACGGGATGACGAATCATGTTGATCAACATGCGTACCGGCCGCGGGATTCCCCCTGCCGCATCAACCAGCGGTACCGCGCTCTGGGTGAGGAAGTTGGCATCACCGTATCGAGCAAAGCGGGTCACCTCGATACGGGTCTCATCGTCGGGATCGAACATGGAAGTGATGCTGGGTCCATGGCAGATTTCCTGGGGATTACCCTCGGCATCGGGGAACCGGCCGGTGTTGGTAATCAGGGTTTCCGAGTTGGTTCGCACCTGACGCCCCAGTTCGTTGGAGATATTCGGCAAGGTTTTATCCACCTCCTTTGCCTTGAGCAGCAAGGGGATGGTGCCGAATACACCCGCCGAGACCACAACACCCCGGCAGCGCAGTTTGTACGGCTTTTTGAACACGCGGGCAGTGGAGGTCTGGATGGTAAGCTCGTAGCCAGCACTGCCATCCCGCTTGCCGTCTGCCCCCGGCAGTGGCTCGATGCGTGTCACCTCGCTTTCAGCACGGATCTCCACGCCGTTGCGTTCAGCAAACCACAGGTAGTTCTTGACCAGGGTGTTCTTGGCATTGTGACGACAACCCATCATGCAGCCACCGCAGTAGCGGCAACTGTTACGCTGGGGACCGCTCCCTTCAAAGTAGGGGTCGCCACGGTCGGCACCGCTGGCATCATCCAGGTTCTCCGGGAACAGGATTCCCGTGTTGACTGTCTGGTAGGTGTCCTCACGCCCCATACGCCTGGCTGTTTCCTTGAGTGCCTCGTCAGCCGCATTCTCGTAATGGCTCTTGGTCACCCCGATCATGCGCTGGGCCAGGCCGTAGAACGGCATCAGGCGGTCCTTCCAGTCGTCATGCACCTTGACCCAGGGCCCCGAGGTGAACACCTCGTCCTTGGGAATCAGGTGAATATTGGCATAGACCAGGGAGCCACCGCCCACGCCCACGCCATGCACGGCAGTGATCTTGTTGGTCACGCTGAGCTGCATGTTGCCTTTCAGGCCAAGCCCGGGTGCCCAGAGCAGCTTCTTTAAATTCCAGGAATTGTCAGAGAAATCCTTGTCCTCCCAACGCAGCCCTTTTTCGAGCACCAGGACACGGTGCCCCTTCTCGCTGAGACGTAAGGCACTGCAGGAGCCCCCAAAACCGGATCCGATAATAATCTGGTCGTAGTCGAATTGGTCCGCCATCGGAAATACTCTTTGTCTTGTTAAAATGCGTCAGGACAGATTCAGGAATCCGAAGAGCCTGTTTCTGCCTCGCCCTGATTCGCTGCCCATACCCGGATCTGCTTCTTGTCGAACTTTCCGACACTGGTCTTGGGAATGTCGTCCACCATTCGGATGCTGTGTGGAATCCACCACTTGTTAATCCGGCCCTCGTCGACAAATCCCATGAGGTGGCTGCGAATGTCATCCGGCGTGAGGTCGCCACTACGGGACTTGACCAGCGCGTGGGGACGTTCGCCCCAATCCGCATCCGGCAGGCCCACCACGGCCACACTATCCACGTCGGGATGGCGGCTGATCAGATCTTCCAGTTCCAGGGACGAGATCCATTCCCCGCCGGTCTTGATCACATCCTTGAGACGGTCCTTGATCTCCAGCGTGCCATCCGGGTGCAGGCTGCCGATGTCTCCAGTGTGCATCCAGCCACCGGCCCACAGCTCCTCGCTCTTTTCAGGTTCCTTCAAGTATCCCTGGGTCAGCCAGGAGCCACGGACCACGATCTCGCCGGTGGCTTTGCCATCGTGAGGCTGGGGGTTGCCCTCAGCGTCCAGCAAGCGCACGTCCACCAGGTTGGAGATCCGGGTATTGATGCGGTAAGGGATTTGCTCTTCCAATGGCAGTTCGCGTACGGCCTTGCTCAGGTGCGACAGGCTGATGGTCGGGCAGGACTCGGACATGCCATAACCGCTGAAGATGTCGATGCCCCGCTCCAGGGCCTGACGCGCCAGCCCCTGAGACAGGGCGCTGCCGCCAATCACCACCTTCCAGCCAGACAGATCGGCGTCCTTTCCAGCCGGGCAGGTCATGATCATTTGTACAATAGTGGGGACACAATGAGAGAAGGTCACACCTTCCTTGCGGATCAGTTCAACCAGGGCATTGGGTTCGTAACGCCCCGGGTAAACCTGTTTGACCCCCAGCATGGTGGCCGCGTAGGGGACGCCCCAGGCATGCACGTGGAACATCGGGGTCAACGGCATGTAAATGTCGTCGGAACGCAGCATGGGCATACTGGCGTAGGCACCACCGAAGCTAACGCTGTTGAGGGTATGCAGAACCAGCTGACGGTGGGTGAAGTAAACGCCCTTGGGGTTGCCCGTCGTGCCGGTGGTGTAGAAGGTGGTGGCCACCGAATTCTCATCGAATTCCGGGAATTCGTAGGTCGGGCTCGCCTCGGCCATCATCGCCTCATACTCCCCGCGCAGCGGCAGGCGGGTCTCCGGAGCGCTGCCCTGGTCCTGCAACACAATGTAACGCTCTACCGTATCCAGGCTCGGACTCAGCCGTTCCAGAAGTGGCAGGAAATCTTCATGGGCCAGCACCAGCCGATCCTCGGCATGGTTCATGGTGTACAGAATCTGCTCGTCGGCCAGGCGGATGTTCACGTGATGGAGCACGGCGCCAATCATCGGTATCGCGAAATAGCACTCCAGATAACGATGACTGTCCCAGTCAAGCACGGCGACGGTGTCTCCGGGCCCGATACCTTCGTTTTCCAGTAGATTGGCGAGCCGGCAGACCCGCTGGTAGAGCGTCCGGTAATCGTAGCGATGCTCACCGCGATAGACGATTTCGTTATCCACCTCGTGGCGCTGGGAAGCCTGGAGGATGCTCTTGATCAAAAGAGGCGCTTGTCGGGCAGCACCAGCGGGTTCGATGATTTTGGTCTGCATGATGTCAGTTCTCTCTGTTCTTGTTGGCTCGTTCGCGGTCAGTTAAGCGAGAAAAAATGGGGCGGGTCACAACACCCCCGCCCCCAAGGGTCCACCCTGGCTACTCCGTCAAGGCAACTCTGTTACTCACGACGTCTTTCTCGACTTCTTCCATTGATCTTTTCCGGTTTGCCTCAGGCACGTCTCCGCGGGGCATCAGGAAATGCGCCAGAGCCGGCAGCAGCAACATCGCACCCAGCATGTTCCACAGGAACATGAAGGCGAGCAGGATGCCCATATCGGCCTGGAACTTGATCGGCGAGAAGGCCCAGGTACCAACGCCGATAGCAAGCGTGAGCCCGGTGAAGGCAACCGCCTTGCCGGTGGTATTCAGCGTGTGGAAGTAAGCCTCTCTGAGCGGCATTCCCTGTTTCAGGTAGGTCTGCAGTTTGCTGCAGATGTAGATGCCGTAATCCACGCCGATCCCGACCCCGAGCGCGATCACCGGCAGGGTGGATACCTTGACGCCGATATCCAGGTACATCATCAACACCTGACACAACAGTGAGGTCAGCACCAATGGCAGCATGATGCAGGCCACGGTACGCAGCGAGCGGAAGGTCAGGAAGCACAACAGGGTGACCACGCCGTAGACCCAGGCCAGCATCGTCAGATGAGCCTCGCTGATAACAATGTTGGTGGTCGCCTCAATGCCGGCATTGCCGGCCGCCATCAGGAACTTCACCTCGTCGGTGTCATACTCAGCGGCAAAGGCTTCAACCGTGCTGACCACGCTCTCCAGGGTGGCGGCCTGATGATCTTCCAGATAAACCAGGATCGGATTCAGGTCACAGTTGGGTGTCGTCAGGCTGCCTGGCGCCTGAATCGAGGCCGCATCCATCAGCTGCTGATTGCGGCTGATCGCGGACCATTTGATCGAGCCTTCGCTGGAGGCCGACATGTAGCGCTTGGCAAAGTTTGCCAGCGAGCGTGTGGACTGCACGCCCTCCAGGTTCTCAAGCCGCCACTGAAGCTGATCCATGGCGTCCAGGGTGGCGTAGGCAGAGCATTTCTGAGCCGGCGTATCCACCATCACCACAAACAGGTCAGTACTGGTTGAGTAGTTCTCGCCAAAGAAGGCAATGTCCTGGTTGTAACGGGAATCCGGGCGCAATTCCGGCGCACCGGCGTCCAGGTCACCAATTTTCAGGTCCTGCTGCTTCCAGATGCCGTAGCCCATGCCAGCCGCCGCGACCAACACGGCAATCAGGGCAACCCGTGGATCGGTAAAGGCCACGATTCGATCCCACAGCGGATGGCGGGGCTTGTGCTCCACCCGCTCCTGGCGTTCGATGCTTGAACGGCTGACGCCAACAAAGGACATCAACAAGGGCAGCAGGACCAGGTTGGTGAGAATGATGACCGCAACCCCCAGGCTGGCGGCGACGGCCAGGTCGCGAATCACCTGGATATCAATCACCATCAGGGTCGCAAAGCCAATGCCGTCGCTGATCAGCGCGGTGAGCCCCGCCACATAGAGACTCCGGAAAGCCAGTCGGGCAGCAAATTCTCGACTGGCTCCGCGACCCGCTTCATGGCTGATGGCATTGATCACCTGCACGCCGTGACTGACGGCTATCGCGAACACCAGGAAAGGCACCAGCATGGAGTACGGATCGAGCCCGTAGCCGAAAATCGAGAGCAAACCCAGTTGCCAAACGACCGCAATGATCGAACAGGCCAGAGCCACACCGGTCGCTCGCAGACAGCGCGAATACAGGTACAGCAGTATCGCGGTAATAGCCAGGGCCACGGCGAAGAAGAACGCCACCTGGGTGGCACCCTCAATCAGATCGCCAACGAGCTTGGCAAAGCCGATGATGTGAATTTTGATGGAATCGGTCTGGTACTTGTCTCGTAATAACGTTTCCAGGTCACGAGCAAAGTTCTGGTAGTTCAACGGCTCGCCGGTTTCCGGATCGCGCTCATACAGGGGCGCGTAGATCACCGCAGAGCGGAAGTCGTTGGCGACCAGAGCGCCCACTTGACCGGACTTCTGAACATTTTCCCGCAGTTGGGCAAGACTCTCTGCGGAGCCGTCGTAGTTGTTCGGCATCACCGGGCCACCGGCAAACCCTTCCTCGGTGACCTCCGTCCAGCGCACTCCCGATGCCCAGATGGACAGCAACGCCGAGCGATCCACGCCGGAAATGAAGAATGCTTCGTCATGGACCTGCTTCAGCGTCTCCAGAAACTCCGCATTAAAGATGTCGCCCTCGGTGGTTTCCACCGCGATGCGTATAGAGTTCCCTGCTCCCTTGAGTGCCTCCTGGTTCTCCAGATAACTCTGGATGTAGGGATGAGAGGTCGGCAGCATTTTCTCAAAGCTGGCATCCAGACGAAGCTGGGACGCCTGGTAACCCAGGAAAAGTGTGATCAGGGCAAACAGCAGGATAAAAAGCCGTCTCTGACCAAAAAACAACCGCTCCAGTACCGGCTCCGAATCCTCAAGGGGATGCGCCAGGTGGTGTTCAATATCGGAAAGTTTGTGACTCATCTCAGTTCACCTTTTCGCTGAGCGAGGACCGGGCTATGCGGTGGATACCGCCCTGCCCGACAATAATCGCGTGGTGCTCGTCAACGCCGGTTACGGCGCTATACGTTCCGCGGCTGCCGAGGTGGTGTGAGGTGAAGCTCAGGTCGCCGACCTTACCGTTAAGCAAGACGCCACCATGACCCACCAGGAGCGCACTGCCATCGGGAAGAATCGCTCCCCCCTCTATCGATGAGTCGATAGGTGTCCGGACCCTCTGCCAGGTGTCGCCCTGGTCGCGGGACTGGAACACATGTCCGCGCAAGCCGTAGGCGATCAAAAGGTTACGGGAGGCATCACCAACAAGGCCGAAGAAGGAGCCATCGTAAGGAGACTCAAGGCGCTCCCAGCTCTCTCCGGAATCTCGGGAGCGATGCAACCCACCGGCCTCGCCGGCAACAAAAACGGTACCGCCCAGCCGTTCAACGGCGTAATGGTGGAAGCCGAAGGCGTTCTCAACCTGGCCAATCAGGGATTGCCAACTGGCACCACCGTCCCGGGTTTGTAGAATCAGACCAAAGGCGCCAACCACAATTCCTTCTCGCTCATTGCTAAAGGAAACGTCGAGCAACGGCCGGGTGGGGCCCTCCTCCAAAAAGGCCTGGGCGTCCTCGGCGAGGATGGCCATGTCCTCGAGCGAAACGGCAAGTCGCTCATCGCCCACCCCGGCTTCGGCATCCGCCAGCAGGGCCTGGGCCTGCTTTTCCACCAGCTCATTGATTTGATGACCATCAAGCTGCTTGCGCCAGGTCTCGCCACCATCATTGCTATGGAGAATCACACCGTCGTGGCCAACCGCCCAACCATGCGTGGGGGTTGGAAACGAAACAGCGGTTAGCGTGACACGAACCGGAACGTCCGCCTGATGCCAGCTAAGGCCCGAATCGTCCGAAAACAGAATATGACCACGCTCGCCCACGGCTACCAGACGGCTCCCCACTTTGGTCACATCCAACAGCAGTGACCGGGACACCAGGTCACTGGCTACCGCCGGAGCCTCCAGAGCGTCCTCTGCAGCTCGAACCGGATTACTGACCATTGGCAGCAAAAAGGTTGCGGTCAAAAGAGTGGCCACACCAAGATGCAAGCGGGCTCGTTGCTGGGTAGCACGAGCAGAGAATATCGACTTCATATCAACACCTACCTGCGAAACGTGGACCAACGGTCACCCAAAGGGGGGACCGTTGGTCTCCAATTGACACTCAGCGACGCGCTTGACGACGCAGGTTCTGGGTGGAGTAGAAATCATCCTCCCCACCTTTGTGGAACGTTTCGCGGGTATAGGGGTGGACGTAATAGTGGCCAGACAGCAAATCCTGGTAGATATTGCCGGAGACCACCACGCCGGGCAGTTCCTCGGCATAGTACGGGCTGCCGTAATTCACCTTCCACAGGTCACCACGGCCGTCGTAAGCCTCAGACATCACCACAGTCCAAGAGTCCTCGTCTATGTAGAAACGACGCTTGGCATAGACATGGCGTTTACCTTCCTTGAGAGTGGCTTCAACAACCCAGGCCCGGTGCAGTTCCCAACGTCGGAAATCCGGGTTTGGATGACCTGCGGTAAACAACTCCTCAACCTCTACGCCTTCGTCCACGGCGTTGATGAACCGGTTGTCGTTATAGGGCATGAATACTTCCTGCTTGCCCACCAGTGTCCAGTCGTAACGATCCAGCGCACCATTGAAATGGAAGGTCTCATCAAAGACGGCCATGCCATTGGAGGTGGGAGTAGGGGTGTCATAAGCTACGGTTGGGGCCCGACGCACCCGGCGCTGGCCAGGGATATACTGCCAGGCTTTACGTGGCTCGAGGCCCGGATTCATCGGTTCGTGGAGCAGCAACAGCTCACCGCTTCGACGACTCGGCTCCACGGTTTCCTGGAAGTAAAAACCATTGAGGCCATCCCATTGATCCTCTTGGCCTTCCTGATAATAGGTATACTTCTGTTCGACCTGGTTACGGGTGTAGGTAATATTTCCATCAGAATAGACGCCATAAGCAGCAACGTCCGAAGACTGCCCCTCCCCGCGCCAACGGGTGATATGATTCCAGATCAGCTCTTCACCACTTTCAGGAATCGGGAACGCCGTTCCACCATAGGCTCCTTCCACGCCGTTGCCACCGGCCACCAGCGTCGCTTCGGTGGCGTTCTCCCGGATGTTGTCATAGACCCATTGCGGCATGCGGTGAGTGCGTCGTGTCGGGTAGACGTTCATCTTGAAGCTGTCCGGATACTTTTCGAACATTGCCTCAAGCCCGGGAATCAGTTGGTCTGTGTATTGCAGGTAGTTGGCGGCGGTAATGGTGAATTCGGGCTCGTCCTGCAAAACCTTTTCAATTGCCATCGGCTCCGGTGACCAGGCCGGAATAGTGCCGCTGTCATTACCATTACGCTCGGCACCAAAGGGCGTGAGTTCGGCGCCCAGGCGTGCAGCCTCGTCCGCAGACACCGCCGCCTCTACCACCATGGAGAAGCCAAGAGAGGCCGTTACCACAGCCGCCGCCAAGTTACGCTTGTAGTTTGAGGTTTTCATACTGATTATCTCTACGGTCTTGTACTTGTTAGAAGGTGTAGGAAAGGCTCATCGATACGAAATCGCGATCCTTTTGCTTGTTGTCTTCAGCGCTGCCGAAGTAGCCGGTGTAGCCCAGGGTGGCCTGGTAGTTATCCAGGTAACTGAACTCGGCTGTAATGCTCGCGTTGGTCACCCCCTCGGTAAACGTGCCTGGGATCGAAGAAACCCCGTTGGCACCGTGGCTCACCGTGAGTGGCAGCTTCATGTCCAGCCCCGGGTAGATTCCGTAGTATTCCGGCGTCAGCCGGGCAGTCACTCCCCAGGCAGAGCGGTCACTGTGAAGCTCTGAGGACTCATAGCCGTTCACACGGTTAACGCCCACTTCACCAGCGAAGCTCAGGCTGTCCATCAAAGGATTCGGACCGAGCACCATGATGGTGGATACCTGTGTCTGTATC